>JAFGKU010000129.1 GCA_016928415.1 Spirochaetales bacterium
CGGAATTTCATCAGGCCGTCGAAGAAGTCGTGGAATGCCTGGTTCCGTTTATCGAACAGAACCCCAAATATAAAGAACACAAAATTCTTGAAAGACTCGTTGAACCGGAACGGGTTTTAATGTTCAGGGTCCCCTGGATTGATGACAAGGGCGATTACCAGATTAATCGAGGATTCCGGATTGAAATGAACAGTGCCATTGGTCCTTATAAGGGGGGATTGAGATTTCACCCCAGTGTAAACCTCAGTATTCTGAAATTCCTTGCTTTTGAGCAGGTTTTCAAGAACAGCCTGACCACTCTTCCCATGGGCGGAGGAAAAGGCGGATCCGATTTTGATCCCAAGGGAAAATCCGACAATGAAGTGATGCGTTTCTGCCAGAGTTTCATGACCGAATTATCCCGCCATATTGGTCCCAATACGGACGTTCCCGCCGGTGATATCGGTGTTGGCGGAAGGGAAATCGGATTTTTATTCGGCCAGTACAAGAGACTTCGCAATGAATTTACCGGTGTGCTTACAGGTAAAGGCCTCCATTGGGGCGGAAGCCTGATACGGCCGGAAGCAACGGGATATGGCGCCACTTTCTTTGCCGAAGAAATGCTCAATGCCCAGGGGAAATCCCTGAAAGGTAAAGTGTGTACCGTGTCCGGTTCGGGGAATGTAGCCCAATATACGGTAGAAAAAGTAAATCAGCTGGGCGGCAAGTGCGTTACCTTATCCGACTCCAGCGGAACCATCTATGATCCTGACGGCATTGATGCGGATAAGCTGGCATTTGTCCTTGAGCTTAAAAATGTCAAGCGCGGAAGAATCAGGGAATACGCTGATAAGTATAAATGTGAATATTTTGAAGGTAAAAACCCCTGGCATGTTCCCTGTGATGCGGCTTTCCCAAGCGCCACACAGAATGAAATCAGCAAGGAAGACGCGGAAACACTGGTTAAAAACAATTGTATCTGTGTCACCGAAGGCGCCAACATGCCTTCCACACCGGAAGCCGTCAAAGTGTTCCATAATGCCAAGATCTGTTTTGCCCCCGGCAAAGCGGCTAATGCCGGCGGAGTTGCCGTATCAGGCCTTGAAATGTCCCAGAACAGCTTAAGGCTCTGGTGGACAAGGGAAGAAGTTGAATCCCGGTTACATACCATAATGAAGGAAATTCACAAGTCGTGTGAAAAATACGGAAAAGAGTCCGATAACTTCATTAATTATGTTAAGGGTGCCAATATTGCAGGTTTCGTAAAAGTCGCTGATTCGATGATTGACCAGGGTCTGGTTTAATTCGAATGCCTGTTCCGGTTTCCCGTAAAAGATACCTTTTACGGGAAACCATTTTTATAACAATTTACAGCAATGGATTGCCGCAAAAAAGTTATTCAGAGAGAATATTATGTCTCATATATAAGCTAAGAATGAATTAAGGGTTAGATATGTATAAAATAATCGAGAAAACACAACTGGCTGACAAAATATACCGTATGGAGATCGAGGCTCCGGATATCGTAAAAAACCGGAAACCGGGCCAGTTTATTATATTACAGGTGGAAGAAACTTACGGAGAACGCATTCCCCTTACCATGGCGGATGCGAATCCTGAGAAAGGAACCATCACCATCATTTTTCAGACAGTGGGGCAGACCACCCTGCTGCTGGAAAAGAAAGAGGCGGGAGATTTACTTCCCCATTTATTGGGACCTTTGGGAAAACCGACGCATATAAGGAAGGTCGGTACCGTGGTCTGTGTCGGCGGGGGAATAGGTATTGCGCCTCTTTATCCCATTGCCAGGGCGATGAAGGAAATCGGCAACAGGGTTATTGTTATCAATGGAGCCAGAAGCAGGGACCTTGTCATCCTGAAGGATGAGATCGATGCTTTTGCGGATGAACAGATTGTCTGCACGGATGACGGGTCCTTTGGCCGCAAAGGAGTGGTCACCATTCCACTAAAGGAACTGTGTGAACAGGGAAATATTGATGAGGTGATTGCCATTGGACCACCCATCATGATGAAATTCTGCGCAGCTACCACATTGCCATATAAGGTTCCGACCGTTGTTTCTCTCAATACAATCATGGTGGATGGAACGGGAATGTGCGGCGGATGCCGGGTTACCGTCGGCGGGCAGACCAAATTTGTCTGTGTTGACGGCCCGGAGTTTGACGGCCATCAGGTTGATTTTGAAAATATGATGCTGCGCCTCGGTGCTTATAAAGAGCACGAAGAGAAGGCCGCTCATAAATGTAAAATTAATTCAAGATAATTCAAGGGGTAGGGAAAGATGAGTTTTAAGTCAGAAGACCTGCTGCGGCAGGAAGCGATACAGATATTGACCGGTTTAAACGGGACGGAATTGAAGATCAAGGACAAGATGAAGATACCTCTTCAAGAGATGCCTTCCCAGGACCCTGAAATTCGAAGAAACAATATGCAGGAAGTGGCTCTCGGCTACACCAAAGAACAGGCCAGGGTGGAAGCGCTGAGGTGCCTGGACTGCAAAACAAAACCCTGTATCAAAGGCTGCCCCGTTGCCATCGATATTCCCGGATTTATCATGGCCATAGCCAAAGACGATCTTCATAAATCCATGGCCGTCCTGAACGAGGCGACGCTTTTGCCTGCCATTTGCGGCAGGGTCTGTCCCCAGGAAAAACAATGCCAGGCTTTTTGTACCCTGGGTAAATCTTTGAAAGATCCCGGCAAAGCGGTTTCCATCGGAAGACTGGAACGCTATATAGCGGACTGGGCCCGCAGGAATAGCCTGGATACCCTGCCGGAAATTGCCCCCGAAACGGGGAAGAAGGTCGCTGTCATCGGAAGTGGGCCCGCGGGATTATCCTGCGCGGCCGACCTGCGGCGGGCCGGGCACAAGGTCACCATTTACGAGGCGCTTCACAAGACGGGGGGCGTCATGGTTTACGGCATTCCCGAGTTCCGCCTTCCCAAGGCCATTGTTGAGAAGGAGATAAACCGGCTTGAAAGAATGGGAGTGGAGATACGGACCGACTGCCTGGTGAGTAAAACCAAAACAATCGATGATTTACTGAACAAGGATAAGTATGACGCCCTGTTCATCGGTTCAGGGGCCGGACTTCCCCGGTTTTTAAAACTGGAAGGGGAAAATTTAATCGGTGTTTTCTCTGCAAACGAGTACCTGACCCGCAGTAATCTGATGAGGGCTTATGACGATCAAAAGGCGGCCACACCTTTGTACCGGGGTGATAAAGTCGCCGTCCTGGGCGGGGGTAACGTGGCCATGGATTCCGCCCGCACGGCCATTCGCCTGGGCTCCAAAGAGGTTCATTTGATTTACCGGCGGAGTGAAGCGGAACTCCCGGCCCGGCTGGAAGAGATAGAACATGCCAAGGAGGAAGGCGTCATTTTTCATTTTTTAAAGGCTCCCAAAAGTATCAAGGGAAATGAGAAAGGACGCGTCATCGGCCTGGAGACCCTTGATTGTATCCTTGGGGAGCCGGATGACAGCGGCCGCCGCAGACCCGTCATCCAGGAAGACAGCGCCAGGATCATGGACATGGATGTCGTTATCATAGCGATCGGGAATGATTCCAATCCGCTCATCAAGCAGACTACCCCTGATTTAGAAACAAATAAATGGGGTAATATCATAGCCGATGAGAATTGTAAAACCTCAATGGAGAAAGTCTGGGCCGGTGGCGATATTGTCCTGGGAGCGGCTACCGTGATATTGGCCATGGGACAGGGACGGACGGCCGCGGCATCCATCAATAAATACTTGAGTTAATATAGATGATGCTGGGTGTCAGGAGAGTTGTTTGATGCGGTTTTCCAGCTCAGAATAGTGAAAAAGCTGGTTAAAGTCGAGTAATCCGGAGAGAGCCTTGGACTCTACCGGGATTCCCGATTCTGCGAGTATGGCTATGGGATTAAGACCGCCGATGATAATGGATCCAAAGGACCCGATATTAACGGGAACCCCGCAAAGAGGCTGTTCCGGGTAACCGATTTTAAGAAAACCGCTTAAACCTGCCTGTTTTAATTGATCCGCAATTATCAATACCTGGTCCCTGCTTTCCGACGGCATTTCCCGGAAACTGGCCCCGATCAATCCGGTTCCGGTCTGAATGGCCTGGATGTGGTCGGTCATCCCGCCTTTAATGAATATTTCAAGAGGGTCCAGGGTGGTCCCGTCATAATTGATCAGTTCCACAAAGCGTGTGGGTTTGTTATTCTCTATTTCCAATAATCCCCCGAATTGGGACCGGGTCGGGATTCCCTGACCGAGCAGTATTCCGTTTATGGTGATGGAACAAACGGTTCCTATCCCTACGGCGTTCTCCGGGATAGAGTAAGTGTTATTGTTATTGTTGTCACCGGTTATTAAAGAAAGCAGATTACCCATGCCATAGCCGGCTTCTATTACTTTACAAATAAGCGGGGCCGCCTTGGCAAGGTGTGATTTCTCAATAATACTGATATTCAATACAATCGATCCAAGACGCTTGGCAAGATTAAAATTCATCCTGTAGGTCATCCGGTCTATTTTAGCGGATAAAAAACCTATTTTTTCAAAAACCCGGGCCTTGGCAATTTCTTCCAGTCCTTTTTCCGTCAGTTTTCTCCCCTTTTTATAGAGATATTCCGTGAAACCGTCCTTATCCATGGCCAGAAGATCAAAACGAACGGTCCGTTCACTTATTTCATAACCCATATTGGCCAATATCTTTGTAATTTCATGGCTTCCTATGGGTTTGCTGGATTCGTTGATAATTTTCAGTATTGCTAATCTTTTTTTTTCTATATAATCATCCATACCAGTTATCTTTAATTCCTTATTAATAAACCATAATCCCGAAGTTTGTCAATAGTTAACGGCAATCTACAGCCGTAAACTTGTCGATAAAAAAATGAGATTGAAGAAATATATGAAAGTATAGTTGTAATTTAGTCTACTTTCTAAAGTCAAAAAAACCGCATGAAATGTCCGAATTTGACGACTTTACCTGAAAACTATAAATGTTAAAATTAGGCAGGGGAATCACGGGATGAAAAAGTTAACATTTCGGTAGCAAAATAATACAAATGTAAAAATTCATTTTTTCATTCATTAAGCTTGTTAGCGCAAACAATGAATAAAAAGGGCAAAAACATGTGATGCATGCTGAACATGCAAAGCGTGAGGGTTATAAAAAGTTATATAAAAAAAGGAGGATTCTTTCCATGCACGAAAAAGAGAGGAGTCATTTTCACAACCTGTACAGTACACTCCTGCGGATTTTATTGGGTTTCATACAGGGTCTTTTCGATTTTTGCTGTAAACGGGCCTGGCTCAAAGGTTTGGCCTTATTGCTTTTATCAATACTGGGCATGAAAAGCGCGGCCCAGCCCAATATTGTGTTTTTTCTGTTTGATGACCTCGGGTATTTCGATACGGGTTTTAACGGTGCCAGGGTAGTGCGTACCCCGAATCTTGACAGAATAGCCAATGAAGGGGTCGTGTTCGACAATGCCTATGCCGTGACGCCGACCTGCGTGCCCTCCCGGGCTTCGATTTATACCGGCCGGTTGCCGGCCAACAGCGGGTGCGAGGCAAACCACTCCCAAATCAATGCGGGAATTACCACCTTGCCCGCTTACATGCAAAACCTGGGCTATGATGTGATGCAATTCGGGAAAAAGCATTATTACCCGGCAGCCTCCTATTCATTTAACGAGATAGCCAGTACGATTACCATCGGTGAAACAGGGAACACGCGGAGTTCACTGGATGCCAATGCCGTTGTTTCCTGGTTCCGCAACAATTCCCACAATAATCCCGTCATGGCCATGGTCTGCAGTTACGCGCCCCACGTACCCTGGCCGTCCTCCAGTAGCTATGATCCGAACACCGTTGACGTGCCGGCCGAACATGTAAACAATGACACAACGCGCCTGGTCAGGTCGCGATATTACGAGGACATCACGTATGTCGACAATATCCTTGGGCAGGTCTACGACAGCGTGTACAATGCATTGGGCGACAATACGATCTTCGTGGTTTCAGCCGACCACGGACCCCAATGGCCGTATGCCAAGTGGGACAATTATCAGGCCAGCACCCATGTGCCCATGATCGTGGTATGGCCCGGTGTTGTCCCGGCGCGGACGCGCACCAATGCCACCATCACGTTTGTTGATTTTTTACCGACATTCATCGAGGCGGCCGGCGGGAACCCGCCTGCGACCATTGACGGGTCTTCTTTTCTGGGCATTCTGCAGGGGACAAAAT
Source organism: Spirochaetales bacterium (assembly GCA_016928415.1). Lineage (GTDB taxonomy): Bacteria > Spirochaetota > Spirochaetia > SZUA-6 > JAFGRV01 > JAFGKU01. The sequence continues at coordinate 6,248 of JAFGKU010000129.1, forward strand.
CAACCCACCGGACGCGTATTTTTACAACGCATACCAGTGATGACAATAACGGGAGCGTCAACCGTTATCCCATCCGCAGCGTAAAAGAATCGAATTACCGGCTTATATGGAACCTTGTTCCGTCCTTCGAGCACCATACCCACATCGACGTTTACCCGAATAAACTGCATAATATCTACTGGTCAACCTGGGGTAATCCTGCCAGGTATTTTACCCGGCCGGAGTTCGAACTGTACAATGAGGCAACCGACCCCCATGACCTGAACAACCTGGCAAACAACGCCGCGTATGCGGGCACACGGGATTCCCTGTACAGGGAACTGCTCAGCTGGCGGGCAACCCAGAATGAACTTGTATTCATTGAAAACAGGGAGTTTGGAGTCAGGTTAAGCGGCAGCGGCGGCGTGGTGAGCGTCTCCAACAATTACGGCGACACGGAAAAATGGTACCGGATCAAAGTGGATCATTTTTACAGCTTCTTCGATAATTTCAGCCTCGGTTCGGGAAGCGCCAGGCGGCTGCACTACAACACCTCTGTTACTCTGGGAACGTACACCGGCGATAATGTCAAATGGCAGCTTGTGGCGGCGGATCCCGGTTATTACCGCCTCCAGCACAAGGGCACGGGCAACTGGCTGCGGTATAACGGAACAAACCTGGAAATGGTCGCCGCGACCAATACCGGTACCTGGACCCAATGGAAGGTGACGGGCACCCTGCCCGTATCTTATGTCCACCTGCAGAACAAGCAGCACGATAAATACCTGCAGGCAACGGATACGAACGACGGCACGGGGTCCGGCAAAAATTGCCGTGGAGTAAATAACACGCTTACCGGGGCGCTTTCCCAATGGATGCTCGTTGATACGGGAGACGGTTATTTCAGAATAGAGAACAGGAATTCCGGGCTCTGGCTACAGGCCCTCCCTGCTATTTTAGACGCTACGGACGGCCAGCCCGGCCCCTCCGATACCCCGGTGTTTGCCGTACGAGCGGTAGCAACATCCAACACGGGGGACCAGACAAAGTGGATAAGGATCGATACGAACGATGGGTTTTTCAGGCTGCAGAACAAGGATACGGCGCTCTGGCTCCAATGCACCAGTGTGGGTGACACGGATACCGGCACTTCGGACGGCGGTGTCCAGTTGCGCCTGGTGGAAACAAACATGACCGGCGACGCTACAAGGTGGCGGGCCGTTGCCGTGGAACGCGAGAATGAGACGGGGAATTCCACACCGGCGCCTACGGCCGTGTCCACCGCTACACGCACTGCCACGCCTACGGCCACGCGCACTTCCACACCCACCGCCACGCTAACCGCCACACCGGCAGCGACACCCACGGCCACACCCACCGGTCCGGCGTTTGTGGACCGCACTGATGCCGGTGGGACCATTTCCGCCCAGTACAACGACTCACCCTCCGGTGAGGAAATGGACAAGGCTTTTGATAATTCCTCAAACACTAAATACCTGACGTTCCATGCTTCGGGATGGATACAATTCCAGTTTTCAGACGGAGCCGCATACGCCATTGACGGTTATGCGTTGACTTCCGCCAATGACGCGGCGGAGAGGGATCCCTTCACATGGACGCTGCAGGGCTCCAACAATGGTTCCTCCTGGACAACCATTGATTCAAGAAGCGTCGAGGATTTTCCCAACAGGTTCCAGCGGCGTGTATTTACCTTCAGTAATGATATTGCATACAACTATATCCGTTTGAATATGACGAATAATTCCGGCACGATACTGCAGATTGCCGAAATTGAACTGTACGGTGATCCCGGCGCAACGGCCGCAACGGCGACCCCGACCAACACCACGGCCAATACGTCAACGCCGACGAACACAACGGCAGCCACTTCAACACCGACCCCAACCCAGATCACCCCGAGCGGATTTTCAGATGACTTCAGCGACAACTCCATGGGAAGCGCCTGGACCACGTACAGCGGCAGTTGGAGTGAAACAGGCGGCATCCTGAGACAGGATTCCACGTCACAGGGCGACCCCTGCAAGGCCATAGCCGCTGACACGGGACTCAGCCTGGGCGGCAACCAGACCATAACGGCCAAGGTGTATATTGATTCATGGAGTGAAGGCGACAGCGCCCGTGCCGGTGTGTCATTATTCACAGGTACGGGTGACGGACGCGGCTACAACCTTTTGTTCCACAACAACCATTCAAGCGTTCAATTTCTCGATGATATGGTCGCGTGGGGCACAAGCTACACGTTCGACTGGAGTAACCAGACCTGGTACTGGTTTAAACTGAAAATGGAGAACGGCACTTTGTACGGGAAGATATGGCAGGATGGTTCGGCCGAACCTTCCAACTGGCCTTATTCCTGGACACGCAGCGGCCGCAGCGGATACCCGGCGCTCAACGGCGGAACATCCGGGCATGGAGGTTCTGTTACGGTTTATTTTGACGACGTAACCATCACCTCCCCATAATAGAGAATCTTCATTACATAATTGAGGAGAAGGGTGTTTTTACACCCTTTTTTTTAACTGCCGATTAACACTGATTAGTGGGTAATCCTCTGCCGGTTCCTCTGGAGATGGAAGTCTCTCGCAAAGTCCGCAAAGACCGCAAAGATTGCCTCATGTTTAAGCAATATTTTATTAGTTAACATGAATTTTTATATTGTCTTATATTAATTATGAAAATTAATTATTATTATCTTATAAATTATCATAATACACGACAAATAAGCATAATAAGTACAGCTAATAACAATCTTGGCGATCTGCGTGAAATTTTCCTTGCAGCGGCTTACCAGACTGTTCCCCTTTATCCGCTTTCTGTATGAATGATGACATAAACAAACGGGACAAGGTTTGGATTGCCTTGTCCCGTATTGTCTACTGAAGTATTTACGGTACGGTGACGGTTGCGTCGTCGAAGAATACGGTGCAGGAGCCGCCATGTCCGGATGTCCCTCCGTTCAAAGCGGGGTAGCCGGTCCGGCCGCTGCGTGTCCAGGTGTACGGCCAGCTGGAAGGTTCGGTTGTGCCGTCCTGCCAGACCTTGCCGTAAAGCGTGCCGTTTTCGTTTTTCATCTTGAACCAGTACCATGTCTGGTTAGACCAGTTAAACGTGTAGCTGGTTCCCCACGCTGTCGCATCATCAAGCCATTGGACAGTGGAGTGGTTGTTATGGAAAAGGAGGTTGTACCCCCTGCCGTCACCCGTACCGGTGAACAGTGAGACGCCGGCCCGGGCGCTGTCACCGTCGTTCCAGGTGTTCACATAGACTTTTACCGTGATCGTCTGGTTTCCGCCCGTGCTCAAGCCGGCATTGCTGACGGTGGCCTTGCAGGGATCACCCTGCGAGGTGGAATCCTGCCTTAAGACACCGCCGCTTTCACTCCATGTACCGCTGTAAGTTGACCAGGCGCTTCCCAGGGAATTGTCATTGAAGTCATCGGAAAAAGCCGCCTGGTCCGGGGTGGGCGTATTGGTTGGCGTCGGCGTTGATGTGGCCGCCGCAGGAGTCGGGGTCCGGGTCGGAGTGGAGGTAACCGCCTGCGTAGCCGTCGGTGTATTCGTCGGCGTGGGCGTATTGGCCGTACCGGGTGTACCGTAAATTTCCCATTCGGCCAGCTGTAGAATGGAGCCCGAATTGTTGCACATGTTCAACCTGAAATAAGTATACGCCATTGTATTATTCGATACGGAGAATTCCCGACGCTGGAACCTGTTCGGGAAGTCCTCGCCGCTGCGGGAATCTATCGTTGTCCACGTGGTGCCGTTGTTTGAACCGTCCAGTGTCCATGTATAGGGATCCCTTTCCGCGGCATCATTGGCGGATGTTATTGCATAGCTTGTCACCAGATAAGCCGTACCCGTTTGAAACTGGACCCAGCCGCAGGCATGGAATGTCAGGTATTTCGTGGAAGTGGAATTATCGATCAGCTTGTCTATTTCTTCATTGGAGGGCGAATCATAGTACTGGGCCGTGAGCGTGCCGCCCAGGTCGGTTATATCCGTTGATCCTGCCTGGGTTGGGGTCGGCGTTGCCGTGTTTGTTACCGGCGTGGATGTCCGCGTCGGCGTGGCGGTATTGGCTGTGGTTGCCGTGGGAGTACTTGTGTGCGTAGCCGTGTTTACCATGGTTGCGGTCGGAGTCGGCGTTGATGTCCATGTGGGCGTGGCCGTATTTACCGTGCCGGGCGTCCCGAAGATTTCCCATTCGGCCAGCTGGAGGATGGTACCGGAGTTGTTTGTCATGTTGAGCCTGTAATAGTTATAGCTTGCCGTATTGTTGAATGCGAATGCCCTGAGCTGGAACCTGTTGGGAAAATCTTCCCCGCTTCGTGAATCCAATGTAGCCCAGGTTGAGCCGTTGGTAGAACCCTGGAGTGTCCATGTGTACGGGTCCCTTTCCGCCGCGTCATTGGCCGACGTGATCGTATACTGGGTTACCACATAAGAGGTATCCGCTTGGAACTGGACCCAGCCCGAGGCGTGGAACGTGAGGTATTTGGTTGAACTGGAATTGTCGATCAGCTTTAAAATGTCTTCCCCTGAGGGTGAATCGGAATACTGTGCCGTTACCGTGCCGCTGAGATTCGTAATGTCCGTCAATCCGGCCTGGGTTGGGGTAGGGGTTGATGTTTGGGTGGAAGTTGCCGGGCTTGTATTGGTGGCCGTCGCCGAGACTACCGGTGTGCCGGTTCGTGTCGGCGTGGGTGTCGGCGTCCACGTGGGGGTTGCCGTGGCCGTGGTTGGTGTGGGCGTGGAGACACTGCCTGAAAGAGGTACGGGATTGTCGTAGTAATGCTGGACCTTCGTTATCCACCAGTAGTCGTCCGTCGGCGGTGAGCCGACCCCGTCCGTGCTGGCGCCGACACCGGCCCCGAAGAGCACGCTTATGATGCCGGCGTCCCGAGCCTCGGCGATATGCGAGCCCCAGGCAACCGTATCCGAACCGTTATTCGTTATTTTAGGGTCGCCGCCTTCGTTCGTTTTAAACCAGTTTATGCGCGTGGTCGTTCCGGGCTTGAATGTATCCCCCAGGAAAAACGTAGGGGAGGAATCCTCGCAGCTGGGAGAGACATTGTTTAACGGCGTAAACAATCCTCCGCTATACGGGTCGGCCATCTGGCTGTCGTTCACGTGGCCCACGCATATCTGCCAGGGAATGACGGGCAGTCCCGTTTTTCCATTAAGTGTTTCGCAGTAAAGCAGGTAATTATTCCAATGGTCCGCGTTCCAGAACCAGATGCCTACGGCAGGGTCCGCCGCACAGGCCGGGTTCTGGGCAACCGCGTCGAGCCCGTACTTGTCTATGGAAATAAAATCCGCGTTATACGAAAGGACCCCGGCCGCGATATAATAGTCGGCCGTTTCCCGGGCAATCTGGGAAATGAACTCCCTTCCCGCCGTGATGCCCTGTGTATCCGTGGTCCGCATGACGCCGTTTGAAGGAATGCCGGGACCCGGATGAGCCCACAGGTTGAACTGCCAGCCGTAGAAGGCTTCCGGATAATACTTGTTCACCGTGTAGTTGATGGCCTGCACCAGTCCCTGTATGTTATTGGCAAAAACGGGATCGGAAGAGTCCAGTACCCCCGCGTTGTAGGCGCCCGTTACCTGGGCCGAAATCTGGCTGGGCTGGAGCCCCGAATTCTGCATCATGTAGCCCAGGAAATCGGGCTCGAATATGATGCCGACAAGATCATCCTCCCCGTATTGTTTACATATTTCCAGGAAAAACTTGAGATCCCCGAAATAGGCCTCCATGTAGCTCAAAGACTGGATATTGGCTAGATCGCTGGTGTAACTTTCACCCCCCTCGGGGATGTTGTAATAGACGAAAAAGGGAATCATCCCGAGTTTCCTGCTTTCGATAATGAAGCTGACGGCGCGTCCCCCGTCCGTATTTGACCATGTGCGCCAGCCGATGAACGGACCGCCATTGATGTATACATAGCGGATATCCATCCTCTTGTTGCCGTAATCGTTCCTGAAATCCTTCCAGAAACCCAGGTCCGCCGTCGAGTCTTCGCTCACGGAGCCCATGGAAACGTAAGACGGCATGCCGGGCAGGCTTCCGTTCGACTCCCTTACCCGCACACCTACATACCGGACGTCCCCGCTGCCGTTTTCCGTGATTTTGATTGATGCCCGTCCCGCCTTCAACCCGTTTACGGTTAACGAGGTGCCGGAAACGGAACAGGATGCCACGGAACCGTTATTGGTCGCGATTGAAAACGAGGGGTTGGACACCGTGTCGTGTGAAAGCGTGCATACCGTGACCCCCTGGCTGACGGTGAATTGCGCGACAACCCCGGCATCATCCGCCGGCGCGATCTTGATGCTGCTTGTCAGCGCCGGATACGTACCGCCCGAACTGCCGACCGAAATTTCAATCGTATCGCTTGCCGTTGCGCCGTAGCTGTTGGAAAGCTCCACGTAATACGTATAGGAAGCCGTTGCCTTGTTCGTGAAAGAGAAGGTGCCGCTCTGGGCGTTCGGCGAATTGTCCGTTAGGGAATTCTGTGCGACGACGGAGAAATCCCCTGTTCCCGTTTTTTCATAGAGTTTCACCGTTGTTCCGTTATTTCCCCACCACAGGTTCCATGTAATGGTATAATTGCCGTCTATGTCTCCCGCGTATTGATCGTGCGAAATGGCCGGCTTGGCCGGCACCCCCGTAGCCGCTGCCATCTGTAATATCCCTGCCAAAATAATGATTGCCGAAAATAGAAACCGCCGGATTCCCCCTTTTTTTAATTTTCCTTTCATTTTTTTTCCTCCTTGCTCTGCATTGCATGGTTAAAGCAGAGTCACCATGCACCCCCCAAGGTTCACTTTATTTCAAATCATATCATGACCGGGGAATATCCGCAAATTCTTTTTTTGTTATGTTTTCTTCAGTAACAGTGCTATATTTAAAATCATATAAGAAAAGAAGCAGGAGAATTTGTATATGAAATTACACCTCGTTTTATCTGTTTCAGTGATCCTGGTCTGCCTATCGAATTGTTCTTCATCCCCGCGCGTGTCCTATTCCATTGAACCGGAAACGGCAGCCAATTATTGGAAAGAAGATGTCGGTTACGTAGAAAAGGAAAAAAATAGAATCCTCGTAAGGGCTAATCTTAACGGTATGGGGAATAATGTCATTGCTTTTAATGTTGTTATTGTGAACGAGTCCGATTCTCCCGTTATAGCGGACAAAGCCGATTTTACACTCAGGGAGATCACCGCGATCCCGGCTGAAGGCGAACAAAGCCTCATTGTCGGAAACGTGGAAAAACCGGCAGAGTCCGAAGATTACGCCAGAAAGATTAATGACAGGATTGGTTCCGAGGCGGCATGCCAGCTTTTCTCATGCGGAGCATTATGCGTCACCGGGACCGCCAGCATGGTTTCTCCCCCAAAGACAAAAAGGGAACGCAGAGAGCACGAACGTGATATGGATAGAATATCCGAGGAAATGGACGAAAGATCTGAAAAAATGGATGCCATGCGTCAACAAGTGGCTGCAATGGAAAATTCCGTTCTTAAAAAAACGACCCTGAGCACGGACGAAGAGAAATCGGGAATGCTTTATTTCATGTTTCCCGGATACCGGGAGGCAATGGCGGCCCAAAAAGAGAAGAAACTGGAATGGGAAAAACAGAAAGCATTGGATCCCAATCTTAAAACTAATCCTCCCAATGTCGAGAATGTGCAATTTCCCGACAAGCCCGTTTCCTACCTTGAATTAATTTACGGGGAAGGGGATGCGGCCATCTCCTTTTACTATACCGTAAAGTCTCATTAAGAACTTGGATTAACCGCCGATGCAGCCGGGATGCTGAGAATAAAGAGGTTGAAAAAGTGAGTGGTTTTTTACCATTTTTTCCGGCAGGGCAAATTGTGTTATGTTATTATAATAACTTATGTGATGTCAGGTAAAATAATAAAAAAATGATTGCATACATTGATGTTTCTTCCTATAATGTTCTCCATGAAAACACTTAGATTAGGAATAGCCGGATGCGGCCTGTTTACGCAGATGATAGGTATCCCCGCCATGAAAAAGATCCGCAATATAGAGGTTACAGCCCTTTGCGATATAAACGAAGAAAGGCTTCGGAAATCGAACAGGCTTGCCAAATCCGCCAGAATATACACCAATTACAGCGAATTTCTCGCCGACAGCGCTGTCGACGCGGTGTACATCTGCACGCCGCCTGAATACCATTACGGGATGATGCTTGATGCCATCGGGGCGGAAAAGCACATTCTCTGTGAGAAGCCATTGACCGTTTCGTACGAGCAGGCATTGGATATCAAGGACCGGCTTGACGGCTCGATCGTGCTTATGCCGTCGCATAATTATAGTTATGCCCCGTGCCTCGATCTGGCAAGTGCGAGCATTCAGAACGGCGCAATCGGCGACATACTGCATATCGATAACACGTTCGACATCAACATCAACTTCTGGCAGAGTTTTTCGAAGCACCAGTTCCACCCCGAGTACGGGGGCGCCCTGTACGACCATTTTCCCCACGTCGTGTACACTATTTTTCCCTTTGCCGGCAGGATCAAGGAGATTGAAAACGTGAAGCTGGAACGCTCCCGCCGCGGCGTAAACGATCTCGTGTCGCTTAATGGCGTTACCGACCGGGGCATCTCATACAGCCTTCGCGCGTCCTGGCGGAGCATGCTCCCCAAGTGGAAAATGGACATCGTGGGTACCGATGGAAAAATCAACATTGATCCCAGGGGAAACTTCCATTGGATCACGGTGAAAAACAGCGCGGGGAAGGTGATTTATAAGAAACGGGGAAAGAGCCGCCTGGAACAGTTCCTCAGTTACCACCTTACCTATAAAAACCAGTTTGAAGATTTCGTACAGGCGGTACTGGACAGGGGAGAAACGAGGGTGACGTTCGGCGACAGCGTGGAGACGATGCGGGTGATCGACAGGGTCGCGGCGGCCAATAAACGTCTTGTAAAACCACGCATTGTGATCGATGATCTTGTTTATAACGACAGCGCGTTCGGGACCATAGACAGGCTCATTGACCGGTTTCAAATTGATTTCAGGGACAAGAACGTTCTGCTCAAGCCGAATATGCTTGGTCCCTGGAAACCCGAAAAAGGAGTTACAACCCACCCGGTCGTGGTCGAAGCGGTGAAGCGCGCCGTGGAGAAACGGGGCGGGAAGGTTACCGTCGGCGACAACCCCGGTACCGGCAGTTACGGCAGGAGCGATTCATCGGCCGAAGCCACAGGAATCAAGACGGCAAGCGGGAAAAGCTGGCGGGAACTGGGACTCAACCCGGTAAAGGTCAGTGTATCGTCGAAGCATTTCAAGGAACTCATCGTGTCCTCGGAAGTGATGGATGCGGATATCCTTATCAATATACCCAAGTTCAAAACGCATACGCTCACCACGATCACGGGGAGCATAAAGAACATGTTCGGCATCCTCGTGGGCGGGCAGAAGATGAACGTCCACTCCACCTGTCCGTCTCCCGATGTGTTTGCCGATGCGCTTGTCGACATCTACCTCGTTCGCAAACCGGATCTCACCATCCTCGATGCGGGCACTGTCATGGAAGGCAACGGTCCTACCACCGGTACTTTACGTACGGTGAACAAGGTGATCGCCTCGGATGACGGAGTCGCCGTGGATGCGGTCATGGCCGCCATGATCGGCGTACGGCCTGACGACATCGCCATGCTCAAGGCGGCGGCCGCGAAGGACGCCGGGGAAACCGATATCGAGAACATGGACATTACGGGTTCTATGCCGAAAATCGGGAAATTCAAGCTTCCCCCGGGGATTTTAAAGAGTGGATTTATCGGGGCCATCGTGAACAAGTTCATGGGGAGCTTCCTCAACAAGCCGTATTTCGTCATCGACAAGAAACGCTGTGAACAATGCGGGGTCTGTGTGAAACACTGTCCCAGGCAGGCGATACAGCTCAAGCCGTTCCCGGTTGTCAAAAGAAAGAATTGCATCGGCTGTTACTGCTGTTTCGAGCTTTGCCCGCATGAAGCCATCAGGCTCGGGAACCCGATGGTGAGTCTTGCGAACACGGGCAAGTAGAAGAAATTTTAACCGCCGATCTGGATGAACCGCTGAGGGTTTCGTTGGGGGTGAAGAATTTTATTAAACCGCCGATTTAAGTAAGCCTCTGGGGTTTCGCTGGGGGTGGAATATTTTGATTAGCCGCTGACACCGTGGGAAAATAACGGTTTGAGTAATCCCTCTCAAGTTCCGTTGTCCATCCGCATAAAAAAATCGTTACCGGCGGCAATTTGCCACCGGTGACGAATGAAAGAAGATACTTATAGGCAATCTCAAAAAACCATTGTTTTTATCAATTCATATAGATGCCTTTACGGGAATTGATCCAGTTTGGCGTCGAATATTTCCAGGTTGACGGGACCGCCCGTGTCGTTCACCACGTGGGTGATTTCC
>JAFGKU010000130.1 GCA_016928415.1 Spirochaetales bacterium
AAAAAGAAAAACAGGAGGTAATTATGTCAAAATTGATTTACCAGGAACTGTCTAATAAAGTTTTAAAGTGCGCGTTTACCGTGCATCATGGACTGGGAGCCGGATTGTTGGAGTCCGTTTATGAAGGAGGGATGTGTATAGAGTTGGGTGAGGCTGGGTTACATTTTGAACAACAGAAGGTGTATCCGGTTTCTTACAAAGGGAAACCCGTAGGTAGATATATCGCGGATCTTGTTGTGGAAAACACAATCATTCTTGAACTCAAAGCTGTACCACGCATTTGTCCGGTTCATGAGGCACAGCTTCTTAATTACTTAAAGCTTTCAGGGCTTCCCGTAGGGTACCTGTTCAACTTTAACAATATTTGTTTGGAGAGGAGGCGGTTTGTGAACACCTGACCGCGGATTGCCGCGGACAGGAGCGGATACCCTCGCACGGGCCCACCCCTGCGGATTCTTGAAAAATAGTACTACAACTTTAATTTGCTAAACAAAAAATTGAGTGTAAAAAGTATTTATCACTGACGGGCAGGAGCCTTGTGCGGGTCCAAAATAAAACAGAGATATTATAATGAAAAATGAACAATAAATTCATTTCAAAAGGCGCTTTGTCCTATAAGCAATTCAATTTCCACTTTTTCAGTCTGTTTTAATTTATTATAACCACAGTATTATATAAAATATAATTGCCACTGCAGAAAACTCTTATTCCTGACTATTTTTATAATAATTATAAAACTCACATCTTGGCAAATTTAAATTTCTGTAGTATAATTGAGGTGTATGAAAAATATCTCCATCATTTCAACTGTTCTTATAATTCTACTCGTATCTCTATTAAGCGGCTGTCCTGATATGACCTATGAACTGACAACCGTAAAAAACAACCCTGCTTTCGCCCAGAGAAGCGACATGCCTAAAACGTTTGCACCGGTTGCCGGGGATACCTGGACGTTTATGATTTATATGGACGGGGATAACAACCTGGAACCGCATGCTATAGAGGACATAAATGAAATGGAATACGGGCTATATAACGCCTATTCAGGCATCGATGCTAACTTGAATATAATAGTACTTTTTGATAAGAATTATTACGACGATGATGAAGGATACCCGGATGAATGGACAGATACACGGATATTTAAGATAGAACCTGATTCAGACAGCAGTAAATATGGGACAATTGTTTCACAAGAAATCTTTGATTCCACTAACACCTATGGTTTTGCCCAATCCGCTTCCAACAGGGTGGAAAAAAATATGGCTGATCCTTTGGTGCTCACAAACTTTCTCGATTACTGTACGAATAATTACCCGGCCGATCATTACCTCCTCATGTTTTGGAACCACGGGGATGGACCTAAAAGCGGTCCTTTGGATTTATTTCAATACGGTTCCACTCAAAACGGAATACTAAAGAGTATCTGCCAGGATGTCACAGCGCCAGGCAACGACTATTTATACATCCAGGAATTGTACAACGCCATAAATGCCTCCGATTATTTCAGTACGCATAAAGTCGATATTATCGGGTTTGACGCATGCCTTATGGGGTCCGTGGAAATTGCCTATAAGCTGAGGAACAACGCCCTCTATATGACCGGATCGATGGCGCTTGAAAACGGAGTGGGGCTTCCCTACGACCTAATAATCGGGGCAATGGATTCCCCGACCTTAAGCGGTTCACCCGAGGCACTCGGCTCACTGATTGTCCAGGCATACAAGGATTACTATACCGACCCTTTGGACCCGGCAGGAGAAACAAATAACGCACAGACCATGTCCGCTATTGATCTATCACAGATGGACAACCTCAAAGCACGTATCGACGACCTGGCCATTGCCATGGTCCAGGAAGACAAGGAAAGCGACCTGGAGGCATTAAGGGATAAAACAGCCCATTTTTTTTTAAATGAATATGATGGTAAGGACATACCCTATTATGACCTAAATGACTTTTGTAATTACATTGTCAATAATTATATTTATTTTTCCTATAATCTCAGCATAAAGGCCCAGGCGGTGATCGATTCCCTTTCAACGGCAATATTAGCCGCCTACGGGGGAAAATATTACGGTTATTACAATGGTCCCGGGTATATTGTCAAAAGGGGCCTTTACATTGTATTTCCGCTGGGCGACCGGGAATTGGTACCTCCGGATACCGGTTATAACCTCACCTACCTTGGCTGGTATACCAATACAGCCCTCATCGATGCGGGGGCAAATAATTCCCCCTACGGTTCGCTCGATTTCTGTTCCTTCAACGGGAACGGCATCGTGGAAGGCTGGGCTGAAATGATCGGTTACTGGTACGATCCGGACCGTACCATCATTACTTATAATGTGTATTAAGCGAAAATATTGATTATAAACGGACTCTCAAGCAAACGTGTTGATGAATGTGCCTTTTTCTGCGGATATGTTTGTTTTGTAGAGAGTGGCGGCCCGGATAAATTCCTTGCCCAGTTCGGTTTTGGCCTGCTCGATCATTGAGTCGATGTTCTCGTCCGTGATTTTCACCGCTTCAACGGCGGAAGAACCCTTATTCGCCACGAGCTTTTCTATCAGGGTGTCCAGGATGCGCAGCTTTGAAACGGGAACATTGCTTTGAATGTTATCGGACGGCACGCCGACGATGTGCTTGAACCGGGCATACATGGAAACCAGGGGACGGACAGGTACGGAAAGCTTATTGCCCGGGCCCTGTGCTTTGAGCATGTTGGGTATGAAAACAGGTCTTGAATTGATGGAAGAAATGCCTTCAACCATTTTTTCCGGTCTCCCTTAGGTGCTCCTTTTTTCAATATTTCTTAAAAGCACCTGTTAAATTTATCGGAGTGGGAAAAAGGGCTGATAAACGATTTTTTCCATAAAAGAACCGTAAAATGGATAACTGCAGACAAAACTTTTATCCTGTTCCATTTTCATCTTCGATCTTTAAATCCGCATACAGCTTTTTGGCGCATTCGGGACAATAGGTATGCGTGAATTCGGCCTCGGAATGATCACGGATATAGTGTTCTATCTGAATCCAATACCCGGACAAATCCTTTATTTTTTTACAGGAAGCACAGATGGGCAGGAAACCCCTCAGGGTTTTTATTTCATCCAATGCCTTCTGCAGCTCGGAGGAGAGTTTCCTTTCCTTTACAAGAAGCTCCCTGATCCTGGATGAAAAAAGGGAGATGAGGAGAAACGCCGCCAGCCGGATACCCGCGTTCCAAAAAACGAACAGGAGGTGGGAATAAGGATGCTGTACGACGAAATCCACCGTGCCCCACACGAGGGATGAAACCACCGCTATAAGAATCGAAAAAGACCTTTTGAGGAACCATGCGGACAGTATGATGGGAATAAAATAAAAAATGAAAAAACCCATATCATAGCCGGTCAGGAAATCCAGAAAAGCCAATCCGGTAATCAATGCAATGACAAGGATCATGGCAATCAACGGATTTTCAAGCAGGTTTTTTCCCGGTTTGTTTTCTATTATTTTATTACCCATAGTCCATCCCCCTTTTCGCGGCAAAATAGGCATATCACCACGAGGATTATGGCACGAGCCAAGATATTAAAAAGAAAATCGAAAGACAAGGGCACTCCCATCGTCCCGCCCCTTAAAAAAACTGTGTAAAAACAAACTATCTGCCCTTGATTTTCGCGGGTAAATTCGCCACGCTTTTAAATTATGATGCCAATAAAGTGCGGGGCATTCCCGCAATGGTAAAAATCCTGGATTACATAAACAGGATGCCCAAACCGGTGCTCCTGGTTTTTGGGTGCCTGATTATAATCCTGCTTGGCTTTATAGACTACCAGACAGGGTTCGAAATATCCTTTTCGATCTTCTACCTGCCCTGCATAATATTAATTGCCTGGTCAGCCGGGAGATGGACGGCGTTTTTTATTTCTCTTTTAAGCTCCGCCACATGGATGACGGCTGACCTGATCTCGGGACACGCCTATTCCAATATTTTCATCCCCATCTGGAATACAACCATGCGCTTCCTGGTATTTATAACTGTCTCGTACCTTGTTTCACTCAACAGGAAATACCTGGAAACGGAAAAAAAGCTGGCCATAACGGATGCCTTGACAGAGGCGGCAAACAGCAGGTTTTTTTGTACCCAGGTAAAAAAGGAACTGGAGAGGGCTAAAAGATCAAATCAACCGGTAACGCTTGTCTACTTTGATATTGATAATTTTAAACGGGTGAACGACACGTTGGGTCACAATACAGGGGACAGGCTTCTAAGGACAATGGCAGGTATAGTAAAGCGGATGATCCGCTCCATTGACATCTTTGCACGCCTGGGAGGGGATGAATTTGCCCTTCTTTTATTCAATTCCGGGCAGGATCAATCAAAAATCGTCGTGCAAAAAATCAAGGAGGCGCTTTTAAATCTGGCTGAAGCAAACGGCTGGCCCGTGACATTCAGTTTCGGGGTGGTAACCTGTCTTAATATTGACAAAGATGTTGAAGAACTGGTCAAAACAGCTGATGATCTTATGTACAAAGTCAAAAAACAGGGAAAAAACGGAATTCAATATCTGGTTTTTTAAAGGTACTCAACGGGAATTACCTGTTTTTTCGTTCTTCCTTGGACTTACAGGGCAGGCAAAGGGTGGCATACGGAATGGCCTTAAGCCTGTCTTCCGGTATTTTCGCGCTGCATTTCATGCAGAATCCATAACGTTCGTTTTCAATCCTGCTGAGGGCGGCCTCTATCAGGTTAAGCCGCTTGATGTCCTGGTTTTCCAGTATTTCCAGCATCCGTTTATCAATATCATCCGTGGCAATATCAACCAGGTCCTTGGGGTCCTTGTCTTCAATCAGTTCCCTGAATTCATCGCTTTCCTGTGCAAGTGTGTACAGAATTTCTTCCTTTAATTCCAGCAATGCTTTCCGCATTTGCTTTGTGAACTCGGCTTTCATTGACTCTGCCCCTTCTTATGTTGTAAAAGTTGATGAAATATGGACTATAATAAAAAAAATGTCAAGATCAATTGACAAACGTTATTTCTTCAAATAGTATTGCCAGCAAGGCATATTTCACTATTTAAATCTAAAATTGAATCTAAATTTGAATCTGGATGCCTGTTTAGGAGTTGATTTGTCAAAAGAAGAAGCCATTGAGATTGAAGGTATAGTAAAGGAATCTTTGCCCAATACCATGTTCCGGGTGGAACTGCAGAACGGCCATTTGATTCTGGCTCACCTTTCCGGTAAAATGCGGAAACACTATATAAGAATTGTCCCCGGGGACAAGGTAAAAGTGGCGCTTTCCCCTTACGATTTAACCCGTGGCCGGATTATTTTCCGCGAGCATTAACGTAAAATCACCCATAATGCTCCTTTACCGCCCATCTCCCGGCTTGCAGCCTGAAATTCCCCGGTATAAGCACATTTTTGCAGAAAAAGCCTGACTTCCCTGCCAAGCACCGGCTCTCCCTTTGTATGATTCCCTTTCCCATGAATAATGAGGATTTTCTTCAAGCCTTTTTTCCTGCAATCCCTGATAAAATTTTCCAGTTTTTTAAGCGCCTTTTTTACAATCAGTCCATGAAGGTCTATTTGCGCCTGCGGTTTCATTTTCAGCAGGACGGCTCTTTCTTCCCGGGTTGACCGTCCCGAACCGGTATCCCCCTTCATCCGGGCCACCGTATCGTCCGGCAGATAATCATCCAGGTATTCCGACATTTTATCCGATTCGGCCATGCCTGTTTTTCTGTTTTCCCAACTGCTTAAAATTTTACCAAAATCCATTGTTAATGCCCCGCCTAGTCAACGGCAAGGTCTCCCTCCTTTATCCAGCCCGTCAAACCCCGGTCCGTGGAAACCAGTATGTATCCATTGGCTGCGCCTTTTATATAACAACTTAAGCCTTCTTTCAAGTCAATCCATACTTCGGCCTTGTCCAGGGGAATTTTCTTTAAAACGGCATTTGACGAAACAACGACACCATACTTTTGCTCCAGTATGAAATAATTATAGAGGAACACGGACAGGGAGCTGAAAGTAAATACTATCAGGAAAATCAGCACTATGGCAAAAATTCCCTTTCTCAGTTTAATGGCAAATCCCAGCATGACGAAAACAAGGTTGAAAAAAATTACCGTCAACACGAAAGAGAGATCAGGATGAACCGGATTCTTCGGAAATAGACTGTTTTTCAAATCCCATTTTTCCTCTATCCCGGTCAACAGCCTGTTAAGCATGTTTAAAGAAGGTGACAGCTTCATGCCTCTGTAGAGATAATGGATGGCATAACCGGGCTTGTTCAATTTATAATAACAGAGGGCAATATTGTAATCAATGGCGGCGTTCGGTCCCGTGGTCTTTTCCGCTTCCTTGAATGACGTCAAAGCCCGTTTGAAAAAGCCCGTCTTGAAATCGGCTATGGCCCCGTTAAAGGCGCTTTCATATCCGGAACCGGCAAGGCCCAGGAAAAAGACTGAAAAAAAGATCAAGGCCGCAACAGGGAGCCGGGACTTCTTGAAAATCAGAAAAAACACCAGAAACAACGGGCCCGGTAAAAGGAACAGGTAGGCAAACGGATTCAAAAACAGGAAATCACTTCCTGCCGCCCGAACGTCCTCTATTCCGGCCGGTTCAAACACATTCTGACCGGTTTCTTCCGCAGGCAAAGGGTTGAGGGGGTAAAGGATAAGTAATAACAGGAATAT
Source organism: Spirochaetales bacterium (assembly GCA_016928415.1). Lineage (GTDB taxonomy): Bacteria > Spirochaetota > Spirochaetia > SZUA-6 > JAFGRV01 > JAFGKU01. The sequence goes on from JAFGKU010000130.1 coordinate 6,693, forward strand.
TACCAGTCGTTTACATTTTTCTGGTCCCGTTTTTGATCGTGCAGCTTTCTCCAAATTCCTTTCTCCTTTTTTTGTATATCCTTCAAAACGTCCTGGGTAAACGGTTCAACACTGCCCTGGCCCGTCTTCTCTTCAGGCATCCGGCTTTTATTGACCGCCTCATCCTGCTTCATTTTCCTGATGGCAAGTTCAAGATTTATCTTGGCATCCAGGTCCTTGGACTTGGCGCGCAGGGCGTTCTTGAAATGGAAGACAGCCTTCCTGTAATCGCTCAGTTCAAAATAGATGTTGCCGAGATTGAAATGGGCCCTGTAGGCAAGTTCCTCGTCCGTTTTCTCATCCGTTACGGCCAGGCCGAGTTCATCCATGGCCGGTTCCTTTTCCCCCAGGGCGCTGTAGACATTCCCCAGGTCATAATGAACAAAATCCTCAAATTTTCCATATTCCAGGGCCCGGATATAACTGACGGTGGCCCCGGTATAATCGCCGCTGAAATACCGGTAATTCCCGTCCAACACTTCAAACAGCGGTTCTCCAACCCCGCAACCCGCCAAAAACAGGCAGGCCAGAAGGCATGTCAGGATTATACGGTTTGCATCCATTTTATTCCTCGTAAAACAATCAGGCATACCAGTGACATCAGGCCCAGGAAAATAAACAGGCCTGCCGCTTTTTCCCTTTCAAGCCTTAACCCCTTATCGGTATTTTCCTTTTCTATTCCCTTTAAAATGGCCAGGAATTCATTCTTCAGATTCCCGACCTCGGATGTTTCGAAAATTTTTCCCTTGCTTGCGTCCGCTATTTTTTCCAACAGGGCCCTGTCCGCCCTGGACTTGACTTCTCTGCCTTCACTGTCTTTTAAGAAGGTGTTGTCCGGCAGCAGAATGTCACTGCCTTTATCCGTGCCGATGGGAACCGGGAGAACAGGCACGTTCATGTCAACGGCACGGGAAACGGCATTCGACACGTTTCCCGAAAGCACATCACCGTCCGTCAGCAGGACGATGGCCCTGTAGCTGGAATTGAATTGAAAAACATCCAGGGAGGTATTCAATGCGTCTTCCAGATCTGTTCCCGGAACGGTTATCAGCCCCGGATCCACCGTGTCCAGAAAAAGTTTGAGGGAAAACACGTCGTCCGTTATGGGCCAGATCCGGACGGCCTTACCCTTGAAAAGCACGAGCCCGAACCTGGTGCCGGGCATGGAATCCATGATCACGCCGATCCTGTTCTTGGCCGCATCGAGCCTGGCCGGTTTGACGTCGCGGGCAAGCATGCTGTTGGAAATATCCAGAGCAAAAACTATTTCACTGCCCACCCTGTCATCCTCCACCAGCCTGTTCCCCATCCGGATATCGGCAAGGGCGAGAACGGAAAAGCTGAAAAAAAGAATAAAGAAAAGGGAAGAGAAGAAATTCTTAACAACGTAAACATTCTCCAGCCGGGGAAACCTGTGAACACCGGCCAGTATCTTCAGGCTTTTCTTTCCCTCGAAGTGATGCCGGACGAACAGGAGTGAAAGGGGCAGGTTGAGCACTAAAAGCCAGAGCCAGGCCGGTTCATGTATTTCCATTGATCTAAAATATCTCCTGTAAAACCAGTTTTCTCGCCAGGAAACTCAGCAGCACCAGGCTTAATCCCAGGAATACGAAAAATCCGTATTGGGGCTTTTTCTCAACGAATATCTTGAGACGTTTCCCGGTTTTTTCCATTGAATTGATTTCGTCAAAAATACCGTCCAGGGCATTGGGATTTCCCGCGTTGAAATATTTTCCGCCGGAAGCGGTGGCAATTTTTATAAGGAGTTTCTCGTCGAACTCGCCGCTTGACGCCTGGTATTCCCTGCCCGTTTTTTCATCCACGAATTTCCAGGTGGATTCACTGTGTCTCCCGATCCCGATGGAATAAATTTTAATACCCAGGTCGGCGGCCACGAAAACGGCATCCTCCGGGAGAACCGTTCCCTCGTTATTCACTCCATCCGTCAACAGAATAATCACCTTGCTCCTGGCCTTACTCGACTTGAGATGAAGCGCGGCGGTGGCCAGTCCCATGCCGATGGCCGTCCCCTCGCCCAGGTCCATGATGCTCAGGGAAGTGAGCGTCTCCAGCAGCACGTCATAATCAAGGGTCGGCGGGACCCGCAGCAGGGCTTCCGAACTGAATGTCACCAGGCCTATCTGGTCGTTTTCCCTGCCGGAGACAAAACGCCTGATAACCTGTTTGGCGCTCTCGAAACGGTTGACCGGCTTGAAGTCGGGAGCGGACATGCTCGGTGATTCATCCAGGACAATGATCATATCAATGCCCTTGTTCAGGTAAACCTCCTGCTTGGAAATGACAACCGGACCGGACAGCGCTATGATGAGTAATATGAATCCAACCCAGAACAATGCCCAGAAAAAGCCGTAAATAAGTCCGCCCCTTTTCACCGCCTTGAGTGTTTCCTCCCCCCTCCAGATGGAAAAACCGAACAGCAGTATTCCGCCCCTCTTCTTTCTGAAATGCACCAGGTAAATCAGAAACGGGATAAGGCCGAAAAACAGGAGGGCCAGGGGTGAATCAAGACTCCACATTACGCTTATCCTCCATTGTATCCGCCACGGACAGTACCTCTTCAATAACGGACCGTAATTCCCCGGGGGTGGAATTCCCGCCCCCGAATTTTACAGAGTCACTCCTCTTAAGCAATGCCGAAATTATTTGGGATGTTTCCTCCCTGAAAACGCTACATTGCATGAATGAGGTCAATTCACCGGTGGTAAGGCAGAGGGCGGGGATTAAAAGACGCCTGGAAAAATATTCCTTCAGCAGGTCGATTATGGTAATGAAAAAAAGCCTGGGATTGATCGTGTCCACTTTTTTCAATAGTTTCAGGCATGCCGATTTCAATTTCCTGTAAGGCCCGGTTGTTTTCCTGTACCGGTTGAACGCTATCAGCACCCTGTATAAAAATATTCCCAGTCCGGCCAGTAAAAGGGGAACGACTACCAGCAAGAGAATATTCACGATTATTTTTGCGTATGTGTCGGGCAGTTCCAGCTGGCCCCTGGAAGGCCTGAGCTTGTCCGATTTCACATTATCAAGTATTGAGCGGGTGTCCACTTCAAGGGAGGAAAGCGCCAGGTCTTTAAAGCGGATCTTCGGCAGGTAATTCACTCCCGGACGGTAGGTAACAAAGTAAATGCTTATCTCGCAGATACCTTCCCTGATTACCGAACGCCTGGTACGTGTTATTTCCAGCCATTCACCGGAGGGCAGTTCTCCTTCGGGGTCCCCCACGGCAATGCCCTCCGCCACTTTTACCTTGAGCCTCAGTTCCACCTCGTCTCCCACGTAGAACTCATGGGGAAGAAAATTCAGCGACTCTATGGTATAATTTTCCTTCGCATGCAGGGGAAAAAAGGCTGCGGCGAATACCAGGAATACGACAAACAGATGTTTCATGGTCTCCCCTCTCACCGCCTCTTTTTCCTTTTTTTAAAGAACTGGTAGAGTTTCATGCCGGCATCTTCCGATGTGCTGATCTCGAGGGTCTCCACGCCCCGCAGATGACATTGTGTAAGCCACCTGTCGCGCTGGATTTTACGGAACTTCGCGTAATTATTCCGGAATGAAGGCAGGTTCCCGGAGGAAACCATTATTTTCCCTGATTCGGGGTCCTCCATTTCAATCAGGCCGGATTCGGGAATCTGAACGTCAACCGGGTCAAACACATTCAGGGCAATGACATCATGCCGCCGGGACACGTACGTCAATTCGCTGAAATAACCGTCCGTCTTGAAATCGGAGATGATGACAACAATCCCTCGCCGCTTCAGGGACTCGCAGACCGTTTTCAGGGCCAGGCTCATATCCGACCCCCTGCCTGAGGGCTTCATGATAAGCAGGTTATTAATGACGCTCAGGATGTGCCGTTCCCCCTTGGCGGGCGGAACCCATTTCTCGATCCTGTCGGTGAAAAAAACGCAGCCCACCTTGTCATTGTTCATTATGGCGGATAATCCCAGGATGGCAAAAACAAGGCAGATCAATTCGTTTTTGCTTATTTTGCCCGAACCCGAAAAAATGGACGCCGAGGAATCAACAACGAGGAAAAGGGTCAATTCACGCTCTTCCCGGAACATTTTGGTGAAGGGATTGTTCATCCGTGAGGTGACATTCCAGTCAATCAGCCGGACGTCGTCCCCCGGAACATATTCACGCACCTCGTCGAATTCTATTCCCTGGCCTTTGAAAACCGAGCGGTAATTTCCGGATAAAAGGTTCTCCACAAGACGCGAAGCAATGATCTCGATTTTTTTTACCTTGTTGAAAAATGACGTTGTTTCCATACTTTAAGGTACATGCACGAAATTCAATATATCTGAAATAACGTCGTCCGTGGTAATACCCTCGGATTCCGCCTCGTAATTAAGAATAATCCTGTGCCTTAAAACCATCGGCGCACAGGCCTTTACGTCTTCAGGTATGACAAAGGCCCTGCCCTCGAAAAAAGCCCTTATTTTGGAACACCGGAAAAGATACAGCGAAGCCCTGGGGGAAGCACCGTACTCGATAAACCGGATGAAATTGGCCCGGGCCCGGTTTTTTTCCCGGGAAGCGGATACCAGGGCTACAATGTACTCACATATTCTTTCATCAATGGCTATCCCGTTGATGACATTTTTGAAATTACGGATACCGTCCTTATCCAGAATTTTTTCAACGGGGATGTCGCTTTCTATTCCCATGAGCTGAAGTATTTTAACCTCTTCTTCAAAGGCGGGATACGTTACATTTATTTTCAGTAGAAAGCGGTCCAACTGGGCTTCCGGCAGGGGATACGTTCCTTCCTGCTCAATAGGATTCTGGGTGGCCAGCACAAAAAACGGTTCCTCCAGCGGGAACGTGGTGTCCCCGATGGTCACCTGTTTTTCCTGCATGGCTTCCAGCAGGGCGGACTGTACCTTGGCGGGCGCCCTGTTTATTTCATCCGCAAGGATTATATTGGCGAAAATAGGCCCCTTCCGCGGTATAAATTCGCCTGTCTGCTGTTTGTATATCATCGTCCCGATCAGGTCGGCGGGCAGAAGGTCGGGTGTAAATTGAATTCTTTTAAACCGGGCATCAATGACGTCCGCCACTGTTTTTACAACAAGAGTCTTGGCCAGACCGGGAACACCTTCCAGCAGTACATGGCCTGATGCCAGGACACCCATTAAAATACCCTCGATCATGCCCTTTTGACCGACAATTCGTTTGGAAATCTGGTCCAGGCAGAGGGAAAGGGGTTCTTTCATCCTTGCAATAGTTTCTTCCAATTCATGATCTGTCGTACTCATGTGGTTTCTCCAGCATAATGATTCGCTTAGACAGGGGCATAATAACACAGAAAAAGGCAAAATAAAACCATGACCAATGTATTTTTATTTTAAAAATTTCAAATTTTTTTCCCAATTATCAAATAAAAATTGAAATATTGATCTGGATTGACTAAAATTGAAAAGTAGGGACGTTAAAATGCCGGAAATTGGAATAAAACTCTATGACGATTCAATCTATAACATAGGCGACCCTTCCAGGCCGCAAGGGGTTGAGGTCACGGTAACAACAATTGTAGACAACCAGCAGGTTGCCGAGATTGAAATGTATCACATCGAAAAAGGCGATACTAAAAAACCGCCTTTTATAGGAAGGATTACGATTAAAAACATCCCGCCTGCCAAAGCGGGTGAACCCTGTTTCCTTCTTCAAATCAGACGGGAGACCGATCATTCATTGACGGCCACGGCCAGGGATGCGGATAAAAATGTCATTACGACTTTGGCCATTCCCAAGGAACTCTGGTCGCCGGATCACAAAACCGTGATTGATGATAAAACAACCAGGAAGCAGGTCATAGCGGATGAAAAAGACATCCTGGTTTTTTCTCAGGACCGTATCGAAAAGCCGGAAGTAAAAAAAGAAGATAAAAAGAAAGGTTCCGGCGGGGAAAAAATAACTGAAAAGAAAAAAAATCCGTTTGCCTTTCTTGTAATAGGGGGAGTCATTATCGCCGCTCTCGTAGTCATCGCTTTTTTACTGCCCAATTTCACGGGTCTC
>JAFGKU010000131.1 GCA_016928415.1 Spirochaetales bacterium
AACTCTCCATGATATATAGCTAATTACTCTTGCGAGTAATTAAACTCTTCTCAAAGGACTCAATCCACTCCCCTTCCCGTTTACTGTTAAAGAACATCTCTTCTATTGATAATTCTATTATTTTGCAGATAAATCATTTATCTGCGTAACGCAGTCCGCAATATATAAGATATTTCACGATTACGTCAATACGCAAATTAGTATTTTTTAGTTTTTTTTCTTTAAAAGAACAAATAAATAGTCAAGTAAAGAAACAACTGCCACTAAAATACACAAATAGAAGCCAATTTGAACTACAAGGTTAAAGATATCATAAATTGGTAATGTTGGCAATAGCCTTTTCATCGAAAAATAGGCTATCCCGATAAAGGCAAAAATCGCATAAAGCCACGCCTTGATTTTACCACTCCACTTGGCTCCCTGAACTACCCCTTTTTTGACCAAAAGAAGACGTATAAAAGACACGGAAATATCCCTGTAAATAAAAATGAGCAGCATCCACAATGGTAAGATACCCACCCCCATGAGACAGATAAAATAGGTTAAACGGCTTATAGAGTCGGCAAAAGGATCAAGCACTTTACCCAGGTCACTGACAGCATTGTTCCTGCGTGCTATCAGACCATCCAGAAGGTCACTCAACTCGATAATGAAAAAAAGCACCCAGCAGGTAATTAAATACGGTAAACAGGGTAAATTAAACCATTCGGGAATGAAAAAAGAGATAAAAAAAATCGGTGAAAAGAAGATCCGGCTCAGAGAAATGGCATTCGGTAAATTCATAAGAACCTGAGCTTATTATAAGACATGTAAAAAATCAACTAGGCAATTCTAAAAACACCCCATGACAGGGAAACTTCCTTAAAAAAACCCTTATTTTATGATTTTTAACATCAGGGCACCTTTAAAAACCCCTGCTTTTTAAGAGTTTTGATTGCCGACGCACAGCCCAAACGCAATAGCGTTTTTAATATGCCCCATATGGTGGTTTTTAGAGGTGTTTATTAATTAATGAAAAAAACCTTCTATTTTATCGTATCTGATGGATGATGGCTATATTTCATTCCTTTTTTGGAGGTGGTGGCGGGGGCGGCGGCCCCTTAAAGAGGTTGTCCAAAAAATTCTGTAAATTTTTTCCGGCCTCGTTCATGCCGTCCATGATATTGGAAAAAGCATTGGAAAGCGGGTCCTCCGCTTTTGACATATCTTCCTTATATTGATTGGCCGCATTCTCAAAATCCTTGCCGACATCCTCCTTGGAATGCCCCGTTTTTCTCTCGTAATTACCGTCCAGAATCTTCTGGTATTGCCCGCTGTCCACCCAGGTTTTTAATTCGGTGAGCCTGAGAACGGGAAAAGGATGGCTTTGGCCCATTAAATTCAGGAGTTTATGCACACTGTCCACAATATCGCTGCTTTTTTCATATTCCTGTGCCTGTTTAAAAAATTCATTGATATCCAGCTGGGAGACATCCGTACCGCCCGAAAGCTTCATAAACGTGTTGTAGCAGAATTGCGGGTCCTGGACGACAAGCAGTCCGGCCCTGTCCGCGCTCAATTCACTTTTACGGCTCCATTCGTTCAATGCGGCAACGATGGCATAAATGGCTATCCCGGCTATGGGTATGTTGAGAAGGGAAATCGAGGCCTGCAGAAGAACAACCAGTAAAGTTCTATACAAGGCATGCCCGCTTATGCAATGCCCGACTTCATGCCCGATAACAGATAAAATTTCTTCTTGTGACAGTTTTTCTACTATGGATGAATTAAGCATGATAAACGGTTTTTCAACCCCTATGGCGCCGGCATTCATGATGGGATTCTGGGAAATATACAATTCCGGGATTTGCTTCACGTCCAAAATGGAGCAGGCCTCCATGTGCAGGCTCCAGATTTTCGGATATTGCCTTTCAGAGATCCTGACCGATGAAGCCAAAGCTATCAATCGCAGCGACCTGTCCGTCAAAATTCCCAGGAATTTCTGTAAAAGGACATCCAATCCCGGAATTTGTTTCAGAGCGCTTAACGCGGCCCTGTCAGCAGGGTGCTCCCAGCTTCTCGGGTTTATTTCATTGAGGATTTTCTTTTGTTTATTCATACCAGCTCCACTCTTTCTAAAATTATCCATCGGGCATTAATTTTTAAAATTCACATTGGGCAATTGATGTCCGCAATTAACCACAATGTTTTAAGTTACTGATAGAAAGAATAGTTAAATTTCTATAAATTTTCAAGAGTACCTCTTTATATGATTGACGGGAACCTGTATTCGTTTTAAAATTACCTGAACATACATTAGAACAATAAGATTTATCGGGGGTATTCTGAATGATCCCGGTAAATCCATACATTTTTAAAGACCATTCAAAAAAGGTGCAGGATGGAAAAAACAAGGCTTTTAATCGTTGATGACGAAGAAGATGATCTCAACATCATGTCCCACATTCTCAAAAAGGATGTGGACGAATGCTATGTTGCCAAATCGGGCCAGGAAGCCTTTTCCATAATCGCCGAAAAGAAAATAAACATCGTTTTGGTGGATATTCTCATGCCCAATATGACAGGTTTCGAGGTCTGCAAGGAAATCAGGCGGTCATACATCGAATGGCCGCTGCAGATCGTCGTTATATCGGGGCTCACGAACGATCATTTTCTTGAACAGGCCATCGAAGTGGGAGGTGACGATTTCATCACAAAACCCATCGTGGCCCTGGAATTAAAAAGACGTATAAAGGTGGCTACCATCAGGTTGAAATCGCAGTTAAAAATGCATAATGAAGCCATAACCCTGAAAGAAACGGTGGCGCAAAAAGATAAATTATACGAAGAGCTTTCAAGCACCAATGAAGAACTCAAGGTAATGGCCAATTTCGATACACTTACCGGATTGATGAACCGGGCATCGTTATTTTCGACCATAGACAATGAGCTGGCCCGGTCTCAGCGGACTGGCGCCCCCTTAACGGGGATCATGCTTGATTTGGACCATTTCAAGCGGGTGAATGATAATTACGGCCATCAAACGGGGGACTGTATTTTAACGAAACTGGGTACCCGCCTTAAAAAATACTTGAGGCGCTACGATTACGCGGGCAGGTACGGCGGCGAAGAATTCTATATTGTCCTGACCAATGCCTCCCTGCAGCAGGGTTTCGTTATCGGAGAACGTTTCAGGGAACACCTGGATAAAAACGATTTCCTGTGTGAGGATAAAAAAATAAAGGTAACCGTATCGATGGGTATTGCCCAATACAGGGAAAACGAATCAAGGGATGACTGGATTGCCAGGGCCGACAAAGCGCTTTATCATGCCAAGGAAAACGGAAGAAACAGGATCTGCCTGGAATAATTGATCAGGATTTTTAACCCCTTTTTAAAACCTTTTCGAATTCTTTACTGAAAATCCTGAATGCATCATCCTCCAGAAGAGTAAGGTACCCTTTTCTCTCAAGGCCATCCGCATGGTAATCATCACAGGTAACTTTTTCCCCGTTCATTACCTTTAACATTACTTCTTTTTCTTCCGGAAGCAGATTTTCCAGGATGTATTCATAATGCGGTTCCACTTCTTCCCGGAAAATATCCAGGACGCCTTTCGGCGCCGACCGGGAGGCAAATTCGCCGGCATCCTGTCCCTCGCTCTCCAGGTATTCATACCAGGCGGAGCAGGCTATCTGGATAAAGAACGGGTAAAATCCCGCCATGGAAACAATGGATTGGGATACGGGTTTCAATGGAATCGATGCACGTTCCGAAGGCTCTGATATCAGGGCCAAAGCCTCCTTTTCCCTGAACGCGCCCAGATACTGCACGGTGAATATATTGAAAAACGGGGAATCGGAAATGGCATGCGAGGCGCACATCTCCTTCAAATTTTTACCGGAGGCCGTTATGAACGCAATGGGAAGCGTATTGGCGAGGGAACGGAAAATGGAATAAAATTCAGGCCCTATTTTTTCGTTCTTCGTGACCGCTTCAAATTCATCGAAAAGCATGATCAGCCTGTAGCCGTTAGATGCTATCGCCTCGCATAGACGCCCCAACCCGTCGTAATTTTCCGGCAGATTAATTTCTATCCTGTTTTCCGTTTGTCTTGTGAGTTCCGAATAAATGACCCCTATAAGTTCCTCCGGACTTTTCAGCCTGAACTGCTGAAAATCAATGAAGAGGAATATATATTGCTCCGGCTTTTCCATGTGTTTGAGGCGCGTTACCGGGCTGTTGATAAAATTGAGCATTGAGGATTTCCCGATCCGTCTCTCGCCTACAATGGATATCGACTGCGGCCGTTCCGAAGAAATACGGCTGAAAATCCGTTTAACAATCGATTCACGGCCGTAAAACAATTCAGGATGCGGGATCATGACCCGGTTAAGGTAAGGATTGCCCCTGTAAGAAACGGGCTTCAGGGCCGCAGCGCCGGTTTTCAGGTCTATGTTGCCCTTGATGACGACGCCTTCTTTCTTGGATTCGGTCCTTCCGGAGAAACTTACTTTTTTGGACTTCCACTTTTCAATAATCGAATTCTGGTCCGTATTGTTCCAATTGATAAAATAAAAATTTATCTTTTCTTCTTTACCCTTCACCGCTTCGCTTCCGAGAAAAACAAAGGAAACATTGGGGTCCTGGACTTTTTCCTTCAGGGCGGAAGATATGAGAATTTCCTCGCCATCCGCCTTGGATTCCACCCGGGCAGCCGTATTCACCATGTCACCGAACAGGTCCTTGCCTTCCACAACGGCACGTCCGTAATGAAGCCCCATCCTCACCCGTATTCTCTGCTTATCGGACTTCCCGCTGTTATATTCTTTAAGGGCATGCTGCATCTCCACGGCGCATCGAACGCTGTTAGTCGGGTCCTCGAAGCTGGCCATGATGGAATCCCCGATGGTTTTTATTATCTTCCCGTCATACTTTTCAATAACCTTGAACAGCAAATCATTATGCACCTGGATCATCTGGCGGCCCGCGATGTCGCCGAATTTCTCGAAATACTGTGTTGACCCGACAATATCGGTAAAAAGGAGAGTCACGGATTTGGTGTGGCCGTCCATGATCTGCCTGTCGATCTCTTCCAGGACTTCCTTTCGCTTCCTCAATAAATCTTCGATATTACCCATATCTTCACCTATCTATTAATTGAATATGCCTTAACGCACTTTTCATTCACTGAAAACACCCTTGAGCATTTTATTCGAAAGTTTACTCTTTAAAAAGAGCGTAAATGCAGGGGAAAACGACTGGAGCGTATCCTCGTATTCCTCCAAAAAACCGTACCGGACCAAAGGCCGCAGTAAATGAAGCTCTTTTTCGGCAGGGGCTTTACCTGCACCAAGGTTCTTCAATGGTTTATACGATTCGTTATCCAGGATGGAAATAATCTGCTCAAAATAAGGTGAAATCAGAGGGAGGAAAAGCGATTCATAATTCTTTTCAATGATTTTTCCCTTATCGATTTTCCGTTCCAGAATTTCATTTCCCACCAGTTTCAAGAGGTACGGGGAAGGACCCAGCCATTCCACTAGAGATTTACCCACCTCGGGATTAAACGCGGGTTCCAGGATCTTTTCAGCCGCGCTTTTAGAGATCAAACCCAATGAAAGGTTTGTGAAAATATTAAAAAACGGAGATTCCTCAATGTCTTTGACCACGCAGAGTTTCTGTAATTCCAAAAATGACGTCGTTACATAAGCCACATTATAATTGTTCGCCAGCGAACGGAGGAAAGAAAAAAATTCAAGTGGAAAGGACTCGCTGCTTGTTATGAGGTGAAAATCATCCAAAAGCAGTACCAGTATCTTGCCGCCGGAATGAAGGGCTTCCACTTTTTTCTGCAGCCCGGTATAGGGATTTTCTTCACCGTTTTTCTCATTGAAGAGACACTTGATAACCTTGTCAATAAAATCCTTTATCGAGGTAAAGGCCTCTTCCCGTATATTGATTTGACAGAAATAATATTTATCCAATTCATCAAGATACTGTGACCTCACCGTTTCATTCATCACGTAATTGACGAGTGATGTTTTGCCGCTTTTTATGCTGCCGATGACAGCCACCGATTGCGGTCTTTCGGCGCCGATACGGGAAAATATCCGTTTAATAATACCCCGCTGGCCGAAAAAATCAGCCGGGGCCGTCACAGGTGTGTCTGCAAAATCCATAAAGTCTCCTTGATTGAAGGCATCAACGTTATCGTATATTAAAATGTGTAAAACAGGCCGAAATTTATATTCGCGTAACCTATCCTGAGAAAACCCGGCAGAATAGGCCACTCACCATACGCGGGCAATTCAAAAGTACTCCCGCCGCTGTAATACAAATCTATACGGATAATCTCCGCCCGGACAAAAATTCCCAGTCCAAGACGGGTATTTATTTCCGCCTGCCCGGCTATTGACATGGTATGAATATACTTTAAATCATTAACCATGATTCCGTTTAATTCAAAACGGTAAAAACCGGCCAAAGCAAAAATTATCTGTTCCAGGTTCCAGGTGGGATACCAGACCGCACCTATTTGTCCGCTCAACTTATCGAGAATGGCGGGTTCCTCAATAAAGGGAGACCTGAAGGGGAACCCTATCTCTGCGGTAATTGACCAGGAATCCGAAAGATTTATTGAATAATAAAGACCAAGATTAATAAAAACAGTCGAGTATAACCCGATATTGTTTCTCCTGGTTTCCCGCGTAAAGCGTTTAATATAGGCATCCCTCGTTGAAGTGAATAAATCGTATAAAAATGGGGGTATCTGTGATGGCTTCCCCGGCGTAAGATTAATATCCAGCTCAATAGCCTTTTGAAATAACCCCTGGATTTCGTCCCTGTAAGGCTTTCCCTCTTCCCGAAACGCATAGACCAAAAAACCCTTTATCCTGTAAAGCCTGGCCAGGAAGTAATTGGGGAAGCGATCATCCCCCGTTGCCTGGAGATACACCTCTACTAATTTCCGGCAATCCTCATATTGACCTGAGGCATAAAGGCTCTCCACTTCCTCAAATTTTTTCCTGGCCGCCTCCGTGGGTGATTCTTCCTGTGCATAAAGAACCGGCAGGCAAACCAAAAAAAATAAAATCCCGTATAATGCTTTCATTCAATTATCTCCACTATTTTTACCGTGTCTTCCTCTAAAACCTCCACCCATATCTTTTTATTGAAATTGAGACTTTCATTGACTATTTGAATTTCATGATTTCCGGTGGGAACTTTTACCGGCTTGACATAAGGAGTATCGGCGAGATGGACGCCGTCCATGTAAATGGATGCTCTCGGTCTTACATCAAGCTGAAGATAACCGAATGTCTCGATTAAATCCACTGTTTTGGGCGTAACCTTGTCCCCTTCCACCGTTACGGTCATCTTTTCATGCCTGTATCCCGGCAAAATCAATTCCAGCGAATGCTTACCCGCTTTCAAGCCCTCTAGATTGAGAGGCGATACACCGGCAGGGTCGCCATCCAGCAGGATTTGCGCGCCCTGGGGCTTTGTAACGATGAAAAGCGACCCCTTATTTGTTTTTGAGGCGATTTGTGTCTTTTGGGAGGAATCGCTGTTACTGCTTTCAGCAACTACTTTCCTGGTAAATTCTACTCCTAAACCCTTGTTTTCCATCGAAACAACTGCCTGGAGACTTATCTTTTCGCCTGTTTCAGGATTCAGGAATTCAAACGCGTGTTCGCCGGTTTTCAGGGAAGGAATGAGTATCGTTTTCTCATCCTTCAAACCTTCATTGGTAAGACTCAAGCTGCCGTCGACCACCACGCGGAACGGACCCGTATTGGCCGTTATGGCATAATCCTTGACTTCATCCGCTGTTGGTTTTACAGAACCGCCGTTAAAATTAAAAATGCCGGGAAATCCATTTTTACCCACGGGAAGAAACAGCAAGGCACCGGCTGCCAGCAGGATGACGACGATTGAAGCGGCAGTAATAATCAAGGCCTTTTTGGAAGCAGGCTTTAATTTAATATCAACTTCTTTTAAAACCTTCCAGATGGAATGTTCTTTTTTGATCCAGCGCCTGTAAAGGTCCATGCGGAACTGGTAATTCAATTCGGCATTCTTGACAAGGAATTCATTGTGGTACGCTTCTTCGACAAAAATGTTGATTTTTTCCCTGTTCAAAGGCAGTCTTATCTTTTCCTTCTTTAAAAACTGCCTGATTCTGGATGCGCTGGTCCATTCATCGGGTTTTTTAAGCAGGCTTCCCAGGCAGGAGAGTACAAGTTTCACTTCATCGGACAAGCTGTCCCAGAAATATATCATCTGCGGCAAAGGGTTGGCAACAATGTCACCGGCAACATGGTCCAGGTCTTTATTCTTCACATCATTTCTTTCTTCTTCTACAAGTATGTCGACAATATTCTGACAAACCACCTGGGTATAAAAAGGCTGTCCTCCTGTTAACCTGAAAATTCTGGAAATTACTTCATCCGGATATTCTATAAAATCTTTTAAAGGCTCCTTGATCAGCCGCGCCGTATCGTTAAATGACAAGGTGGAAATCTTCTTGTAAATGGATTTCCCAAGCAATGATTTCCAGTAATCTACCTTCCTGTTCTCAAGATTCGTGGACCCGGTGAAGATAAAAGACACTTTATAGGGACTTTCAAGTATACCGGCCAGATAATGAATCGTCGACAGGCTCAAGGAACCATCCCTTATTTTCGCTTCAATCAATTCATATTCATCCAGCAGAAATAAAAGTATTTTCTCCGGGAAACGGGTTTCTATTAATTTCAAAAAGGACTCGAAAAGGGATTCCACGGTGTTTTTATCAGATTCCATCAGCATTTCGACTGTGATATCTTCCGAATTTAATCCCTGGCAGGCAACCTTTAATATCGATTTAAAAAAATCATAATCGCTCTTAATGCCGGCTAATATTTGCATATCGATAAGAATGGGAAGAAAATTCGGTCCCAGCCTGCCGGTAAGAATTTGAAAAAGAATGGAAGTTTTACCGGAACGCCTTTCCCCGCAGAGTATAATAATCTGATTCGATTTACCCTCACTGATTTTCCTGGTAACAAAAAGGAAATCATCTTCCCTGCCAAAGAACATATCACTTGATTTAATGGGATTCCCTACAATATAAGGGTTAAAAGGTATTTTTTTCATAGCTACTTAATAGTATAATATATCACTCATTTTTAATTCAACAAAAGCACATTAAAAAATCGGGGGTTTTTACGGTTGCCAAGGATAAATTGATAGTTGATTAGAGGTCCCCGATTAATATTTGAATACCACGCGACAGGTCCTCTGATGAAAGTGATAATCCATCAATATATAAGTAATTATCCATTATTTTAATATTAATTTCCTTTATGATTTGCGAAATATTCCCCACTTTGATCTCCTTAAACCACCATAAAAGGAAAGTCTTGAATGATGTTTGAAAGAGTCTGGCGTTCTTTTCCCCCTGACAATTGAAAAAGCAATCCAGGCAGAGCCGGCCGGCTTTTTTATATAAATATACACCCGTTTCTTTTATGGGAATTCTCTTTCTGTTCAACGGAATACGTTCGGGGAGTCCTTCCCTGGAAAAAAACGGAAAATAGAAGGCAGCCATGCTTTTTTTGAAATCGGCGCTCAATCTTTCCGGCAGGGAGAAACGGCGCTCATCATGACTTTTTTTGATATTCATCGGAAAAGACCTGTCTTCGTTCGTTATAAACAAAGAATAGGATTCAGGCAATGACAGGGAAATGCCGCTGTTCCTGTTTTCCCAGAAAGCGCCGCCACCGGCCGTCTTTTTTATCCATTCAGGCCTGGAAGTCAATTCATTTACAATATAATCCGCAGGATATTGCCCCAATAACAGCAGGAACATACCGGAGCCGCCACCAGAGACAAACTTTGAAGTACCATAAATTGAATAAGTTCTGTCAATTAACGGTTTGATCTGACGATAGTCCTGGTGGAATGTCTGTGATAAAATATCAAGCAGGAAAGCGGTTTTAGATTCATTTTTCACATAAAAATAAACGGACTGCCCGGCCGGTAGAAAGGACATCCATTCAGTATGTTCCCTATGCGGCGGCAGATTAGCACACCCGGAGAAAATTAATAGCAATATAATTAAAAGAAGATAAAACCGCTTCATTCCCATTACTATACACCAGCTGGAATGGATTTTTGATCCTATAAATAAAAAAAAAGTAATTTTTTTATTTATACGGTTACCAAAGAGGAGGAGAAAACGTATCCCGTTTTACCGGCTATTGATTTCATTGAATAAAATTACTATGTTAATCTCATCGTTATCCCTATAGCAGGTGACGGTTTGGTTTATTGGAAAGTGAGTTAGGAAAGAGAGAATTTGAATGAAAATAATACCATTTAATGTCAAGCCCTGCATCCCGGAAAAATTAATGCCCTTGACGGAATTAGCCAATAATCTGTGGACTACCTGGAATTACGAAGCAACAAACCTTTTTCTAAGGCTTGATTATGATTCTTGGATTGCTTCAAACCAGAATCCGGTAAAGATGCTCGGGCTTGTCTCCCAGAAAAAACTGGAACAAATGGCAATGGACGACTCATACCTTGCCGCCCTGGAAACGGTTTACGGTAAATTCACCAGATACATGACGGGTGAAAGATGGTATAAGGATTCCCATTCCAATGTAATTGCGTATTTCTCCATGGAATACGGGCTGGATATAAGTCTCCCCATCTACTCCGGCGGCCTGGGAGTTTTGTCCGGGGACCATCTCAAAACCTGTTCGGATCTGGGGCTGCCTGTCGTCGGGATAGGCCTGTTGTACAGGCAGGGATATTTTCATCAATACTTCAACAGGGATGGTTTTCAACAGGAATCGTATCCTGAAAACGACTGGTATACAATGCCGGTAACCCGGCGGACCGATGAAAAGGGAAATCCCATTGTTATCAAAATTACACTCGGATCTTCTGCCGTGACCGCCCAGATTTGGGAAGTTAAAATAGGCAGGAATTCTTTATATCTATTAGATACCAATATTCCTGAAAACAATCCGGAAGACAGAAACATTACGGCGACGCTTTACGGGGGCGGCAGGGAGACTAGAATCAAGCAGGAAATATTGCTCGGGATAGGAGGTATCCGTGCCCTGAGGGCATTGGGCATAAACCCGGCCGTCACGCATATGAACGAGGGCCATTCCGCCTTCCTGGCCCTTGAAAGAATAAGGGAACTGATAGAACAGCATAAACTCACGTTCGATGAAGCAAGACAGCTGGTATGGGTAACCAATGTGTTCACAACCCATACGCCTGTGCCGGCGGGAAACGAACGTTTTCCGATGGAATTGATGGAAAAATATTTTAAAAACTATATCAAGGGACTGAACATTACCTGGGATGAATTTATCTCCCTGGGGCTCGAAAACCCCTTTGACTCGCATGAGCAATTCTGCCTCACAATTCTAGCGCTTAAACTTTCGGCATATAACAATGGGGTGAGCCGGCTTCACGGCAGGGTATCCCGAAAAATGTGGTGTAGTATCTGGGAAGAACTGCCTGACGAAGAGATCCCCATTTCCCATATCACCAACGGCGTTCATCCCAAAACGTGGCTGGCACCCGCCATGAGTAACCTGCTGGATAAATATTTTGGCCCGCGTTTTATAGACGAACCTACCAACCTGGATATCTGGGACAGGATAGAACGAATTTCCGATGAGGAATTATGGCGGACACACGAAATAAGAAGGGAAGAACTCGTAGTTTATGCGCGTGAACGGCTTAAAAATCAATTTATCCGTCAGGGGAAACCCGACTCGGAAATCGCCGTAGCGGAAGACGTCCTGTCACCGTATTATCTCACAATAAGCTTTGCCCGCAGGTTCGCCACGTATAAAAGGGGGAACCTGCTGCTCAAGGACCCTGACAGATTGATCCAATTGCTCTCAAATAAAGAACATCCCATCCAGCTCATCTTTGCGGGGAAGGCACATCCGGACGATATGCCTGGCAAGGAGATGATCAAGGAAATAATTCATTTTGCCAGTGATCCCCAGGTAAGGAGCAAGATCATATTCCTGGAAAATTACGATTTGTCGCTCGCCCATTACCTGATTTCAGGCAGCGATATCTGGCTCAATACACCCAGGCGTCCATTGGAAGCAAGCGGGACAAGTGGAATGAAGGCGGCGATTAATGGCGTACTGAATGTTTCGGTTCTGGACGGATGGTGGGATGAAGCCTATAATCCGGACATCGGCTGGGCCATCGGTAAGGGTGAGGAATATGAAAACCATGACCTCCATGATGAGATTGAAAGCAAGGCGCTTTACGATCTTCTGGAAAGGGAAATTATACCCCTTTTCTACAGCCGGGGCAGGGATAATCTCCCCCACGCCTGGATAAAGCGGATGAAAGCTTCCATAAAACAAATAGGTCATCGATTCTGCAGTCCACGAATGCTGGTTGAATACTCGGAGAGTTTTTATTTTCCGGCACTCAGCAACTATTTAAAATATACGGAAAATGATTATAAAAATGCTAAGGAATTATCGAAATATTTGTCTTCTCTGTTTAAGTATTGGAAAAATATAAAAATTAAAACGGTACATACTCAATTCGATAAAATTTTAACCGTGGGAGAAAAATTCACTGTTAACGCCAAAATAACGCTTGGAGAACTGAAACCGGAAGATGTCAAGGCGGAAATTTACTACGGGCATTTAAGCTCAACGGGAATCATCGAAGAAGCGCAAAAACTTGAAATGAATTGCACCGGCTTTTCGAATCAGGTTGGCGAATATTCTGTTGAAGTGCCATGCACTTTCCCGGGCAGGCTGGGATTTTCCCTCAGGGTTATCCCCAACCATCCGCTGTTAGTTCATCCCTTTATTCCCGGTCAGGTTATCTGGAGTTAAAACCCGGGAAACAGGTAAAGTAAATGAGCCTAATTTGGGTCAGGCACTTGAAATTTCTCCAAATTTTAATAAAAATATTCTTGTTGAGATTGGTTTTGTCAAGTACCATATTCACTGTTGACAATCCATCGATTAATCACTATATTTATCGTCAAAAAGGAGGTATATATGGTAGAAGCACTGAAGACAATGGCAACAGATGAAAAAGACATCGATGAAGACACCGAAGGTGACAATGACTTTGATAACAAGATCTATTGTGCAAACTGTAAACATTGCAAGCTTGTACGTATACCAACGGAAAACGGCATTAAATTTCTTCTGCGGGTAAGATGTGATGCCGGGAAATGGCGTAAAAAACTGGGGGAGGAAAAATTCTACAAGTATTTTACAGTTGCCCGCCGTAATCTTGATTTGTGTGAAACCTATGAACCCATGGGGGAAGCCAAAACATTTTTAAAGGATTTGAAAAAAACATTACCAATTAAAGATGAAATATATAACTACTAAAATAAAAAACATTACTGTTTCTATCCCTCTTTTTATACTGGGCTTGCTGATATTTTCCGGATGTTCCAGTACCGCCGACCCGTATAATGAAGACCTTACCGCAAAAATATTTTTCCAGAAAGCCCACGAGGCAAGTGATTCACAAAACTACAGTCTTGCCCTTGATTATTACAAGGCTTTCCAGCAAAAATATCCGGAAGATATCAAAGGAAATTTATGGGCGAAATTTGAAATCGCCTTTATATACCACAAACAGGGGAATGATACAGAAGCTGTAAAACTGTTTGAAGCTTTACTGGATGAGTACAAGGCGGGGGATTCAAAAGATTATCCTGAAGCTCCCAAAATCCTGACTGAAAAAGTATTAGCGGAAATTAATCAAAAAACCACGCCCAGGGAAGATGCTCCTCCGGAAAAATCCTGATTGAGGATTTTAATGGATCTTACCCGGATATTGGCGGGCTGCCGTTTATTTTTTTCTTAAGAACCTCTACAAGATGCTCCCAGACACCTTCTTTGACAATCCTGTTCCAAAACTTAACAAAATCTTCATAAAGAAGTACCCTTTTTTTAACCCTGTCCTGTTGAAACCTGTTTATACCTTTTTTAACGCTCCCGAAACCTCTTAAACTCCCCAGGTATTCCCTGGTAAAGTCATGTTCACTTTCCAGGAATTCAGGTAAAAACCCGATCCAGACATCACAGTCATGGAGGTCGCCGAGCAATGACTGAATCTTTTTGGCTGTTTTTAGCGGCAAAACAAGTTCTTCCCCGTATAATGGCTGGAATATTTCCAGTTCATATCTTAGAAATTTACAGGCAATCCTCATTTCATGATGTTCCTTCACGGCTGATTCATTCATGACAAAGGCTTCATAGGTCAGTAGATTCTTCAGCATGAGAAGGATCCGTTCACGCGCCATCACATAAAGCATGGTCCTGTCGTATTCCGAATTTAAAATTTTCAGTTCAGCGGTAATTTGTCCCAATGTATACTCCATGGCGCCCAATACATTTTTCCTGTCCACCTTTGCAAACACCTTCTCAATTTCCTTCTGCTCCTGCTTGCGGCGCTGCGACAATCGTAATTTTAATCTTCTGATACCCCGTTCATATTCTTTTTTATCTTCTCCCGCCTTACCCAGAAATTTATCCAGGAAATCAATCTGCACATCGATATCCCTGGCCCGGCCCAGGCTCCTTGTCAGCATTCTCAGGGTTTTCATCCAGCCATTCTTTTCCTGGCCTGAAAAGCTTTGACCGAAAACGGACAACGCTCTCCTGAGCCTTCGGGAAGCCACTCTCATTCTATGAAGGCATTCAGGGTCTTTATTTTCTAGCACGCCATCTTTTTCTTTCTTGAGTTCTATCAGGCGGGTTAAAAGACATTCCGCACCGAAAAGGCGGCAGCCGTGATTGTCTATTGCATATTCCATATGTTAAATTCCTTTATCCCAACCAGCCCGGGTTATTGCGGTAAAATGATGGCATTGATTTCTATATTCAATTCCAATGCCTTGTCTTTCACCATTGTGGAAGTTATTTTTCCCCGGGGTACGGGATGGGGAGGCGCATCCCCCACAAGTATAATCATCCGTGTATCAGCTTTCCAGTCGAAGCCCCGTTCCGCCTCGTACAATGCCTCGTATACCGCTTCAGGAATATCCCTGCCGCCGAATACGCCGACCTTGTCAATAATACGCTGAATGGCATCCATATCGGAGGTAAAATCGAATTTATAAGTAATGTAGTCATCCAGGTAATCCCTGTAAAGTACTATTCCCAGTCTGAATGTTTTAAAATGGGTTGTATGTTCCTTGAGCAGGGGAACAAGATTCTTTTTAACAAAGGGAATATCGTCCTCCATACTTTTCGTGGTGTCAAGCGCCACGACCAGGTCCAGGTTCTCACCCTTTGTATCATCCAGAATTTCACCTATTTTATCCACAAGGTCATCTTTCCCCGTTGTGTACGTCAAGTCTCCCCTGTTCTGTCTGGAGATTTTTTCATATGTCTCTACCGCTTCCGGCATAAAATTCTCTTCTTTAGGACCTTTTAATGGTTCCTGGCGAATGACCATCCTGAAGGGATTATCCCTCTGCCGGCCGGACCAGTCCGCGAAAGGCTTTGAATAAGCCTTTATATTCAGGAATGTTCCATCCTGTACGTAGATTTCCCCGTTTCTCTGGCCCGGATACCCGTAGATGACAATGTAAGGGATGAATATATGAAAAGCTTCCCCCAGGACTGGATGAATTTCCGGCGTGGAATCCATCAATGAATAATGACCGGTTTTCAGGAACTTGCCGCTTAACAGACGCTTTTCATCTCCATTAATGGGATTGTATTTTTTGGCCCGCATTGAATAGATGTGGATCTTTTTATCCGGATCATTCGTGGATTCCGTGATGAGAACAGATCTTATATCCTTGTTTTTCCTGATCCACAGGTTGTAGCCGCTTTCCTTGTCACCCTCAATATAAAGGTCATCCTGGGTTATTTCCAGATCAAGTGCCATACAGAACCTGGCGATAAAAATAAATATTATAAACAGAAAAAGTCTTTTTTTACCCATTTTTCTTCATTATCGGCTAAACAACCAATATTTATCTACGTTTTACGCGGTTTAGTGCTATCCCGGAACAGTCTTTGCTCAAGGCTTTGAATGCTTTTCCGCAGGATCCGCTTCTCTTCCCCTGTTTTCTGGTCAAGGATGGAAAGCAGCCTGAGTCTCAGTGCCTTTAAATGCTTTTCAAGTGCAGACGGCATGTTCCGCCAGTTCCGTAAGTTTACCGGCATCGAGTAGAAGCAGCGTATTTCCTTTGATATTGATTATTCCATCTTTCTGCAGGGAATCAAAAAGTGATTCAACGAGTTCAAGGGGAAGTTCCAGATTCTCCGACATATCGGCCAGGATTTTATCATAGGGAAGTTCGGTTTTATCACTGTTTATGCCCTTGAACATGTGTATAAGATTCATGGCAACCAGGGCTGATTTATTTTTCCTGACCAACAGGCGCACCTGCTGATTGGCGCTCCACAACCGCCGGCATAATTTATCTATTATGTTCAGGGCAATCTTCGAATTCTTTTTAATCATGCTTTCGAATCCGTCCCTGTCGAAACCGAGCACTTCCACCTTTGTCACGGCTATGGCTGACGCCGTCCGTTTATCTTTCATCACAATGGCCATTTCACCAAAGAAATTACCCTTTTCCAGAATTGATAAAACATATTCCTTTTCGCCGAATTTCCTGACTATTTTTACTTTCCCGCTCTGGATGATATACATCATGTCACCCTTCTCGCCTTCAATGAATATAGAATCCCCCGGATTGAAAATTGAACCGAAATTCTTGAACAATGAAGAATCATCCGACATATCTGGCTCCTTCCGTTGAGTCAAAGGCATATTTTTAAAATAACCGCCTGAAATGAATATATAAAAAAAACCGGCTTCAATCAATTCAAAGGGAAAAATCAAGGCCGGAATTTCACGAAAGGTGCTTATCTATAATAGACACAGGTTAAAAGAAAGGAGCATTTTATGCCAATTAAATCTCTCTGCACATTATCACTGATTATGTTTATTTCCTGCGGTCCATTACCTGACGGCCGCGCATTTCTAAAATCTGATTTTCTTCCCCCTGTTTTCCAGTCCATACAACAGGATGAAAACTCATGCATTGAATTGATATTCAATGAAAAAGTAAGGGTTAAGGCGGAAACCCTGGCGATTGAACCGGCTATTGCCGTCAATGAAATCAATTACAAGGAAACCTCTGTTATTATAAACACGGGCAACCAGGAACCGGGCAAGGCGTATATACTGTCCGCCTGTTTTGAAGATTTAAGCGGTAACAGTACGGTAATTATGTATAAATTTTACGGGTATAACCCGGATGTGCCCAAAATCCTTATCAACGAATTCATTACAAACGGCAGTAAAACGCACCCGGATATTGCTGAATTAAAAATAATGAAAGGAGGCAACATGGGTGGAATTGCTTTTTACCAGGGCACCCCGGCGGATTATGCCGACAGGCTGATATTCCCGCCCTTCCATGTGCAGGACGGCGACTTTATTCTTGTTCATTTCAAACCGGAGGGGTTGGCCACGGAAATAAACGAAACGGAAAACAAATCGCAGGCAACAGGCATCGATGCCAAAGACTCCGCATACGATTTCTGGTTGAAAGACAGCCGGGGCATTTCCGGAAATAACGGTGTTTTGAGCCTCTACACCAATCCTGCCGGAACGGTGATTGACGGGATCCTTTATTCGAACCGGAATTCCGGCTCGGATGAAAATTACCTGGGGTTCGGGACGCGATATACCATGGAAAGGGCCATTAATCTGGTGAAAGATCATGGCTGGGTTATTCAAGAAGAGGAAGTGAGGCCGGAAGACGGTTTTAATCCTGACGGAAGCACGAGCACACGTTCAATCTGCCGCACCGTTAGGGGGACTGATACAGACAGTAAAAAAGACTTTCATATAGTACCGACCGGGAAATCATCCTTCGGGGAAGAGAATTCGGATGAAATATTTGAACCGGACAACTAACAATTTATATCTTTCTGAAATATAATAACATCCAGAAGCCGGTTGAACTTTTTACCGACTTTCTTGAAGTGGGCGCATTTTTTATATCCGTTCTTGCGGAACAATCTCATACTGGCCTTGTTTTCCTCTGAAACAACGGCCAGCAATACATTGATGCCCTTTTTATTGGCATAATCTTCCAGAAATTTGATTGCCTGCCCGCCGACCCCCCTTTTCGTATATTCAGGTTTCAGGTAAATGGTAATTTCCGCCGTAATGTCGTAGGCCTCACGGTGAGAATACCTGCTGAGAATACAGTAGCCGCAGAATTGATCCTCATCATATATAAGGAAAGTCTTATACCGGCCATCATCAAACAGGACTATGCCCCGCATTTCTTCATGCGTCAGGGGGCGTACATGAAATGTATAGGTGGTGTTTTCGATATAATAATTATATAGTTCAAGAACTTCGTCTATATCGCTTGTTTTCAATTCCGAGAATTTGCAGGCTACACTTTCTTTGTGCAATTCCATTTAGTTAATGATAATTATACGCCATGAAGAAGTATTTTTCAAAGTGTTTTGTCTATGGACTGGGCTGGTTTCCCGAAGTAATAACCCTGGGAATAATTTATCTTCAGTTCTTTTACCTTTTCATAAATGGCCTTTGAATGAACAAATTCCGCGATAATTTCCGTTTCTATGCTTTTACCGAATTCCGAGATAGCATGAGAAATTTTATAACTCTGGCCGTTAATATCCAGGTACTTGATGAAACTCCCGTCGATCTTGATAAAATCCGCCTTGAATTCCAGGAGCCGTGAAAAATTCGAATAACCGGTACCAAAATCATCAAAGGCAATCTTGATTCCCAGTTCCTTCAGCCTGAGAATTTGCAGTACCTCATCCTGTATATTGGATGACTGTATGTCTTCCGAGATTTCAATAATGAACCTGTCCGGCCTGATATTATATTCAACAAGTTTTTCCTGTAAAAAATCGACAAGGTAATTATATTTCAAATCAATATCGGAAATATTGATGGAAAAATCATATTCGTTTTTTTCAAAAACACTGAAACACTTGATTATCATCACCTTGGTAAGATGAGGTAACAGGCCGCTCCTTTTCGCCGGCTCCAGGAACTGGTCAGGTGTGATGACGGCGCCTTCGTAAATCATCCGGGCAAGGCATTCGTACTTCTCGATCTTTTGCGTTTTGTTGTTGAAAATGGGCTGAAAATAGGGAACAAAACAGTCTTCATCCAAAGCTCTTTTTATCCGGTTGGCCCAAATGAGATTTTGTTTCTGTTTTTCCTCTAAAAGACTGTCATAGTAATATTCTTCATACCGGTTTTTACTTATTTTTCTTGCCCTTCTCAACGCAACGTCCGCATCACGCAATAAATGGGACGAATCACCCCTCGCTACACCGATGGTAACACTGACTTTCAATTCAAGTGTTTCATAAGCAAAAGTGGTCATTGAGAAAAGCTGTATTACTTTTTCAGCAATAACCTTCTCTTCATTGGGTTTGGGATCATCTATCAGTATAATGAATTCATCGCCTGCAATCCTGAAAACGTCCATTGCTTCCTTCATATTTTCTTTAAGCAGGGATGCCATTGATTTAAGGATATAATCACCCACTTCGATCCCGTAAGCCAGATTTATAAGGTTAAAATCATCAATATCCACGAGCAGGATGGATTTCATCCTGCCATTAATGAGATGTTTCAGGAATTCCTGACGGTTCAGTAAACCGGTCGTTGCATCAAATTTGACATCAAGACCGTTTTTCGGATGGGATTCTTCATTTTGCCTTGTAAAAAGTATCTTGGAGCGTATAAAATTCAATTTCCGTTTTATAAATGCCTTCTCTTCTTTTTCCAGGATAAAATCAAACCCTCCCAATTCCACTACACGGGAAATAATGTCCTCATCGTCTACTTCTAAAATGGGAATAAAGGGTACGGCTATATCTTCCATCTTCAGGTTGATGATTTGATCCAGCCCCGATTTGTGATCGCAGTTTTCACTAATTATTACCAGGTCAACATTCCAGTTTAAAAGGGTATTATAAAATGTTTCGGTTTCAGACACCTCAAGAAGATTGAAATCGGAAAAAACGGATTTAATCTGATCATTTATGAATGAACCGGCGTGTTTTTCGTTTAAAAAAGAAATAATATTGATCTCTTTTTTCATTTCACCACCCGTCTATATCATAATACATTTCTTCGATTTATTCAAATCGTAGAAATGCATTTTTTAAAGATTTTAGGGAAATTTTGCCGGGAACAATAACTGAACGAATTACAGCAGTGCATTAATGTTTTATGGCCTCAATCAGACGTGAAACTAAAATATTTTCGAGTTTTGCAGAGGAGACTTTATCAGCTATTTCCTTTTTATCATTATCACGAATGTTCTGTAAATTAATTTTGATCTTACTTTCCTTGACAGCGCGTATAAAAGCCCTCACAATAAGTGTTCTGGGCAATTTGAAGCCGCCGGCATCTTTTATTACCTGCCGGAAATGATGCAGCCAGTCATTCAAGTCTTTAGGAAGGGTAAGACTCAAGCGGTCATAGTCCGATTTATCAGCCAAATTACAACCTCTTCTTTAATTCATCTTTTAAAAAAGAAACTAAATCCTGTTCGGATTCTATCTTTTTATTTACTTTTAAATCAAGCCCTTTAAAAAAACGGCTTAACCCGGTAATTATCGCCCTTTTTTCATCTTCATCTTCCGAAAGACCATTTAAAAAGGCAAGTTCCTCCCGGCTCAGGTATACGGTTAATTGTCTCTCGGGGTCCATACTTTCGATGTATTCTGCCATCTGCTCCCGGCTTTGAGGCAATATACTCAGGCCTGAAAAATAACCTTTCGAATGCGAATGCATTTTATTGTAAATCACCTTTGCCTTGACGGGAATCACTCTTCCATCACCCAGGGTCATGTTGAGGGTTAAAAGAGAATCGGGTTCAAGCAGTTTCTCCGTTCTGATGCAGATTCCATCCGGAGTGATGTTAACCGCGGTTGCATCCCCGCCCTGTTCCCTGTTTTCATACTTCAGGACTTCTTTCCATTCATGACGTTGATTTTTTCTTTTTTCGTTTTCCATATCCAATCCAATACTTGATAAGACACCTTTGTGCCGGATAGGTACATTATCGGTAGCTTTGCATTCATCAATCATTATTTTTTTGGAACACAACGCATACCTTTATATTTTCAGGACATACTGGGGAATGAGTTTACCCACAATATTAACAAGACCCATCTCCAAAGTACGAAGAACGACTATCTTTCCCCTGTAATCATAGGGAAGCTCATTGACATCCGAGATTATCTTTTTTCCCCTGTCATTCTGCATCTCGATTTCAAAAAAACGTTCATGATCAATTTCAATGACCTTGTTAACGCTCAGTGAATCCGGCAGGTTGTACCCCCCGCCGTGAGGAAATATGTTAAGATTAGTGAGCCGGTGATAGACATTATTCTCCTTTGCCCGCTTCTCGAACCCAAGAATGTCTATTGTTTCAGGGGCAAGATTCTTCTTCCCGGTGGCAAGGTATGCCGGCAGGTCTCCCCTTAGGGTAATGGGGTATATATGGTTTTCATCAGAGAAGAAATTACACCCCAATGCCATTTCATTCATTGAAATCATCCCCTGGTGGTTTTCATTGGAGATGGTCCGGTAATCGCCAAAAAGTTCTTTGGCAGCCATGGCGCGTTTCTTCCTGGCAAATTCATCCGCGTATCGGTAAAGCTCATAATATTTCTTAGCATTCTCACCCGTCAGGAAAAGGAACTCACCGAACGGTGTTTGAAGTTTCTCGGCCATTTCACAGAGCCGGGCGCTCTTGTCATAGTACAGGCCGAATCCCCATGGCGTGTCATCCGTCCTCAATTCCCCGGCGGAACCATGAATAATGAAGGCATAGGGGGGTAAATCTGAAGTCATCTTCGCCAAAGGCTTCAGGATAAAAAGATCAATAAAATGATTCCCTTTGTAAAAATCCCAAACGAGATCAATCCCGTCAATCTCGAATTTTTTATTCTTGAAACCATGTATTTTCTTTATAAGGTGTCCTGCATCCGGCAGTTCATACAACCCCCCGACCAGCATTCCGCATGCATTGGGCTTTGCATTCAAAATGATGAATTCTTCCTCGCCGGACCCCCATGTTATCTTGCCCCCGTATCCGAAACCGCTTCTCCAGCGTGTTGAATTCCGGGTGATAGTCATATCCGGCGTGGTGATAAATGTTGCGTCCGGTTTTATGCCGATAGCTTCCTGCACGAGATGTATACCGGCCATACCGTATTTCGAATTGGCCTTGCATAATTCCGCCCCGCAGTCGTTAACACCAATAAAAAAACAATGCTGCTGCGCTCGTTTTAAAATATCTTGATTTGTCATTCCCTTCTCCTTTTTCCTGGGTTGCATGGTTGATTCAGGATTCCAATAAAATTATAAAAATATGGGCCCCCATTAACAAGAGAATTTTTTAAGCAGAGTACAAGAAATATCTTATTGATAAAACATTAAAAAATCCCTATGATCGAGCCAGAAAGGATTTTCCCATGCCTGATATGTTAGTTAAGCTGTATGACCTGCCCGATCCGGGGCCCCTTTACAATCAGTTGAAGGAAAAAGGAATTATCATTAAACGCGCCATTTCCCCTGAAATGCATAAAATCGTTGACTGGGTAAAGAAATATTTTCATTCCGGTTGGGCCAGTGAATGCGAGGTCTGTTTCTCAAACAAACCTGTGTCCTGTTTCATTGCCGTAAAAAATAATAAAATACTGGGATTTGCCTGTTATGAATCATCCAGCAGGAATTTTTTCGGGCCAACAGGGGTGGATAAACGGAAGAGAGGTTTGGGAATCGGCAAGGCATTGCTTTTAAGAAGCCTGTATGCGATGAAGGAAGAAGGCTATGCTTATGCCATTATCGGGGGTGTCGGGCCGAGCCAATTCTATGCTAAAACCGCAAATGCCGTACTGATCGAAGGCTCGGTACCCGGGATCTACAGAAATATGGTGGAATAAATACATGCATTTATTTAGATACTTTTGGCTTGAACTATAAAATTGTTTGAATACAATATTATATGTGGGTCAAATACTCATTAAAACTTTCATTATATCATACTTAATTATCGCCATTCCCTATTTACACGCCGATGACGGAGATGACGGTTCCTCTTCGGGAAACATGATAACATTATTGCGTAATACCAATCAGGACATAGAAAAGCCGCCCCTTGCACTAGAATATTTTGTGCGAATTCTGAAGCCGAATACCCATTATTTTGATGTCAGCTTGAAGATAAACAATATTACCCAGGATTATCTCGATTTTGCCCTCCCCTCCTGGTCCCCCGGTATTTACCTCCTTTATGATTTTGCCAAGAATTTAAAAAATATGAGGGCCTATGATTCGGTCCAGCTGACTAATCTCCCGCTCAAACGGCTGGACAAGCAGACATTCAGGATTAAAACGGCCAATATCCCATCGGTTGCCCTTAATTATAGAATTTATGCCAATCACATCTCATCCGTTCACAGTTATCTGGCGTCCGACGGGGCAATCATAAACGGCGCCTCCGTTTTCCTGTATCCCAAATTGCACGAGGACAAATCCATTTCCCTGACGATTGTGCTTCCCCCCGGAAAAAAATGGGAGATCGCCACCGGCCTGCCTAAAAACGGGACCTCCTTCCAGTTCCAGGCAGCGGATTATCACCAGTTGATCGATTGCCCCATAATGATGGGTAAACTGAGTATTTACCGTTTCATAAGTTACGGAAAACCAATTCATATCGTGTTTTACAACACCCAAATATCCAGGTCATTCAAGAACAGGCTCATCACAAACTGTAAAAAGACGTGCTACGAGGCCGGAAAATTCTTCAATGGATATCCGTTCAAGGAATATTACTTCATGCTGTCGTTCGGGAATACGCCTGGACATTGGGATGCCCTGGAGCACGCCAATTCCTGCATGATAACGGATCCCAATAAACTTAAAACATACTGGCAACTGGGTGATAAAAGCAGGCTACTGGCCCATGAATTCTTCCATGTCTGGAACGGGAAATCAATGCACCCCAGGGAATTCGACAATATAGACTTTACAAGGGAGAATTACACACAATGCCTGTGGATCGTGGAAGGCATGACCAAATACTATGACAATGTCATGCGGCTAAGAAGCGGGGTTTACAGCCGAGGGACTTTCAGGAATACGTTTAAATCCTTTATAACTAAATACGAACTGAATCCCGGCCGAAACATCATGACTCTGGAAGAGTCATCCTTTCTGACCTGGTTTAGATACAACAGCAAATTCGATACGGATGAAGACAATACCTCGATCAATTACTACACAAAGGGATGCATTATCGGATTGCTCCTTGACATGAAAATCAGAAGCAGCACAAAGGGGAAAAAGGGCCTGGACGATGTAATGAAAACCATGTACAAGAATTATCTGGCAAATCCAAAGGGTTATACGGAAGAGGAATTCTACAGGATCTGTTCCGATATCGCCGGAAGGCCGTTATACGATTTCTTTGAAATCTGCGCATCCGGAACGGAACCGCTTCCCTATACTGAAATAGCCGCGGCCTGCGGATTCAGGATAGAGCAAAGGAAAAAACCCCTGATTCACGATATAGGCGTCGAAATGTACAAGAAAACCATCATAAATATACTGCCGGGTTCCAATGCCGAAAAGGCCGGGCTGCAGAAAAAAGATAAAATCCTCTATGTAAACAGGAAATATTTTTACGGGAATTTAAAAAAGGTCCTCTCCCGCTTCAAAGCGGGAAGCGTTAAAATTTTCACCGTCATCCGGAAAGAAAAGGTATATTCCATTCCGGTTGTCATCGGATTGAAACAGCCGGTAGCCTACCTTTTTGAAGAAATAAAGAATGTAAAAAAAGAAACACTGAAAATCAGAGAAGCTTTTTACACCGGTAAATATAAAAATTAACAGTGGAGAGACAAATGAAAAAAATATATATTCTTATCCTGGCCATTGGCGCACTGGCCGCCCTCCATGCAAACATTGCACAGCCGGCCCAGGAGCCGCCCTACACGGGTGATATTTTCTCGGAGGGAAAGACGAATCCCATAAGGATTGAAAATGAAAACCTGTTCCTCGATTTTACCCCCGGATACAAGGCATCCCCGACAAGTTACGCCGAATACACCTTGTTGAATCCCACACCAAATACCGTGGGAACCCGCCTGGTCTTTTTGACTCACCTGGCACAGGATATAACCGTTTTTATCGATGAAATCAAGGTGCCGTCAACAAAATTCCAGCTTCAAACCGATTCGATACCGTGGGTTACCGAGGAGACGAAATTCCTTTTTAAAGTATATGATGCCGCGGGTTTTTCCATATCGTTTGGACCGGGAGAAAACCACGTCGTCAAGGTGGCCTTCTATCTTCCTCCCGGTTATAATACCATATTTACTGAAATGGGCCCCACTTATCCGCAGGCGGCCCATGCCCTCAATATGGACAAATTGAGTGAAGGGACTGCGTGGTATATCTACGACCTGAAAGCCGCCTCAACGTTCCAGGGCGGATTCGGTGAATTGAACGTAACGGTAAAAGTGAAAAAAGGGACTGAACTTCATCCCAATATTGAACTGTCCAGGCAAAAAGAAGAAGCGGATACGGAATATTATTCGGGCCGTTTCCAGGGAATTCCCGCACCCGTAATCGATATAAAAACGATAAAAAGGTCTGATTTCAATTCATTGGGTTTCACCGTAGGAGCCGGTACCGGTATTCCACTCAACCCGGTAACAGCCAAATTTATTGTTAAGGGAATGATGGATATCTGCATCGATCAACACCAGATTTCCCTGGGTGCTGAAGGCGACATTTTTTATCCCGGCCTTTCGCTCGTTCTCCAGTACACGCTGTTCCCGGGAGGGAAAACCGGTAGAGGTTACGGTTGGATGTATGACGTTCGGGCGGGGGGAAGCGTCATCTTCGAGGTCTTCCCGCAGTACAGCCTTGGCTTCAGGGTTTTCGCCGGCTTCAGGGCTATACTCCTCACTGTTGAAATCGGCTATGAAATAACGCCGATTACGCATGACAATCAATTACGCCATGCCCTCTCTATAATGGTTCCTGTTTCCTTTTAAGCCCTATTCAATTCATATTGAAAAAAACGGGCAAAACAGGTGTCACATTCTCTTCCTTCTCGTCTTTCATCGTTTCCAACGACATGTATACCGCGTCAAAACCGTGTTCTTCAATGAGTGGAGCAAGAATTTCGTCAAGAAGCATACAGGCATCCTGCTCGGGGATGTACCCGCGGGACATCGCCATATAAATACCCAGAATTTTTGATTTGAGCTCTTCAGTTATGATTCCTTTATACATTCATGCACTCCTCCTTTTGCAACTCGTATCTCGTTTCAACAAGGGGTAATGCCCGCCCTTTCTTTTGCGGGCATTAATCATTCAGCCATAAGACATATATAATATAATGAAAAAAAAATAAATCTCCACTAAAAAAAATAAAAAAATGAAGTTTTAGAGATTTTAGACAACAGCCATATGCCCTGCTTTATACAGTAAAATTCATAAACAGGGACATAATACCTTTCCAGGGAAGCCCCAATTGATTAAATATCCGAATTTCAGTAAATTTAACCTGAGGATATTGAATAAGGAGGAAGAATGAATCCAGAGGAAAAAAAGGAATATGTTGAAAAACTGGTCACATCAGGTAATTATTTAGCCGCCATTATATGCATTAAGGAATTTCCCGACGATTTGATCAAAGCGGAAATAATCGGTAATTTAACCACACGCATAATAGAGGAGATGAACAGCTATCCCATGAGAAGAAACCAGGAAAAAACCCTCTATTTGCGGTCTCTCCTTTTATGGCTGTTCCGCGATTACCCGTATCTTGCCAGGATTTACAAGGAACAGGTGAGCGCAGCCCAGCAGCCACCATCCTTATACAATCTTTTAAGAGGTCTCCAGACCCTGGGAACAACGCCCATGAGTCAACAGGAAGTCAGGGAGAATCTGGAAGATACCATGGATACAATTAAACAGAATATAGAGGATGCGACGGAGTCGGTAAAAAACGGAGAAATAGAGGACAGGATCAATGATTTCTTTTATCGGGCGGAAGACGGCATAAAAAAGGGATTAAATCAATTGTCAGACTTCTTCCAGGACATGAGTAAAAATACGGAAGCGAAAAAAACGGAAAAAAATCCTGAAGTTACGGATAAAAAGGATGACTCTGAACCGGAAAAAAAGAAAAACACGTCTTCCTGAAATACCGGCAATTTAAAAATTGATTTTAATTCTCATTCACTCCCAGTATTTTCAATGCCTTGATAGTTGTGCTGTCATCACTTGAATACTCCAGGGCTTTCTGCAGGTCGGCGATTCCTTCTTTCTTCCTGCCCATGACCGCCTTGATAACGCCCCGGTTGTTATACAGCATATCTTTAAACTCATCAGGGACGGTCTTTTCAAGCTCTTCAAGGATTTCCAGGGCTTTACCGGGGTCATTACCCAGCAGATAACAGCTGGAAAGCGTGATCAGGGAAAGACTGTGATCAGGATCCAGCTTTAGCGCTTTATCCGTATATTCTTTCATTTTCCGTAATAATTCCTCCCGCTTCTTTTCATCCGCGTGTTTTATTTCCTTCAAACAGAATCCGGCCAGGGAAGAATAATCATCCGGTGCCCCCCCTGCCTTTGCCAGCTTTTCCGCCAATATATCGCTGAGGACAGACAGCAGATCATCCAGTTTTTCCGTCCCGGAGGATAGAACCGGCATGGCTACCGTCGTAATCAAGGCATCATACGCTTCCCTTGCCTTCGGCCGCAATGCAATGGCCTTCCGGGCAAAAGATTCTGCCGTTTTAAAATCCGCGGAGACCAGGTAATACATGGCCAGGCCGAGAAAAACCTGGATATCCTCTTCAGGCTTCAATTCAAGTGCTTTCAGGAGATAGGTACGCGCGTCGTTTAATCCCGCTTCATCCACCACTTTAAAAACTTCCAGGATATTTTCATCATCTATATCAACAGTCTGCGCCTTGGTCATCATGGAAGTGTAAAAAAGCACCATGGTTTTAAATACACCGGCAGCAAGATTGTATCGATAGCTCTCTGGAGCCAGCTTCACCGCTTTCTCGATGTCCGGGACACTTAAATTCTGATTGAGCCTGATAAAATAGTATTCCATGAATTCACCCAGATTTTCCCTGCTTAATTTCGATATTCCTTTTTTGGCATAGTAATCGGAAGCAGCCGCATTCATCATATACGAGACAATACCGTACATGCTTTTGGCAAAAACATTGATAAACCGCTGGTAGTACGGTTCCGGGTCATCCGGGTAGACGGCGATATAGGCATCCGCGATCCGGGTTGCCAGGTTAAAATCCAGCACAGCCACACGCATTGAGATGGCTAATTCATACATTCTCGGGGACGCCCTGCCCGATTCAAGATACGGCTGCAGCAAGCGGTAAGCTTCTTCATTATTTTTATCATCCATGTCATTGATCAGCGCCTTGGCATACCAATATATTGAATCCTCATTTTTCTTTTCGGTGTAATCTTTTTTGAAGTATTTCATGGATTCGCTCATTAATTCTTTCGCTTCCCTGTCCCTGTCGTTTTCACTGTAATAATCATACAGGGTAATTCTCAGATCAAGATCAACCGGTTTTTCATTAATCAATGTGGTCAGCTCCTCTGTCCTTTTCTGAAACTCTTCAGGGGGAACATCCTCTTTCAGCCTGATTCCGTCCATGTTCACCTTGATACTGTAATTGACCTGTCCCAGTTTCAAATATTCATAGCAATTCCCGGCGTTAATTCCGGTTACGCCTTCTGCAGCGGCGGCGAAAACGGCGACTGAAAATAAACAGGCATAAATATACTTTCTTGTCCGCATAGATGCTCCTTTTATATAAATATAAATGATGAAAATGGATCAGGACCGGATATCTTTCAGTGAATCCCGTATTTTTATGATTTCATCCAGGTTTTCAAAGAAAATATCCAGTAATTTGGGCTCGAATATCTTTCCCCGTTCGCTTTTGAAATATTCCATGATTTTATCAAATTCCCAGGCTTTCTTGTACACCCTGATACTGCCCAGGGCATCAAAAATATCGGCAACACAGGTGATGCGTCCGTAAATATGGATCTCTTCTCCTTTCAAACCACAGGGATATCCCGTCCCGTCCCATCTTTCATGATGCTGTAACGCTATAATGGCCGCTGCCTTAAGAATTCTTCGGCTCGATGTTTTTAATATATTGTAGCCTATCGAGGAATGGGTTTTCATCAGTTCAAATTCCTCCGCAGTCAGTTTGGAATCCTTGTTCAGTACGGAATCAAAAATGCCCACTTTCCCGATATCGTGCAGGGGGGAGGCGAGTTTGATCAGTTCCGCTTCATCCTCTGAAAGACCGTATTTCAAGGCTAAAAGCTTGGAATACTCGGCTACCCTTTTTACATGGAAACCTGTTTCATTGGAACGGGTTTCCACCACTTCACCGAGTTTATAGATGATTTCCTTCTGCGTTTCATCAATTTCCCGGTTCAAATACAAATTTTCATAAACCATGGCAATATAGGAACTCAGTATTTCAATCAGGTATTTATCAGACTGGTTAAAATCATTCGAACGTTCCAGGTATAAAAAACTGTCGAATCCCAGGTGACTTTTATATGTGCTGATATAACGGTTGGGACTCAGATACTTGTACCCGTTTCCATCCCCATTGGCCTTTAAAAAATTACGGATTTCAGAGATGATTATCTGATACGATTTTGATTCCAGGCAATCCAGGTCAAACCGTCCGATAGCGGAAGAAACCTCGTAATCATCATCTTTTTTCGTGGCAAAAAACGCCGAAAAACTGTCGGCATCAGGGTTGTCCGCATTCAGTATCGCTTTGAACTGCAGCAATACTTCCGAAACGAATTTATCCATTGACTGCTGTTTAAATAGGCTTTCCGACGCCTGGATGATTTTTTCAAGCCCGCGGCGGGTTGTATCAATCGTACTGATGTTCTCATAGGACCTCAGGGAGGATATGAGCATGGTAAACAATTTCTGGGAAGTGAGCTCCGATTTCTCCTTGTAATCATTGATATCATAATCAACAATCACTTTCTTTTCCGGAGCTTCCCCCGGCTGTCCTGTCCTTATAACAATGCGGACAAATTCGTTTTTCAATTCCTCCCTGATTTTCTTGATGATTTTAAGCCCCGTGTCATCCTCTTCCATGACGACATCGAGTAAAATCAGGGCAGTATCGGGATTATCCTTGACAAGCTGAAGCACTTCATTGCCTGAATAAGCGTTCATGAACAAAATGCTTTTACCGTTATACGATATGTCGCCCAGGGCCATTTTAGTGACAGTATGGACCTCTTCTTCATCATCCGCAATGATTACTTTCCATGCACCCCGGGTTTCATTGTTTTTATCAGGCTGATCCTCTTCCGCGAATACTAGAAATTCATCTGGATTAGTCTCTTGTGACTGCTTTTCCATATTTCTCCCATAAATTTCAGGACGCCACTGCAATAAAACCCGGAAATTAAACCCTATATATACTATTAATATATCCTGGGGCAATAATCAAGAAATTTTATATAGGCACCTCTAAAAACCACCTTTTAGAACCGTTTGCCGAATCAAAACCCTTAAAAAAACGGGGTTTTTAGAGGTTGCCCGGGAAAAATCAATAGTTTTAAGAGGTGCCCAAATTCTTGTCAGTATTCGGTTCTAAAACGTTAAGAGGCAGAATAATGACAAAGGTGGTTCCTTTTCCCGGCTCACTTTTACAATAAATGTGGCCGGAAAGGGTCTGATTCACTATATTGTAAACCAAATGTAAACCCAGACCCGTACCCCCTTCATTGCGTTTGGTCGTGAAAAAAGGATTAAATATCTTGTCTACATATTTTTTTTCAATACCCATTCCATTGTCCGTATAGGTAAAAAAAAGGTCAGTATCCAAAACAGCAAAACTGAATGAAATTTCTCCCTGGTCTATTTCACTGAAGGCATGTGAGAGTGAATTCATGACCAGATTGGTAATTATCTGCGAAAAAGCCCCCGGATAACTCAGTAAAACCAGATTATCCGGGCATTCGATGGTAATCCTGTGGTTTGTTTTTTTCAATTTAGGCTGCAGGCTTAATAACACGTCATGCACATATTCCTTGACATTAAACGATCTTTTTTCTTCCGTTGATTGATCCACGGATATATTCTTGAAACTTCTTATAAGGTCGGAAGCACGTTTAAGGTTTGCAAGGACTATCGCGGAAATCTCCTTAACCGAATCCGTATATTTTTCAAAATCGGAGCGTTTCATGCCGTCTTTTTTATATATCTCAAATATCTCCCCCGTCATTTTCTGTAAATGAGAAATGGCCGTTACCCCGATGCCTACCGGGGTGTTGATTTCATGGGCAACGCCTGCAACCAACCCTCCCAATGCCGCCATTTTCTCGGACTGGATCAGTTCCTGCTGGGTAAATTTGAGGTTGTCAAGGGCCTGTTTTAATTCATTATTGGCCAGGCTTATCTGGGAAGCATTGCCCTGCAGCTGTCTGACGAAAATATAGGCATTGAGCGCGTTATTCATGAATGTGCGGTACGAGAACAGGAGATACATATCCTTATGCACATCCGCCTCGAAAAAGGTCAACCCGTAATGCTCGGATTCAAAATAGAGGGGTTCTATCACCATCTGGTAAGACCTGTCCTCGGGGAAAAAACCGTCCGGCAGCAGTTTTTTTGTGGGATAAAGTATGTTCTCCCTTACAGGAACGGGGAACCTCTTGCTGTCATAGGCCAGTTCCAGAATCGAATGAGAATCCATTATCGTGTTCAGATTATTGTTCTCATACAAGGTAAAATAAAATCCCTTGAACCCTATGCCCGGGATATTTTCCGCCAGGTTTTTAATTAATTCATCGAAAGTGGGATTTTCTATGGGAAACATGGTAATTTCATCGTAAGCGTATACCCTTTCCTTAGATTGCACCGACCACAAATCCTCGAGCTTCTGGTTATAATCGATTATAAAACAACGGGCCGCATCCACCATGTCTGAAATGTT
Organism: Spirochaetales bacterium; assembly: GCA_016928415.1. Taxonomy (GTDB): domain Bacteria; phylum Spirochaetota; class Spirochaetia; order SZUA-6; family JAFGRV01; genus JAFGKU01. The sequence continues at coordinate 32,097 of JAFGKU010000131.1, forward strand.
GTTATGAATGTTCGGATACTCATTGGCTCTCAACAGGTGATTCCGGATGATGGTCAGGGCGTCCTGCCAGATGGTTACCTTCTGTTGTATAAAGAGGGTTTTTTCAGCCACATCATCAAATTTCTTCATGAACGAATCAAGCTTGCCATCAAACAATGCCATAAAAAATTGCCTTATGAATGTTTCAACCACAAAGTCCGGAAGGTTTGAAATTTTAGCGGACAGGCGGGCTTTTGTTTCATTTATCACGGCATCCTCATGCGCCGACAGAATTTGTTTGAGCGTTAATCCCTTTCCGTTTTTATCCATGTTTACGGCAGAATTGACTTCCTTTGTTTTCTGCACGTACCCGTAAGGCGTATTGGCGCAACCGCAGGATTCCCGGATAATGAGCTGGGTGGGTACGTATTGTTTTTCTTCCACCTTTTTACCGTCCAGGATGGCCACCATATTCTCCACCGCGTACTGGCCCATTACGTAAAACTGCTGCCTCACCGTCGTCAGGGACGGCTTTCTCAGACGGCTTAAGTCCGTGTCGTCAAATCCCGCCACCAGAACATCTTCAGGCACCCTGTAACCTCTTTCAAGCAGAAGGTCCAAAGCCTTTAACGCCATATTGTCATTCGCGCCCACCAGGGCGTCGAACTTTACATCTCTTTCATCAAGCAGGGTTTTGAGGGCCGAATCGGCCGAAGATACCATGAAATTCCCCTTGACGACAAGGTCGGGATTAAACGGTATATTGTATTTCTCAAGCGCACCCTTATAGACAGCCAATCGTTCATCGGAATCGGTAATCCCGTCTGGACCGGAGATATACGCAATATTCCGGCAATGATGGTGTTCAATCAGGTGGTCAAAAAGATCGTAGAATCCTTTGGTGTTCTCCACCATTATGGAGCACTTGTTTTCCAGATAATGGGAAATGGAAACTATGGGCAGATCGGAGAATTCACGGCAGAAATCTGCGAATCTTTCATTCCCACAGAAAATTGACATGGACCCGGAACTCATGATAATCCCGTCAACCGATTCCCTGGTAGCATAGGAATATATCAAATTTCTGGGTAATTCGTATTTACGGGGAGAATAGAGATGCCCGCCGACAAAAATAAGAAGGTTGACATCATGGACAACCGCGCTGTCGATGACACCCGAGGTAATATTGAGATGATAGGGAGTACTGAGCCAGTCGATGAACAACGCTATGGTGCGCCGTTTCCTCCTGTTCCTGGTTGTCTGCATATCTCTTCCTGACTTAAATTATTGTAATCCAGGATACAGATGTCAATAAAGGTGCATGGAAATCCGGAAAGATAACGGGGATATTTTCAAATCAGGAATAATGTAATCCCAGTTCCGCGCAAATCTCTCTTAAATAAAGAGATATCCGGGAACGGAGGGAAGGGGAAAGGCCTTCACCATAGTCCACCTTTTCCGGTTGAATACCAAAAATAACGGTTTGTACAGGCAGGCTTCCCGTGTTCTTTGCCAGGGCCAGAGTTTTCAGCAGGTCAGAATCATGGAAAGACAGGGAGGAAATTTCCTTTTTTGTTTTTATATCATCAAACAGGAAACGCCTTATGGTTCCCGGTTTGCATCCCATGAACGCGCAATCCAGGAAAACGGCTTTTTCCCTTTTTGAAATATAATGGATAACGCTAAATGAAAAAGTACCGGCGTCCACCCATTCCAGGTCAGGCCGGCCGGTATTCCTTTTTTTAAGTTCATTAAGCAGGAAAATCCCTATTCCGTCATCCATTAAAAAGGGATTCCCCAGTCCTATAACAACCGTCTTACACAAAATCAATATTCAAAAAATGTGTTGAACAGGAAATACAGGGGTCGTACGACCTGACGAGCATTTCCATGATGAGTTTCAATTCGTCCTGGCCTCTGTCCATGAATTGGGGCACCAACACCTCGAAATCCTTCTGGATGTTGGCATGGTTCTGCCCCGTCGGGATGCAGATGTTGGCCCTGGTGCAATTGCCCCTGGCATCGAACGCGTACCGGTGGAAAAGAATTCCCCTTGGAGCTTCCACGCAGCCGACGCCTTCTCCGGCCTTCGGTCTGGAAACGGGTTTCTCCGGTTTAATGGAAGCGGTGAGAACCTCATCTATGAGCTGAAGCCCGTGCTCGGCCACCTGGTAAAGCTCCAAGAGCTGCGCCACGTTGTTCATATAGGGATTACAGCATCCTTTTTTAAGGCCGAATTCTTTCGCAACGTCCTTTGCCATTGGAAGCAGAAGGTCCGCGTTTACATTAAACCTGGCAAGGGCACCCACAGCATAAGAGTCCCTGTGCCATTTGGTCCACTTGGCCGTGGATTGCGGGGAAACATATTCGTTGACACAGCTTTCAAAGTTATGCACATCCTCCGTTTTTTCAATATCCGTACTGGCAATGTCTCCGTGGTAGAAGGAATACACACTTTTATCTTTCACAGCCACATACTCGGTAGGCCTGTCAAAGGCGGGAAGCCTGGAGGCGAGACTTAAAATCACATCTTTCAACGTGTTCAGCGCGGGAATGCCCTCTTTTATTTTCTTTTGGAGGCCCCGTAATTCAGCTTCGGTGGGCAGTTTAGTGAATCCTCCCGGCACGATTGTTACTGGATGCGTCATTCTGCCGGTCAACAGTTCCATCCATTGATTACCCAGCTTGTGAAGACTGATAACCGTCTTCACCACATCGGGATGGGAAGCAACAAGCGGGACGACGGAATTGACACCCAATAAATCCGGTGCAACCAGGTAACCGAGGTGAAGGCTGTGGCTCTCCACCTGTTCGGAATAATGCGCTAAAATTCTTAACTTGTCCGTTTGCGGGGAGACTTCTATTTCCAGGGCGTCCTCGACCCCCTTTATGGCGGCAAGCGAATGCGTTACCGAGCAGATGCCGCATATCCGGCTTACGATCGTCTGGATATCCAGATAATTCCGCCCGCGCACCATCGCTTCAAAGAACCGGGGCGCTTCGGGAACCTGCCACTCCACCTTTTCTATTTTACCGTCCTGAGCCTTGACAAGTATATTCCCATGCCCTTCAACGCGTGTTACGTGATGCACATTGATATCTATGGATTTTCCCATTGCATTACTCCTCTTTCCTTCCGGTATTGAATAAAACTATTCTGTGCATAAGATCTTCAACTGTTTTGCCGTATTTTTCCAGAATCTCCCTGCCGGCATTCATGTTGGGGTCATCCACAAAGCCCCGGCACCCGAAGCACCAGGCCCCGTTGGACGGGCAGCGCGCATCGCATCCGGCGCGGGTTATGGGACCCAGACAAATCTCCCCGTATTCAAACCGGCAGACGTTTTCCTTTTCCTTGCATTCCACGCACACCGGGTAATACGGGATTACCGGTTCTTTCCCTGTGGCAATGCATTTGACGATATAGGCGAATTCCCTGTTGTCGATGGGACAGCCGTGCACCTTGTAATCAACCTTTACAATTTCATCGGCAGCCTTCGTCGGATACGTGGAAAGGTGCGGCATATCCCTGGCCTCTCCGTAAACGCTGGATTTCACATCGTCCATCCCGAAATTGTTCTTCAGCTTGTTTACTCCGCCAATGGTTGCGCAGGCGCCCAGGGCAATCAGGACCTTGGCCCTGTCCCTGATGGTTTTCAACCTTTCCTCGTCTTCCGGACGTGTAATCGAGCCTTCTATGATCGCGATATCGTATTCCGTACTCTGGTCGGAAATGGCTTCGCGCCATTCCACCGGGGTCACGACGGATAATAAATCTATAATTTCCTCTTCCATGTTCACAATTTGAAGCTGGCAGCCTTCACAGCAGGCAAAATCAAAAATAGCTACGCGCGGTTTACTCATTAAATGGCCTCCTTCACATCTGCGATTTCCGAATATTTGAACACGGGACCGTCCTGGCAGGCGTACAATCCATTGATCTGGCAATGCCCGCACTTCCCCACCCCGCACTTCATATGACGTTCCAGTGACATGTAGATATTCTCGTTGGACATTTCCATTTTTCTCAGTTCAAGCAGAACGAATTTGTACATGATGGGAGGACCGCAGACCAATGCAACCGTCTTATGAGGATCAATCGAAATACCGGGCATGAGTTTTGTGATCACGCCGACATTTCCCTTCCAGGAGTCGTCTCCCCTGTCCACCGTCTCAAGAAAAGCAATGTCTTTCCTTTTTCCCCAGTTTTCCAACTCGTCGGTGAACAATCTTTCGGAGGGGGACTTTGTCCCGTAGCAGATGGTGATTTCACCGTAATCATCCCTGTGGTCCAGCGTGTATTGTATGACGCTCCGCATGGGTACCAGCCCCATGCCGCCGCAGATATAGAGCAGATCCTTTCCCTTCATAACGTCATTAACCGGGAAGGAGGTTCCAAAAGGACCGCGGATGCCCACCCTATCCCCGTCTTTCAGGGTTCGCAGCGCACGCGTCAAGTTGCCGACGTTCCTTATCACCATTTCGAAATGGTCCGTCTTCACCGGACTGGATGAAATGGATATGGGAGCCTCACCGATCCCGGCGAGTGAAATTTCGGCAAACTGCCCCGGCTTATGGCCAAGCGGCCTGCCCGAATCCAGTTTTATCCTGTAATAAGTTTCCATTTCAGTGAACGGTTTGACCTCAAGCAATGTTGCCGGTTCCGGCAGGTAAATATCTTTCATCGTTCTGGCATCCATATCAATCCTCCTTCAACCTGTTATAAACCTCGCAGGGATTGGCAATACCCGGCACGCAGGCCGATACGCAACGGCCGCAGCCGACGCATGATATTTCCCCGACCTTTTCGGCGACATACTTGCCTTTCCTGTAGTACCGGTGCCTGTACCTTTCCTCTTTTGTCTTCCTGAAGTTATGGCCTCCCGCCACAAGCGCAAACCTCTCCAGCATGCATCCATCCCAGGACCTGATTCTTTTTCCCGAGGACAAGTCCCATTCCGCCTCATCCTGTACGTCGAAGCAATAGCAGGTGGGACAAACCATGACGCAGGAGCCGCAGGAAAAACAGAGTTCGGCTTTTTCCGCCCAAACGGGATGTTCCCTGCTTTTATCCAGAAGCCCGGGTATTTCTGACAGGGACGGTTTCAACGGATAGGCCCTTAAACGGGACTTATTCTCTTCCCAGACCTTGTGGCGGCTGTCTACCAACGCCATTTCAGCGGTCACCAGCCCGCTCATGCCCTTGATCAATTCCTTGCCCTTTCCCGTTCTCACATCCACAACATAGGATGAGTCCACTTTGGTCAGGAGAATATCGTATTCTCCCTCAATTACCGCCGTATTCATGTTTCCCGAAAAATTATGCGCGGACGGTGTCTGGACATCCAAAGCCACAATCGTCGCGTTATTTCTCCTCGTCATGTAATGGATGTCATTATTATCACTGGAAAAAATTTTGTCCATCTGGCGGATGGCCGCAAGATCATAGGGATGAACGCCAAAAAGAACAAACGGCTTTTCATCAACCACGCTGTCATATTTCTGCCCCTTGTAGGAAAGTAATGTTTCCTTCGGGGGAAGAAAATATTTTTTGGGGGGCAGGATCGTAACATCGTAATCCAGCCGCAGGGAAGAGGAATCGTTTAACGCATTAAAAGCAAAACGGTCTCCCTTCGCCTGAACCCCATAGACGGTGACCTTGGAAAGCAAGTGGTCGACCCATTGCCGTAAATCTTCCTCGCTCATCTTGTAATAACTCATTCTTTTAGCCCCTCCTGTTTCAATACCCGTTTCATGGGAAAAATATATTGGCGTTTCATTTAAAATAACTCCACCGGATGTTCGCGATATGGTACCGGACCAGCGATATATTTTTAATCCATAGTGCCCTTAATACGTTAATCTTGTGATCGAATACCGGTAAAAATAAGAATAACTGCCTGTTCGATGGACAATTAAACATGCCATTCAACAACCATCCAATGCCTCATTATATTCATAATTAAAAAATTGTACAAGTAGGTTTGGAAATTTATAGCCAATAATAACCAATTCCCCCTAATCCTGCTGTTTCAATCAAAATTCATATTATTCCTGAATTTCCGCCGCCCTCATCAATGGGAACAATACAACTTCCCTCAGGTTTTCCTGATTTGTAAGCAGGGCAATGAAACGGTCAATGCCCATTCCCCAGCCGGAAATAGGGGGCATGCCGTACTCCATGCATTGAATGAAATCCTCTTCCATGATCATGGCTTCTTCATCTCCCTTTAACCTTGCTTCGGCCTGCTTAAGGAGCCTTTCCCGCTGGTCCACCGGGTCTATCAGTTCGGAATACGCATTGACGATTTCCCAGGAATTAACGACCAGCTGAAAGCGGTCGGTGACAAGAGGATTTTCATCATTTTTCCTGGCGAGCGGAGACAATTCAATCGGATGATGGATCAGGAACTGCGGATTTATCATCTCGGGCCTGGCCACTTTTTTATAAAGCTGGTCAATAAGGTTTCCCCTTCCTATTTTTTTGAAATCCACTTCCTCGAGAACGATATTCTTGTCCTTGATCGCCTGAACGAGCTGGTCCTTTTCAGGGCAGCTGTTAATATCAATATCCGCATGCTTTATAATTAATTCCCTGAAGCTGTGGACCGGCCACTCCCCGGAAAAATCAATTTTTACACCGCCGTATTCAATTTGAAGCGAACCGGTAACATTCTGCAGAACCTGTTTGACAAGTTTTTCGGTGAACGCCATATTGTCCCGGTAGTTCCAGAAAGCGGCGTAAAATTCAAGCAATGTAAATTCCTGCAGGTGGCTTGCGTCTATCCCTTCGTTTCGGAAACAACGTGCAAACTCGTATACCCGTTCAAATCCTCCCGCGATACACCTTTTCAAATACGTTTCCGGCGCTATCCTTAAATAAAAATCGGCATCCAGGGCATTATGATGGGTTTTAAAAGGCTTGGCCATCGCACCCGAAGGTTTGGCCTGCAAGACCGGGGTTTCCACTTCAACAAAATCATTGGATTCCAGGAAATTACGTATTTCCTTCATCACCTTCATTCTTTTCCTGAAGCGGTCCCTGGTATCCTCGTTCATGATCAGGTCCAGGTACCTCTGACGGGACTTTGATTCCAGGTCTGTAAGTCCATGGAATTTTTCAGGCAAAGGCCTTATTGACTTGGACAGCAGCTTGTAGGATTCAACCCGCAGGGTCATCTCCCCCTTTTCGGTTTTGAAAATTTCTCCCTTGACCCAGATAAAATCACCGACATCAATCATCTTTTTGAAAAAATTATATGTTTCCTCACCGAGATCATTTTTTGTGAGCGCAATTTGAAATTTAGTGTCAAAGTCCTGGATGGTGGCAAAAATAAGCTTTCCGAAAACCCTTTTCAACATCAATCTTCCAGCCAGCTCGACATATTTCGTGCCGACTTCCAGGGCCGTCGCCTGCCTGATCGTGTGTGTTTTATCGGCCTTATCTAAATACGGATTGATACTCTGGCCCCTGATTGACGTGATTTTTTCGATTCTGATATCTCTTTCGTCCGTAGTGCTTGACATCTTATAATCCTTAAATATAGTGTGATGCGGCTATCTTATACAATTTCAGCAGGTTAAGTCAAGATGCATGCTAATGCACGGGAAAACCGAACTTCTGATATATGTTGTCTCGGTCGACGGTAGGATGTTGAAGATAACCGCTGGCAGTGGGGACCGCTTTAATGACAAACTCCCTTAATTCATCGACGGAGACAAGACCGTCTTTATCATAATCCGCTCTCCCGTCCGTCAATCCGTTCAATATTTCCTCCGTAAATATCCCGTTTTTAAACTCCCTGTTTTCATAGGAGAATTCCCCGCCCCGGGAGGATGAAAAAACGATGGCACCGGACCGGCGCAATAAATCATTATAAATATAACGCTCTTTTTCATACAGGTAATCCCTTTTGTCCTTGTTTGGGGCGGCACTATCCTTCGGTATCACTTTAAGCCCTCTCGTCGTCCTCGGTTTTATACCGCGGGCACCTGCGGATTCATAATACCGGTCCGCAACACGGTCCTCAACTTCTCCCGATTCGCACGTGTCCATTAAAAAAAGCTTGTTCCTCGGCGCTATTCCCTGTAGAAGTCCTTCGATCAGCTCGAAATCGGCCGCGGTGTTCCCAAGGTCTTTGATATCACTCCCATAAGTAAGGTAATAGTAAGTGGCCTGAGGGTCACTGTCGTGAACTCCGTGCCCGGCTATAAAAAGAACCAGGGTATCATCCACCCTCGAACCATCCAGAAACGACTTGACGGATTTTATATTATTTACCGTAACATCCTCATTTATGAAAATTTTAGTGAATACGTTGTCGAAATAATGACCCGGTATTTTCCTGAAATAATTGTCGAGGTCCTTGACGTCCTGGTGGGCATATTCCAGATTCAGCGTCTTATCCTTGTATTCGGATACCCCGAACCCGATGAAATAAAGGTTCCTTTTCGCCTTCTTTTTATTCACCGCATACGTGACATCACGGAAAGATTCCGCTCCCTTTGCATTGAAACAGGAAACTTCCACCTTGTTATTCCCGGATTGCAGCGTGATTTTTTCCGTGATTGTGCTTTTATTACCGCTTGCCGTCTTTCCGGCTGCGCCGAACTCGGGAACATCGTTGACATAAATATTATAGCTTGCAAGGCCGTACTTCGCATCCGAAAGGGTAAATGTCAGCTCCATTTCACTTTCATCCTGTTTCGCGGTATTGATTTCGGCGGACGGTACGTGGTATTCATTCATATTCCCGTCACCGGAAAGGCCAAACCGCTTAAGCCGTTTCCCGTGCATGTTGGCATAATGTTCGATCAAAACATTGTTCGACGGGTCGATCTTTTCCAGGATGAGGTCAGGCCTGTTGTTCATCACGGCAAATTGATCTATGTTCCAGACATTGTTCCCCTGCACCATGGCGACAATCTCGCCGCCGTTCGCCGAGGCGTCCCAAAAGCCGCCGCTGTTGTAAATCATCCATTCGGAATCATGCTTGTCGACCGAGAACGCGGTCCATTCGCCGGAATCCACGTCCCATACTCTCAGGGTACCGTCCATGGAACCGGTTATGATTGATTTGCCGGATTTCGCAAACGCTATTTTATCCACCAGCGAATCCAGGTGGCCTGAAAATGTTTTCAATACCCTGCCGGTACTGAAATCGATAATACTGAACGTGTTATTCATGTATCCCACCGCCACGGTTTTCCCGTCCGGGCTGAAAGCCACCGTGTCGGTAAAATTTCCGGTCATGGTTTTCATGCATGCGCCGCTGCCCAGGTCCCAGAACTGCAGGAATCCGTACCTGGAACCGGTGACGGCGAATTTACTGTCAGGAGAGAAATCGATGGAATTAATAACGACATACTCATGGTCCTGCAGTGTTTTCAATTCCTTCCCTGAGGCGGCATCCCACAATATCAGTTTCCTGTCCCAGCCGGCGGACAGAACCAGGGCGCCGTCTTTTGAATAAGCGACGCTCGATATGGCGGATGTATGGCCCCGTAATGTTTTAACCGGTATTTTCGAATCGATGTCCCATATCCTGATCGTTTTGTCCGACGAACCGGAAAGGAAATTCCTGTTATTTGGATGAAGGTCCACACCGGTTACCCGGTCCGTATGACCGGAAAAAACCTTCTTCTGCTCCCCCGTTTCAATGTCCCACAATATTATGCTCTTATTCCACGAACCGGATAAGACGAACGTGTTGTCGCTTGAAATGGATAGACCACCGATCCTGTCCTTGTGTCCGGAAAATGTCCGTACCTTTTTCAGCAGTTTAAGGTCCCACAGGGTGATCGATTTATTTTGACTCGCAACGGCGGCAAACCTGCCATCACTGGAAACGGCTGTTTTTTCAATCCAGCCGCTATGACCGGTGAATTCCTTCTCAAACTCCTTATCCATGACATTCCAGAGTTTGATTGTATGATCGTAGGAAGCGGAGACAAAGGATTGACCGTCACCGAAGAAGGCGCTGGAGAACACCGTTCCCTCATGGCCCTTGTATGTCCCGATTATTTTACCGGTAATAAAATCCCATGTTTTCAAGGTATTATCATTGGAGCCGGAAAGTATTAAGGCGGAATCCTTTGATAGCTTTACCGTATTTACCCAGTTCAAATGGCCTCTATAGGTTTTTATCAGTTTACCCGTCCCGACATCCCAGGCCTTTACCATTTTATCACGGGACCCGGAAACGAGTGTCTTTCCATCCGGGGAAAGGTCCACCGAGGTTACCTGGTCCATATGGCCTGTAAAGGTTTTCAGTTCTTTGCCGGACCCGACATCCCAGAGCCTGATCGTTTTATCCATTGAACCCGATGCAATCATGCTGTCATCCCCGGATATATCAACAGACATCACACCGCCCGTATGCCCTTCAAATACGCGGATCTGTTTACCTGAACCGGTTTCCCATAACCTGATCGTTTTATCCAATGATGCGGATATTATGTATTTTCCATCGGAAGAAAAGACGGCCCGCCTTATATCGAATGTATGCCCCTTGAATGAACGGACCAGCGTGCCGCTGTCATCGTCCCAGAGCCTCAAGACACCGCCCGTACCGCCGGAAACGATGAACCTGCCGTCCCTGGAGAACGCAACGGACATGACAGGGCTATTATCCTCATTTTGCTTTCCCGTAATATGTTTGAAGGTTCTTATCTCTTTTCCCGATTTGATGTCCCAGAGCTTTATCGTGGTATCGTTCGATCCCGATACGATATACTTTTCGTCCGGAGATATATCGACCGAGTAAACGCCGCCCGAATGCCCCAGTTGGACATAGATATACGGTGTATTCCCGTTGCTGAGTATACTTGAAACCTGGCCCTCGGATTGCCCGGTCCCCTTATCCACGGAAATACAACTTAGCAGGAAAAAAAGTATAACAAGCAATGGAATAAGTGTATTAATAAAAAAAGTTTTCATAACAAAAATGATAATCCAATACAGAGTCCGCGTCAAATATTTATAGTGACCTGCCGCCTTGAAGGCGGGGGAAATCCCGTTATTCTCGGCACTTGTCTTTTTGGTGCAATATGGCCGCTTATTGAATCGCCAGTTTTGTTTTATACCGTTACCGCCTCATCCTCTTCAAGGATAAGCAGTATTTTGGGGTCCAGCTTAAGATGCAGGTCCCCGATTGACCGGATGTCATGATCTTTAAGCAGTTCCAGTCTGATAAGGCCTTTTTCGGGCTTAAGAATAATGACGATGCTGATGTGGTCTAAATACGGCTGCAATACCTCGGGGACTTCACCTTTACCGGCGGGGAGTTCATCATCCTGCAGGGTGGCACTGAACCAGATTTCCAGACCCAATTCCTCTGCAAAATCTTTTATGCCCTTCAGGTCTTCAACGGTACTTTTCCTGAAATCATACCCGTCGATAATGATGCAATCCGCGGCAAAGGCGCCGTCCCTGATCATGGAGCGGATGCTTCGTGTCACCTGTCCCGTTGTTACACCATTCTGGTTGAAATTCATGATGACACGGCGCCTTATGATTTCATCGTGAATATCCATTGCGTCGGCAAGTTTTTTTCTTCTCGATATTTCGGAAAAAATGTCCTCATACCAGGCGATGATGTGCTGTGTGCTGCTGGCAAAGGATACATGGATTATATGCTTCCCCTGGAACAGCTGGTCCGTTGCCAGATGCACCAGGCACGCCGTTTTACCGATCCCTTTTTTGGCGGCGATCACGCCGATATTGCCTTTCCCCACGCCGCCGTGCGTGGATTTTTCCAGGATCCTCAATGGACTTCTTTTTATTAATTCCGCCTTCAACATATGCTTGGACACTCCTTTATTTCTGTTTTTGATATTCCTTGATTAAATTCTCGGAAAGACCTGCCGGAACCCGGCCGTATTTGGCAAATTCCATGGTGAACTCGGCTTTCCCCTGCGTGATCGACCTCAACGCGGTGGAATAACCGAACATTTCCTGAAGGGGAACTTCCGCTTCAATTCGTGAAAAATGCGTATCTTCGATTGTACTGACTATTAATCCCCGTCTCTGGTTGAGGCTCGAAAAAACATTGCCCTGGAATTCGGAAGGGGTTTCGACACTTACTTTCATGACCGGTTCCAGGATTTCCGGTTTGGCTTTGAAATACACTTCACGGAAAGCGCCGATGGCCGCCATCTGGAACGCCAGGTCCGAAGAATCCACCGGGTGGTGCGTCCCGTCATTGATTGTCACTTTAACACCTACAATGGGGAACCCGATCAGTGTCCCTTTATCAAGGCATTTACGGAATCCCTTCTCACAGGAGGGAATGAATTCACGCGGGATGACGCCTCCCTTGGTAGCATCCGCAAACTCGAAATCGGCATCTTTTGTCGGTTCCAGTATGCCGGCAATCCGTGCGTACTGGCCCTGTCCGCCGGACTGCTTCTTGTGCGTATAATCGAAGGATACCTGCTGCGTGATCGATTCACGGTAGGCAACCTGCGGTCTTCCCACGTCCAGTTCAACCTTGTATTCGCGTCGCATTCTTTCTATATAAACATCGAGATGGAGTTCTCCCATTCCCCTGATGATCGTTTCATTCGATTCATCGTCAACGTATGTCTGAAAGGTGGGATCTTCCCTCGTGAAACGGGTCAATGCCTTGGCAAGATTGTCCTCCGACTTTTTATCCTTGGTTTTGACAGCCAATGAAATAACAGGCTGGGGCACGAACATCGAGGTCATGGCATAGTTCAGCTTTTCACCGGTAAACGTGTCCCCTGAATTGCATTCAACACCAAAGAGGGCAATGATATCACCGCATTCGGCCGTATCGATCTCTTCCATGTTATCCGCATGCATTCTCACAAGGCGGCCGACCCTGATCTTTCGCTGAGCCCTCGTGTTGTACAGTTCCATTCCTTTTTTGATCATGCCCTGGTATATCCTCAAGTAGGTTAACTGGCCGTACTGGCCGTCTTCAAGCTTGAAGGCGAGTGAAATGGTGGGAAGGTCGTTTTCCGGTTTCAGGGCAACCTTTTCCTCGTTCTTATCCAGATTAAATGCCTCGTACTCCGTATCCAGCGGCGAAGGCAGGTATTTCACCACCGCGTCCATCAGCAACTGGACTCCCTTGTTTTTAAACGCCGTTCCCAGGAATACGGGGGTGAGTTTCCTGGCAAGCACGCCTGAACGGACTGCGGAATATATCTGCTCAGCCGTTTCCTTTCCCTCAAGGAAGTGTTCGGCCAGTTCATCGCAAAACATGGAAACGGCATCCACCAGCTCTTCCCTCCTGGCCGTTGCCTCGGGAACAAGTTCCGCCGGTATCTCCTCCTCACGGATGATATCACCGCCCGGCCCGTCAAAATAAACCGCTTTCATCGTAATCAGGTCCACGATGCCCTCGAATTTATCCTCCAGGCCGATGGGAATCTGCATTAAAACGGCATTATGCCCCAACTTGTCGTAAAGCTGCTCTTTTACCTTGTACGGATCGGCTCCAACCCTGTCGCATTTGTTGATAAAGGCGAGATTGGGAACCCCGTACCTCTTCAGCTGCCTGTCAACCGTGATTGACTGGGACTGAACACCTCCCACGGCACAGAGCACCAGGATAGCCCCGTCAAGAACACGGAGGGCCCTTTCCACCTCAATCGTGAAATCGACATGGCCCGGGGTATCTATGATATTGATGGAACAGTCCTTCCAGGTTACATTGGTTGCCGCGGACGCGATTGTAATTCCCCTTTCCTTTTCCAGTTCCATGGAATCCATTGTGGCGCCGACGCCGTCCTTGCCACGCACCTCGTGCATGGCATGTATTTTCTTGCAATAATAAAGCATTCTCTCCGTCAGGGTGGTTTTTCCGGAGTCTATGTGGGCGCTGATCCCGATATTTCTCATATTTTTTGTGGCACTCATAATATTACCTGTTTTACCTCTTTTTCGAAATAATAGTTGTTGCATTAATTATTATACGTGAGTGGAGAATTTAATAATAAAAATCAAGAAAGTCAAGAAAATAGATGTAAATAAATTCAAGTTGTCACATATATTGGATACAAACCCCTGCCGATTATTCCGCTTCTTCGACGGTGATTGTTTTCGTGGGGCAGACGTAAGCGCAGGACCCGCACCCTATGCATTTGCTGGCCACCTTTCTGAACGGACTGGTTACCACCCGCTGGACACCCCTTGTTTCAAAACTGAGCGCGTGGCGTTCGGTAATTTCGGCGCACACACGCACGCAGAGCCCGCAGAGCACGCAGTTCGTCTCCTTTACCCGGGGAGCGCGATTAAGCAGGTAGTCCCTCACCACATCGTCATTTTCCCCGGAAAAAACGCCGTACTCTTCAGCCATCCGCCTGATGACTTCGGAATCGGGGCACCTGGATAGCATCAATTCAATAATGAATACCCTGGCCTTTTTAACGGTTTCCGATTCCGTATCGACGACCATGTTGTCATCGATAATGGTTGAACAGGCCGGCATCAGCCGCGGGGGCGCCTTTGACTCCCTGTGCGACACCTCCACAAGGCAGACCCGGCATCCGGAGTATGCCGAAAGCATTTTATGGTAACAAAGCGTGGGAATCCTGACTCCCGCCTTTTGAGCGCAGGTCAATACGGTAGTGTTCTCCTCCGCCTCAACGGGATTTCCGTTCAATATAATTGTCTTCATTATTCCACCTCCACGGCATCGAAGCGGCAGACACTCTTGCAGATGCCGCATTTGATGCAGCCGGACTGATCGATTACATGCACGGCCTTCCGCTCTCCCGTGATTACCTTCGACGGGCAGTTCTTGGCGCAAAGAGTACAGCCGGTGCACTTTTCCTTTGAAATGGTATAGGTTATCAAAGCCTTGCACACCTTTGCCGGGCATTTCTTGTCCCTGATATGCGCTTCATACTCGTCTCGGAAATGTTTAATGGTCGTGAGAACGGGGTTGGGGGCCGTGTTGCCGAGGCCGCAGAGGGCCGTCTGCTTGATGAGGGTTCCCATCTTTTCAAGCAGTTCGATATCCTCTTCCCTGCCCTTTCCTTTTGTAATGTTCTCCAGTATTGTATGCATGTGGTACGTTCCCTCGCGGCAGGGACTGCATTTGCCGCATGATTCGCCCAATGTAAAGGAAAGGAAATACCGGGCCACTTCCACCATGCACGTTTCCTCGTCCATCACGATCATACCGCCCGACCCCATGATGGAACCGATTTCCTTGAGGGATTCATAATCGACCGGTATATCCAGGAGGGATGCGGGAATACAGCCGCCCGAAGGGCCGCCGGTCTGAACGGCCTTCAGCTTTTTGTTATCCGGGATACCTCCCCCGATGTCGTAAATGATTTCCCGAAGCTTGATGCCCATGGGCACTTCCACCAAACCCGTGTTGTTCACCTTGCCGACGAGGCTGAAAACCTTGGTCCCCTTGCTCGTCTCCGTTCCTATTCCGGAAAACCATTTTGCCCCCCGTGCTATGATATGGGGAACATTGCCCCAGGTTTCCACGTTGTTGATGTTGGTGGGAGACCCCTTATACCCGGAAACGGCGGGATACGGGGGTCTTGTCCGCGGTTCGGGAACCATGCCTTCCAGCGAACCGATGAGTGACGTCTCTTCGCCGCATACAAAGGCGCCTGCCCCCCTGTTCACCGAAATGGTAAAATCGAATCCCGTTCCCAGGATGTCTTCGCCTAAAAGACCGTACTCGGTGGCCTGGTCAATGGCCTTCAATACCCTTTCAAGGGCAAGGGGGTATTCATCCCTCAGGTAAATAAATCCGTGCTTGGCGCCTATGGCCCTGGCGCCGATGACCATGCCTTCCAGGACCTCATGGGGGTCGGATTCCATCACGGACCTGTCCATGAAGGCTCCGGGATCTCCCTCGTCGCAGTTGCAGATAATATATTTTTCATCGCCTTTCGCATTGCGGCAGAATTCCCATTTCTTTCCCGTCGGGAAGCCGGCGCCTCCCCTCCCCCTCAGTCCGGAGGCTTTAATCTCCTCGATTATCTGTTCCGGCGTCATTTCCGTGAGCGCTTTTGCCGCTCCCTTGTACCCGCCGCGGGCTATGTATTCGTCGATATTCTCGGGATCGATGATGCCCCTGTTGGAAAGAACAATGAGCATCTGCTTTTTAAAGAACCCGATCTCACTCATGGTCGGTACGGGATTCTTTGTTTCGGGCGGCGTGTACATCAGTTTCTGTACCGGCCGGCCTTTCAGCAGGTGCTCTTCCACTAGAAGAGGGATATCCTCCTCGCTCACGAGCTGATAAAAGATTTCTTCCGGGTGAACGACGATAATGGGGCCATTGGCGCAAAAGCCATTGCAGCCGGTGGGTATCACCTGCACCTCTTCGGCAAGCCCATTGGCTTCAATCTCCCTGTTGAGAGCGTCTATGATGTTCAATGATTTGTTTGATACGCATCCCGTACCGGTACAAACCATCAGGTTCATTCTGTATTGTGATGCCATATCATATGATCCTTTCGTTTCCTATTGCCAGGGCCAGTTCCTTAACCATTTTCCGGCCCATGACGTGTTCATCGAAAATCCTGCCCACCTTTTCCTCGGTGAGTTCCGCGTACTTGACAGGCGGCTCCCCTTCCAGCTGGATTGTCGCCATGGGTTCATGACTGCAGAGCCCCGCACATCCGGAGGTGGTGACAAGGACATCATCCGCCCTGTTTTCCTCTTTTTTGGCGAGGAAGGCCTTTAAAATCCCCCTCGCTCCCGTCGCGATCCCGCAGGTTCCCATGTGAACCGTTATTTTAGCGCGGCAGGCTCCTTCCCGAAGCGCCGTTGATGAGCGCATTCTTTCTGTTATCTTATCCAGATCTTCCGGTTTTAATTTCATTACCATACCTCCTCATACGTGTAATTAAACTCAATCTCCGGATGAGAGGCTTTCAGCACATAAATTGTTTCATCCATGTCGCCGATCTTTTTACAATCCGGATGGTCAAGCATAAATACGGCCGTGATTTTCGTTCCCGAGCCGGTCCCACTTTCTATCGAGAACGTTCCGCCGCATTCGCGGACCGATTGTGCGTACAATGGCAATCCAAGTCCGATACGTTTCCCCTCCTTAGTGGTATAAAAGGGATCAAGGGTCCTGTTCACCTCATCATGGACCATGCCATTTCCATTATCCGTTATCACTATCGTAAGGGTCTTCCTTGAAGAATCCTTGACGAGCGCAATTCCTATTTGCGTGGCATTTGCATTGATGGAATTTTCAACGATGTCCAGAATATGCAATGCTATCTCCTCCATTAAGCCGTCACCCGCCTTCCGTCCATTCCGTGCAATGCCTTCCTCACTTCATCCAGGGTCATTGTCTCCATTACAAACCCTGTATGCGCACGCCCTATCTCCTCAGGAAAATGGGCATCGGAAAAGGTCACGAAGGCAAAATCCCTCCTGATATCCTCGATTTCAGGACGCACCCGGTAATTCGGGGATACTTCCACGGCGTCAAGCCCCAGGTGCGGCGGCACAAACCCAAGCTGGCTGACCAGGCTGAAGGCCTGCCTGTCCACGTGCGACGCGATGGCTATCCCGTTCCTGTCCCGGATCTCCGCAATCAGCTCTTCGATGGACATCGTGGTTGCGCCGATCAGAAGGCGGTTGTTCCTGCCGGCGATCGTGCCGTCAGGATTGACAATCCATTGTTCCCCGAACGTATCCGCCGAATTTTCACCCGGCAAATGCGAATATACCATCTCCTGAAAATCCATGATCGCCCCGCCTTCCATCATACAAAGAACGTGTATTTCCTCCTGGGAGCAGACCTCCATGCCTTCAAGCACGGGGAATCCCCGTCTGGCTCCTTCCTCCTTCACCGCCATGACATTTTCCGCGGAATTATGATCGGCAATCATGATGCCGTCCAGACCGCGTTCAATCGCCGCATCCACGATCCCGGGAGGAATCATCCTGCTGTCGCCGCAGGGAGACAGGCACGTATGGATATGCAGGTCGAGTCTGTATTCATTCAGCATCTTCGGAAATCCCGGGAATGCCCAGTGAATAAAGACGGCCTATCAATTCAAACGCCGGCAATTCGCTGACGAGAAGCGGTACGCCCTCCGCTTCAGCTTTCTCGAGTGTCTCTTTCTCGGGTTCACGGTTGTTTATCAGTACAATGGCTGCAATACCTGTCATACAGGCAACGGCAACGATATTCAGGTGCACCTGGAGGGTAATCCAGATATCCCCTTCCCTTGAATGGGCCATAACGTCGCTCATCAGGTCGCTCGCATAACCCCTGGCAATCTCCCTGTCAAGCTGGGAACCGCCGCAGCGGACCTTCAACTTTAATTTCTCAATCAATTCCTTAATCTTCATGCTGCTCCAATCGGTATTCCAAAATTCAAAACGGTTCCCTGGCCTTTTTCAGAGGCGATGGAAAAGGTCTGGGCGCAGTTCCTTATGTTGATCAATCCCATGCCGGCGCCGAACCCCAGTTCCCTCACCCAGTCCGGTGCCGTGGAAAAACCGGGACTCATTGCCTCTTCTATATTCTCTATTCCAGGTCCCGAATCCTTTACCTTGACGTTCACTTCGTCTTTATGGATGGAGACGGTAATCTCCCCCGCCCCGGCATACAATATTATGTTCATCTCCGCCTCGTAAATGGCGATGCAGGTCCGCCTGATCACCGTTGGATGGATTCCGAGACGGCGGAGGGTTTTCCTGATCCGGCTTGCCACCCGGCCCCCGTTCTGGACGGCATCCACGTCATGGTTCCTCATGGCATCGCAGCCCTTCATGAAGTACTGGAATATAAGGGTGGTTTTGTCCGCGATGATATCCTCGAAAAAATGGCTGGCCCTGTAGCGGTGGATTTCCTCCTCCTGGTAATCGACCTCCATTTTTTTTAAAAGGCCCTCGATGATATCACCCTTGGTAATGACACCGGTCAATGATTTTTGCCTGCGATTAATGACGGGAATCCGCCCGTAGCCGAATTTCTCGATAATGCTTATTGCCTGAACAAGGGGTTCGTCTTCGTATAAGGTCTTCACTTCCCTGTTCATTTTCCCGGCTATCCTGTTTTCCTGTTGGCCCCCGGCCAGCCAGTTAATGAAATCCTCTATGCTGATGATTCCCACGAGTCTGCCGTCATCGACAACCGGTGTGCCCGAGATCCTGTTATCCCGGAGTATGGCCCGAAGTTCCATCATCTGCATATTCGAGGAAACGGTGATGACGTCTTTCATCATCACATCGCCCACTTTCAACTCGTAAAACAATTCCTGGATTTTCCGGATGGACAGGTCATCTTTCATAGCAGTCCCCTAAACCTGCATCAAACAGCCGCCCGCAGGCGCCATACATGGAAAGTCCGGTCAGTAGAAGGAATATTGAATTCTTTTCAGCAAGCTTTACCGCATCATCCCCCGGTTTTTTCCCATTGACAAAACACACGACTGAAATCTCCGTCATTTCCGCCGTGCGTACCGTCTGGATATTGGTAAGACTGGTCACCAGGACAGCCCGTGATTTGCTGAAGGAAAGCACGTCGCTCATAAGGTCGCTGGCACAGACCAAATCCACTTCTGTTTCACCCACAGGGATCTGCGTTAATATCTCTGCTTTAAGCACCCTGGCGATTTCGTCGATTTTCATTCCGGGCTTCCGTCTTCATCCTTTTTTTTCAGGCCTTTAATAAGCTTCGTAACAATTTTTTGATCGGATTTTCCGTGGTATTCGTCATCAACCACGATCAATGGGCTCAATGCGCAGGCACCGAGGCAGTTTACCGTCTCCAATGTAACCTGCTTATCTTCCGTTGTTTCCCCCGCCTTGACATTCAGGTCCCTTTCAAATATGTCCAGCAGCTTCTGGGCACCTTTGACGTGGCAGGCGGTTCCCATGCAGACACAGACATGGTGCTTTCCCCTCGGTTCAAGCCTGAATGAATTATAAAACGTTGCCAGGCTGTACAGCCTGCTCAACGGGACATCCAGTTTGTCCGAAATCTCGACAAGCGCCTCTTCCGGCAGATAGCCGAATTCCGAGGAAACATCCTGCAGCAATCCGATGAGCTGCTCCTTGTCTTCCTTGTATTTATCTATGATTTTATCAAGTCCTTCCATAAGACTCCCTTAATTTACCTGATCGTTACCTTCCACCGTTTCTTCGGATCGAATTTCTTCTGCACCACTATTTCCCTCACAACGGAGAGGAAGTCGGGAATGGCCGCTTCCATGTCCTCCTTTACCTTGACCTGGCAGGCAAGCCGCATGTTCTCCCTCTTCTCCCTGGTGCTCATGAAAATTTCCTCGGTGGGAAGAATCTGTCCTCCCCCCTTCGTCACCCGGATTTTACAGTAGCCGCAGCTGCCTTTTCCGCCGCAGGACGATGATATTTCCACATGGTTTTCTATCAAGGCGTTCAGGAGGGTGTTGCCCCCATCAACGACAAATTCATCCACCTTATCATCCTGCCGGACGGTAACCCGGCATTTGCCGTAGGTTATCAGCAGCCGGTCCGCAATAACGAGCAGGATCGTGATGACGAATAAAATACCGTTCATGACCAGGACAGGCATAAAATTAATCATGATTACACCACCCCCGTAAATCCCATGATGGCGAGCGCCAGGATACCCGCCGATACCATGATGATTCCCGGGCCCTTCATGCCGCCCGGTATATCGCCGACCAGTTTCAGTTTCTCGTTTATACCCGCCGTTACAATTATGGCACCCGTCCAACCGCATGCGGAACCGAAGGCGAATACGACCGAATCAATGAAACCGTACTCGCGGATAACCATGAAAAGCGAGACCGCCAGGACGATGCAATTTACCGTGATGAGGGGAAGGAAAATGCCGAAGGCAGCCTGTAATGCGGGGAAAAACCTTTCCATTATCATTTCAACGAGCTGCACCGTTGCGGCGATCACGATGATGAAAATGATGTAATAGAGAATTTCACTTCCCGTCATGAGTAAAAGCCGGTAAATGGGCCAGTTGATGGCGGCGGTGAGCGTTACGACAAAAATAACGGCCACCCCCATGCCTATGGCGGTATTGAGGCTCCGCGACAGGGAAATGAAGGGGCACATCCCGAGAAGGTACGTCAGTGCCATGTTATAGGTAACAATGGACGATACGAAAACGATCAATAAATGTATGGCCATGACCGCTACCCCATATCCTTTGTTTCAATTTTGGCCAGGGTCCGTGAAATCCAGATAAACACCGCCAGGAGGAAAAACGCTCCGGGCGCCATGGCCATGACCACCCAGTTCTGCCACCAGCTGTCCAGCCAGGCGGCCGGTATCACATTGACACCCAGAAGGGTCCCGAAACCGAGGATTTCCCTCACCACCGATATGATGACAAGCGTATAGGTATAGGCGAACCCGTTTGAAAGGGCATCGAGCACGGAATAATACGGGTTATTCTGTATGAAGAACGCCTCCGCCCTGCCCATGACGATGCAGTTGGTTATGATAAGGCCCACGTAGGGCCCGATGGATTCGCTTATGCCCGGAAAAAACGCCTTTAAGAAACGATCGACAATGATAACGAAGGACGCTATGGTGATCATGTAAGTGATCATCCTGATCCGGTTCGGGATCATCTTCCTCAGGGAGGAAATGATAATGGCCGTGGAAACAAGAACGAACGTGAGACTGGCTCCCATCGCTATGGCATTGGCGACCCTGTTGGAAACGGCCAGCGCCGAACAAATTCCGAGTAACATTGAGAAAACGGGATGGTCACGCCAGATGCCGTCAAGAATCGTTTTGGCTGTCCTGGATTTTAATAGACCCTGTGAACCCATCAGTTTCCTCCTGTAATTTTTTCAATTTTAGGACCCAGCTCGCCGTTGAGTATTTTCACGAACGCCTTACTGGAGAGGGTCGCACCCGTTATCGCGTCAACCTCGTTGTCCTTTTTTGCCGGGGACCTGGTGATAACGATGGACGGGGAAAACGCCTTGTTCCGGAACTGGTCCAGGTACGGCTTCTCGGCAATCCGGCTTCCCAGGCCGGGGGTCTCTTCCTGGAACGAGATGGTCACATTTTTAATGGTTTTAAAATCGGGGTTCAGGGCGATGACGCCACGTATGGGCCCCCATAACCCTTTTCCCTTGTATTCGAAAGCCGTTTCGTTATTTTCGGAAACGTAATAATCCATCTCATTACCGGAATCCCTTCTAACGGTGACCTTTTGCTGAAAAACGGAATCCATATCGTCTTCCGTAAAGGGAATTTCCAGGGCCATCAATATATTCGTCTTCAGCTTCTTTTCCTCATTTGCCTTGATGATGGGAGCCGTAAAATAATTCACGGAAATGATTGCCGATGAAAGGATGCCGCCCATTATCAATATGAAAAGAAGCATCAGGACCACCTTTTTCATTTCTTCACCGCCTTGTACTTGATTGACAGGATGGCGGTATCCAGTACCGGCGTCAGGGCATTCACGAGGATGATGCTGAACATGACCCCCTCGGTGTATCCCGAAAAGGTGCGGATCAGGACGGTGAAAATGCCGCAGAGAATACCCGCTATCCACTTGCCCGAGTTCGTCATTGGCGATGTGACCGGGTCGGTGGCCATGAAAAAGGCGCCGTATAACAGCCCGCCAGTCAAGAGCTGGAGTAGCGGGGGAGCAAATACATTGGGCGCAAAAAAGCCGCCGATGAACGCGAATAACGCCACGGTTCCCAGGTAGGCAATGGGAATCCTGAAATTACTCACTTTTATAAACATGAGGAACAGCCCGCCGGCTATTATGCCGAGACGGAACACCTCGCCCAGGCTTCCCGCGGACATTCCCAGAAGAAGGTCCCACACGGGAGTGATGACATGGTCGGCCTTGAACAATCCCAGGGGCGTTGCCGATGTTATCGCATCGGAAAGCGGCATCTTGTAGACACCTGACATTACCCCGGGAAAGGCTATCGTGATGAAAAGCCTCCCGACAAGAGCCGGGTTGAAGATATTCCTGCCCGTTCCGCCGAACACTTCCTTGCCGAATAACACGCCGAAGAACGCGCCGACGGCGACTATCCAGAGAGGCGTTGCCGGGGGAAGGGTCAGGGGAAAGATGATCCCGGTAACGAGGAATCCCTCCTCGATGTCCTTCTTCCTGATGACGGCGAAACTCACCTCTACAAGGCCGCCGACAACATAAGAGACGGCTATGATCGCGAGCACATAGAGCCCGTGAAAATAAATGGCCGCCAGCGCAGCGGGCATAAGCGCGATGATGACGCAGGACATGTAGCGTTTGATTTCAATATTATCACGGATATGCGGGGCGCCGACGGAAATTTCCTGGACGCCGTAAACAATGCCCTTCAATGTACTGAATATGGTGGCGAACCGCTTTAATCCTCTTATCCTTGACAGTTTGTCAAAAATGTTGTCGGACCCCTTCATTTACACACGCTCCTTTTCGGGATTCGAATCTTTGCCGGATCCGGTCTCGCCCGGTTCCTGTATCAACCCGTCCGCAGCGAGCTTTTCCTTCCCTTTCTTGATCAACGCGGCAACCGGAATCTTGGAGGTGCAGACATACGTGCAGAGGTTACAGTCCACGCAGTCTTCAATACGGTACTGCACGAGCTTTTCATTGATGATGTTCCTTTCCGCATACCTGTGTAAAAGCTGCGGCAGCAGCCGTGAAGGACACACGTCGGCGCAAAAACCGCAGGAAATGCATGCCCTTTCCTCACCATTGATATTCGTATCCAGTTTTTTGCCGAACGGCAGGAAAGAGGCTACAAACACGGGTGTTATGGAATCCTTTCTCATACCGGGACGGGCGAAAGCCAGCAGTTCGCCTTCATGATTCTCCGGGACGGCTATTATCTGGTGCATCTTTTCCGTCAGGGGCCGGTCCAGGTCATCCAGGGCCTTCCCGTTCAAAACGCTGTTCATGATGAAGCGGACACTCTTCGGCACGGCCGTTTTCCCCTTGAGAATATCTTCCAGCAGGGTGCCCAACCTCAGCCGGTAATGGCGGTTCTGCTCAAACCCGCTGCCGCTGAAGGCAACAACCCGCTCCACGAGAGGTTTCTTTTTTACCACCGCTTCGTAGATGTGAACAATATCCTGAAGGTTAAAAACAGGGATATTCCGCGTGTGAGTGTTTATGCCCGGGATCGAAGAAATGAGAATGTTCCTGTTATCCTGCGGATACTTCGGTTTTACCCCGTATACTGAAATCTTTTGATCGGAAGAAAAATTTGAGGCCAGTTCTTTTATTATTTTTTTTTGGTTTCTGCTCAATACCACATGAACCCGGGCCCCTTGAAATGCGACTCCCAAAATCTTTAATCCCGTGATGACGGATTCCATTCCCGCATCACCAAGGAGAGCCTGAATGGAAACATTAAAAACATCGGAATCCGTATGAGCCACGATGATGTCTTTTACATCCTTCTTCCCGATTCGCGAACTGTTGAACCGTGTCGGTATACCATTGGATCCCAACGAGCTCACACCTGAAATGTATAAAATCTCATCCAATTCATCTTCCGTCATTTTATCCCAGGCGGACGGGGAATTATGGGCAGGGGCCCACTCCTCTGACTGCCCGGGTTTAATGATGACGGCAGCCGTCTTAACACCATTAAGCGTAATTTTTTTTACGGATTCCACCATTCCCGAAATGGAAGAATGAATGGGGCTTGAGAGCGAATTATCGTCCCTGGCGATAAGCTGTCCGGTCAATACCTTCTGCCCCACTTCCACGCAAGGCATTGCTTCCTCGAATCCGTCTCTCTTCAGCGGCAGGATAACCTTATCAGGAAGAGGCAGTGTAACGGTTTCCTCCCGCGGCTGCCCCTTGAACCGTTTAAAACGGTACCCGCCCCTGAAAGTTATGCTTTTAATTTTCATAGCCTACAATAAATGATATTTCTTTTTTTTACCAATTCTTACTACCGGTCTTAACAGGCATGCTGCCCGTTTTCTCATCAAATGAATGACAATTCAGGCACGCGCCATTATAATTGGAAATAAAATGATTATCTTTCGGGTTATGGAAATGAGCTTTATGCAGAATGAGTTCCAGCTTTCCGGCTTTTGCCCCTTCCTTATGGCACATAAAACAATCCTTGGGCACATTTTTCACGATTTTATCGATTTTAGGATGCCCTTCCAGCTTGCCCAATGAAACATTGAGCCTGTAATCCAGCTTGTCGTTTATCTTTTTATGGCAGTCCACACACCCATTGGGATGGTCGTCTTTTACCGTGATTCCAGGTAAAAAAGGCGGCTCTTTTTTGGTAGCGCTCATTAATAACAATGCGGCCCCCGATATAACCACGAAAAATACGATAAAAAACAATACCCGCGTTATCTTTTTCATCTTCTTCTCATCTCCTTATATCTATGGAATTAATAATGACATAAGGGAAACCACTACTCATTTCCCTTTACATTAACCGTATTGTAATCATAATGAAAAAAAAGCAAAAAATCAATATTTCTTGACAAAATTGATATAATATTCGATATAAAATTTGACTTTACCCAAGGTAAGAAATAATATATAATTTATTTTATGGGTATTCCAGATTACCCAGGTACCCAGAAAGGAATAAACTTATGTTTTTCAAGAATGTTGAAGGTTTGAAGAGAATTCCATTAAGCTCAAAACTGGGCTTAACGGCTTTTCTTCTTATTGCCGGCATCGGCTATCTCTTTGGTTTTTTAAATATCTACCTTACTTACAGCCCGGTAGACCGGCAGCCCGGCCTTTCATTAGAAGATATCAGCCTTTCCTTTTACGGCGCGAGGGAAACTACCAAGCTTGAAAAAGCGATAGACGGAACCATGAAAGACTACTTTGAGTCTGATAATGATTACAATGCCGTGAAGGAATGGATCCAGTCAGGAGCGGACGGGAGCACATTTGAACTGGTCCAGAAAATATTTGATTCAAGCTGCACAACGTGTCATTCCAAAGAATCGGAAGTTGCCGGCATTGTAACGGCTAACTATGATGATGTTAAGGAATTACTCATCCAGGATACGGGGAAATCACCGGTAAGGCTGGTTTCATTAAGCCACACGCATATACTGGCTACCCTGGCCATCATTTTCGCATTGGCCCTGGTATTCTCCTTTACATCCTTCAAGGAAATCTGGAAAATCATTGTTATCGTGGGCTCATTTCTTTCCATTGTTTTAGATGTGGGGTCCTGGTGGCTCGCCAAATTATCACCCGCATTTTCTATCCTTGTAATTGCAGGAGGTGTATCATTGGCCCTTTCTTTCCTCGTTCTTATCCTGCTTTCACTTTACGATATATGGCTGAAAAAGGAAAAAGCAGGCGCCTGAAACAAAGGTAGGAAAAAATAACGGGATAGAGTCCTCGAAAAACCCCTGGCATTCATAATGAATAAAAGAGGTTTTTAGAGGCGGTCTATATATAATTTTTTATCAATGCAACAAGTTTATCCGTTTCCACGGGTTTATTGATGAATTCCTCGGCACAGATATCATCTTTATTGAAATCAAAGGCATATTCCCTGTTGATGGCGGTAAAAACGAATATGGGCAGTTCGGGGTTCTTTTCCTTAATTTCCCCCGCCGCCTCAAAACCGCGGGTTTTTTTCTCCGGGAACATGACATCCAGCAGAACAAGATCAGGAGATACTTCATCAATCATCGCCTTCCCCTTTTCAACCGTATCGGCAGAATGGATTTCGTATCCTTCATGACTTAATAAAGCGCCGACGGTTTCAAGAATATCCTCATCATCGTCGATAATCAGGATTTTTTGCTTGTCCATTTTTTCCTCCTCTTCATGATGTCCCGTTATAGACTGCAATTTTTTACTGTTTTAGTCAATATTACTTTCGACTTCACCCCTTTTGCATGGATGGTAAATATGAAAAGACGTACCCCGGTCCTGCTCTGAATAAACGGAGATACTCCCGCCAAGAGCCTCAACAGCCCGCTTGATAATGGAAAGTCCCAGTCCGGTACCATCGCGTTCAATCTTCCGCGCCCTTTGCGTCCTGTAGAATTCCTCGAATATTTTATCCATTTCTTCGGGCAGAATTCCGATTCCCTCGTCCTGCACCGTAATGTGTACCATGGCATTTTTTTGCTCAGCAATGATTGAAATGGTACCGCCTTCCCGGGAATATTTAATCGAATTTGAAATGAGATTGCCAAGAATAATATTAAGCAGGTCCCTGTTGGAAGTCAGGACAATATCATTATAACAATTCACGGAAAACTTCATCTTCCTGTCCCTGGCCCTGGCAGTAAAAAGATCGATATTATAATCTATAATTTCACGCAGATTGATTTCCTGGCTTATATATTTCGCGTCTTCTTCCGACTTCATATACGCGTAATCGATCATTTCATCTATTATTGTCAGTAGATTATCGATCCGCCGGTTGGCTTTTCTCAAAATCTCGTCAGTTTTATCCGGGATTTCCCCCGTGATGCGTTTAAGCACCATTTCAATAAAACCTTTTAAAGCCGCGATGGGGCCGCGAATTTCGTGTGTTACCTGCAGGATGAAATTCGACTTGATCTTGTCCAGGCTTTTATAGCGGTTCAACTCAACTTCCACGCTCTTACCGCGCTGTTCAATCCTCGATTTAATGCTTGTACTGAGATAACCCGTTATGACAAGGGTCGAAATAAGCCCGAAGGCCCGGACAGGTGTCAGGTCATGATAAGCCTGTTGTGAAACCGGATACAACCCAAAATGGGGCAGCAGGGAAAAATATTCCGCAAAGGTAACGGAAATAAAGGCGACAAGCAGAACACTGAGGTAAAAAATAACAACCCTGCGTGAGAAAATGAAGGCGGTGAGCATGATGTGGAATACGAAAAAATAAATGAAGGGATTTTCAAGGTAGCCTGTAAAAAATATAAGGAGGAACAAAAGAATATAATCACAGATTACCTGTACGTGAAAGAGAACATTCATTTCCTGCCGGGAAAGTATTTTCTTTTTTAAAACAAAAAAGTAAACGGTAAAAAAAAGATTGAGCAGGAACAGAATGCTGTTCAGGATATACAGATTCAGAAACGGAATATCGTACTTAAGTGAAAAAAATACCGTCAGAAGGGCGATAAAGACACCGAAACAGGCAATCCACCGTAATATGATAAACCAGCTTAACAGCCTGTTAATATCGGTGAATTGTTTTAATACCTTTGTTTTAGGATTCATCATGAATATTCGGACACTATGTTCTTTATATTTTCTATCTGTAATTCCTTGAATTTCACCAATGAGGCGAACAATTCCTTTTGGGCGGCAGTTACGAGCCTGTCATGGATCGATTGGTAAAAACCTTTTAATTTTTCCTCATAGTCTAAAATTTGAGCGGCAATATCCGAGGGGGTGGATTCCCTGGTAATTTTCTTCTGCGGCACGATTTCCTCATCCTTATAGCCCAGGGCGTGCAGCATCCACTCGGTCCTGCCGTATTTTTCTATCTGTATATTTTCCAAAATGGAAAGCCGTTCTATATGGTTCTCCTTCAACTGGTTAATGATTTGTTTTGATTGCGTATTTTTTAAACCGAATTCCGCAACATCATAAAGGTCCGTCAATTTTTTTTCCCACGCGACCGTAATTTTCAGGATATCCTTCAAATCAGTGTAAGAAATCATTCCGTTCTTACCTCCCCTTTTTCAAAATACCTGTATGCCGGAACATGATCGCCGGCAACATAATTTCCCGGCTGCCGCAGCATAGCTTATTATAGTATAATTATGCATCAAAGACAATAATATACCGTGTGGACACCTGCCGGGTATTGCGGGAAAATTCGACAATTTACTCCAGAAAAAGACAAAAGTTTCGCATTTCGCAAAACAGGCATACGTATTAAAATGTAGACAATGAGTATGAAGGACGGTTACCGCCCTGAAAATTACTCAGTAAAGGGGAATTAAAAAACAAAAGATTAAATCAAGTTTAATTTGAAAAACCAGCGGAGTTCCCGGGTTTTTCATTGAATTTCCTTTTACATTGCAGGGGTTTATAAAAAGGCACCTCTAAAAACCTCCTTATTAGAGCCGATAGCCGAATCAAAACCCTTTTGAAATTGGGGTTTTTAGAGGTTGCCCAGAATAAATCGTTAGTTTTTAGAGGTGCCTAAAAGTTATTAAAAAAAAACAGGAGGATATGATGAAAAAGCAAAAGGTCATGACATTGTTACTGACAGCGTTCCTGTCCCTTTTCATCGTTTCAACGGGAATCGCCCAAACAAATCTGGCTTTAAACAAAACAGCTGCCGCCTCTTCCATAGAAGCGGACTTTACCCCCCAATCAGCCATTGACGGCAACATGAACACGCGCTGGAGCAGCGATTTCAGCGACCCTCAATGGATTTACGTGGACCTGGGTGCCGCATATACCATCAACCGGGTTGTTCTATACTGGGAAACGGCGTACGGAAGCTCCTATCAAATTCAGGTTTCCTCGAATGCGTCAACATGGACGGCGGTATATACAACCACAAGCGGCAACGGTGGAACCGACGACATTTCCTTTGGATCGGCGAGCGCACGTTATGTGAGGATGTACGGCACGGCACGGGGGACGGGATGGGGCTATTCCCTCTGGGAATTCGAAGTGTACGGATCAACCGCGGCAACGGCTGCACCCACGAACACCCCGCAGCCTACCAATACACAGACACCTACGCCCGTAGTAACGAATATAACCTTGACGGATATTACCGACACAGCGGGTACCGTCTCGGCACAGTACACCGATTCACCTTCCGGTGAAGACATCACGAAGTTAACCGACAACAACACGTCAACAAAATATCTCACATTTCATGCATCAGGATGGGTTCAGTTCCAGCAGTCCACAACCTCTGTCATCACCCGTTATACGATGACGTCGGCGAATGACGTTCCCGACAGGGACCCGTATTCATGGACCCTTCAGGGATCGGCTAACGGATCTACCTGGGCCACCCTGGACAGCAGAAGCGGTGAGGATTTCCCGAACCGGTTCCAGACCCGTGAATTTACCTTTAGTAATTCAACCGCCTACTCCTACTACCGCCTGAACATGAACAACAACACGGGAACCATCCTCCAGATTGCCGAATGGGAACTCTATGGCGTCACCGGCGGGACCGTCCCGACGAACACACCGACCCGGACCCCCACTCCCACATTCACTACAGCGGTCACCAATACTCCCACACGAACCACGGCAGTCACCAATACTCCCACACGAACCTCGGCAGTCACCAACACTCCCACACGGACGCCAACCCCCACCAATACACCGACACCGGGAACCACAGTCAACCTGGCCGTCGGGCGGCCGGGCACTTCTTCCTCCACCGAAGCGGGGCTCCCCCCCGAAGGAGCCTTCGACGGAAACATGGGCACACGCTGGGGATCGGATTTCAGCGACCCCCAATGGATCTACTGTGACCTTGGTGCAACGTATACGGTAAGCCGGGTGGTGCTGTACTGGGAAACCGCGTACGGGAGCGCCTATCAGATACAGGTTTCCTCGAACGCATCATCATGGACCACGGTCTATTCGACCACTGCCGGCAACGGCGGTACGGATGACATTTCCTTCACGGCGGCCAGCGCACGGTACGTCAGAATGTACGGCACGGCACGGGGAACGGCATGGGGGTATTCCCTCTGGGAATTCGAAATATACGGTACGGGTTCCGGACCAACCCCGACGCCCACACCGACGAACGGTGGCAATGATACGGAACCGCCGAGCCCGCCCCAGAACCTGACAGCCAATCCCGCCGTTTACGCCGTGACGCTCTCATGGCAGCACGCCACGGATAACGTCGGCATCGGCAGCTACAGGATATACCTGTCGGGAAATCTCGTGCAGACGGTTGACGGGGCAAGCACCTCGCAGACGGTAAGCGGCCTGAATCCCGGCACGCAATACACGTTCGTGGTAAGGGCCGTCGATACATCCGGCAATGAATCGGCAGATGCATCGGTAACCACGCGGACCCTTACCGTGGCCACACCGACTCCGGGTCCCGGCGGCGGCGTCATCGGAATCGGCAATCTCGCTTCCAAAATGCCGGCGTATGCCTCATCGGGAGACCCGTCACTGGCCGTGGATGCCAACCTGAATTCACGGTGGGAAAGCGCCTTCTCCGATCCGCAGTGGATCTACGTGGACCTGGGATTGAAATACAGTCTCGGCAGGGTCATTCTCCACTGGGAAACGGCTTCCGCCAGTAATTATGAAATACAGGTATCGGACGACGGCGCTTCATGGTCAACCGCCTACGTGTTCAACCAGTCCGGGTTGCCCCTCGAACCGAGGACCGATGACCTGACAATATCGGCCGCAGGCAGGTACGTAAGGATGTACGGTACCGGAAGAAATTCCGACTGGGGTTATTCTCTCTGGGAATTCGAACTTTACAGTCCCGGATACGGACCGGGCAGCGCTCCCGATCCTAACCCGAATCCGAATCCTCCTCCCGTCCCGCCCGGCGCAGCATCGTTTAACGTAAACTCTCCGGCAAACGGCGCCATGGTGACAAACACCCGGAGGCCCACGCTCTCCTGGAACGGCGTATCGGCCAACTACTACGAGGTCTGGCTGAACATAACCCGGACCGATTACGATTTTACCCAATGGGGAAGCCTGCTGGACCGCTTCACGAAAATGGCGGAAGTTTCCGGCACAACCTACACGCTGACACAGGACCTGCCCGACAGATGGACATACAAGTGGTATGTCGTCGCCGTAAACGGAAGCGCAAGGTCCTATTCGAACCTGGGTATATTCAGTGTATACCTGCCTGCCGTTGAACAGGTGGCGGACGGCATCAACCTGATAAACGGATGCCGTGACCTGAACAGGAACGGCGTCATCGAGACTTACGAGGACTGGCGGCAGCCGGTTACCTCCCGGGTGAACGACCTTATGTCAAGGATGACGCTTGAGGAAAAAGCATACCAGATGTTCTACAATGCGCAGGCCTACCCGAAGTCCGGCTGGGCGTTCGGGCCGGGCAGCGTCGACGACATGTTCAACAAGCAGAAGGCCAGCGCAGCCACACGGCTGGGCATCCCGTTCGTTTCCGCCGGCGACTGCATACACGGCTACGCCACCACCTATCCCACCCAGAGCGCCCTGGCAGCGACCAGAAACCTGGATTTGATAAGACGGGTGGGAGATATCCAGAGACGCGAACAGGTTGCCGTCGGATTCCGCGGGACATTGGCTCCCCTTGCCGAAGTGGCGACCAAGGTCCTTTATCCGAGAATACAGGAAGGATGCGGGGAGGATGCCGAATTCGCGGCCGCCATCGTCCGCGCCCTGGTATGCGGTTTACAGGGAGGACCGGAGCTCAACCCGGGCTCTGTAATGGTCACGACAAAACATTGGCCCGGTGAAGGTGCCGGCGGTGAGGCCGGAATAGTGTATGACGCGGTTTCCATCGTCTACCACATGAAACCGTGGTTTGCCAATATAGACGCGGGCGGCGGCGGCGTCATGCCCGGGTACGCGGGAAGTTCGTACCTTGACCCGGGCGGGGAAGGAGCCGGCAACAGCGCCCCGATACTTCAATACCTGCGCGATACGGTTAAATTCAATGGGGTTATCTGCACGGACTGGCTCCCGTGGGGCGCATGGGTGGATGCAGCCCAGGCTGGAGCCGATGTCATGGGCGGCGCCGATCCCGGTGCCGTAGGATTCAGCATGGCGACATTCATGAATGAAGTCGGCGAAACCCGCATCAACGACGCGGTCAGAAAAATCCTGGACACAAAATTCAGGCTTGGTGTTTTCGAGGATCCTTACGGTGATCCGGTCAACGGCCCAAATACATGGTTTACTACCGACAGCTACAATACGGTGATAGATGCGGCAAGACAGTGCATGACGTTATTGAAAAACAATAACGGTACATTGCCTCTGAGGCCGGGTTCCGGTTCCAACATTATCGTGGCCGGGGACAGGGCCGAGGACGGCGAAAGCCATTCCGTATGGACGAGTTATTTCCATGACGAATACGGCGCGTTGAACATGTACCAGGCCATCACCCAGCGTGCCGCTCAAAACGGCGCGAACGTGTACTTGAACGACGCGAGTAATCCCGGTGCCGCGATCGTTATTGTAGGAGAAAAATCATACACGCACGGAACTTACTGGGATATCAACCAGGATTATCTGCCGGCAGACCAGGTGGACCTGATCCGAAGCTATAAGAACCGGGGAATTCCCACCATCGCCGTCATTATCATGCCAAGGCCCTATGTGATCGCCGACGTACTGGATATTGCGGATGCCGTCGTGATCGCCTATCGACCTGGCGACGGTGGAGGCCCGGGTCTGGCTCAGGTTTTATTCGGCGACTACACACCCAGGGGAAAACTCCCATGGCAGTTGCCGAGGTCCATGGACCAGGTGGGGACGGATACTCCCACCAACCAGCTGGAAAAATGGGACCTCCCGTTCGATCTGGGGGCGACGGCGGCGGAACGACAGGAAATCAGGAATAAAATCGCCAATCACGAACCGGTCCTGCCCATATACGGCGATCCTTTATTCCAGTACGGTGACGGTATGCAGGGATATTAAAGAATACATATTATAGAATTATAGAGGGGATGCCCGTATTCAATACAAGGCATTCCCTTTAATAATTAAACCTACCACCCCTTTAAGGCTGTCCTTCCTCACCCGGGAAGGCAGTCTTTTTTTTATGTTCGCAAGCCATTCCCAATGTAAATCGGGAATTGATGTATGGCCGGTATTGGTGGTTCCCAAAACAGGCT
Organism: Spirochaetales bacterium; assembly: GCA_016928415.1. GTDB lineage: Bacteria > Spirochaetota > Spirochaetia > SZUA-6 > JAFGRV01 > JAFGKU01. The sequence goes on from JAFGKU010000131.1 coordinate 65,809, forward strand.
ATTATATGATAGAATATATATCAGGAGTTACGGATTTTGAGAACCAACATCGCGGTCTTGATTAATCACACAGAATCGGATTTTCATATAAACCTGTTGTCCGGCGTAACGGATTACGCGCAGGAAAACAATATAAATCTCCTCCTGTATGTGGGCGGATTGCTTGAATCACCGTATACTTACGAACAAAACAGAAATTTAATATACAGTTACATAAATCCGCGTGATATTGACGGTATCGTGTTTTTTTCATACCTGGTGGCAGGCAGTATCGACCGGGATGCGGCCCTGGAGTTCTGTAAATCATTCGATCCCATCCCTGTAATAAGCATCGGAAGGGATTTCAGGCCCACGCCCTCAATAGTAATTGATAATTCCTACGGGATAAAGGCATTAATGGCCCATTTTATAGAGGACCACGGCTTTAAGCGGATAGCGTTTATCAGGGGGCCGTTGACGAGTAATGACGCCATGGAACGGCACCACGAATATATACAAAGCCTGACGCAGTACAACCTGCCGTATGATGCCAATCTGGTTGTACAGGGTGAATACGGCCAGCATTTCGGGCTTGAGGCCGTGAGGATACTCCTGGATGAACGGCAGGAAAGCTTTGACGCCCTCATCACCTCCAATGACGATGTGGCCATGGGCGCCATTGACGAGCTGCGGAAAAGGAACATATCCGTGCCCGGTGATATAGCCGTGGCCGGATTCGACAATATCAAGGCGGGAGAAAGCTACGTACCCTCCATCACCACCATCAACCAGCCAATCTACGACCTGGGCAGATTCGCATTGAAAAGGCTTCATGAACACCTGTTGGGCGGGAAACAGACTTCCCTCCCGGCAATAGAACGGTACCCGGCGGAACTTGTCATCAGGCAGTCCTGCGGATGCGGTAAAAATCCCGTTGAGATTCATCTCAAGGAATCCGAAGCATCCACGGAGAAATCACAGACCATACCCGGCACAGCAGGGAAAAGCAAACCCGAATCGGTCACGGAAGAGGAAATAAAATCGGTGATTCAAAGCTTCCAGAAAAGCGTTTCCAGGAAAGATGACTCGCAGTTTATCCCTGTCTGGAAAAATTTCATCAAGCTGCTCATCGGCAGGGGATATGAAAGGGTATATCTGCATAATTTTCTGGAATCGATTGAAAACCATTATTCGGAAAAGGAAAAACAGAAAATATACCCGCTTCTCCTGAAGGCGCAATGGTCCATTGAAAATGTCTTCAAGGAATTCGAGGCGCACAGGAATATACGCATCCTGGACAAGGCATTCGGCCTTATGGACCTGACCCAGGCCATCCAGCTTACGACGGAAATACACGACCAGATGGATGCGATGGCCATCTGGCTCAAACGCATAGGAATACAAACCTGCTATATGGCCATCTATGAGGAACCTGAAAAAACATACGACACGGCCCTTCTCATCCTCGCCCTGGAAAACGGCATGAACACAATGCAGAAGGGTGACTGGATCAGGTTTCCCGCCAAACAGTTCCTGCCCAACTCGATACATTTTTTTCAAAACACATCCGGAATTTTTCTCGTGGAACCCCTTTTTCACGGATTTTTCCAGATAGGGTACATGGTCTTCAATTTTCTGTCCTGGGAAACAAATTTTTATGAAAATCTACGCAAAGAGGTATGCGGCAGTCTGATGGCGGCCCTCTACAGGGACGAAATTAAATCCATGGTACAAAATTTTCATCTCTATGCGGATAAAAGAATAAACGAATTGAAGCAGTCCAATGACGCCCTCAAAACCGAGCTGAAAAAACTTAAAGAAATTATCGTCCCTGCAGACAGGGTGCCGAAAGAACAGAAAATCGAGGATTTCAGAATC
>JAFGKU010000132.1 GCA_016928415.1 Spirochaetales bacterium
AGGATGAACACAAAACAATAATCAAGGCGTTCGGTAAACAGGTCGAAAAAATATATTTTCCACGAAATTAGGTGCGGAATGTGGGATTGATCATTCTATTTTCCTATTTAGAATGCGAACAAATTCGGCATGATTATCCTTGACCGGAATAATTAAACCCGGTTTAATTATACAAGAAATAAAATTTATAGCAATATACCTTCAATTCATTGACTTTCATGAGAACTTCAAATAATAGGATTGAACATCATGTAAATTAAAGGCAAATCCCTGTCCGACACTATCGAATTATTCATTCAAGTCATTCTTGAATAAAGATACCGGGAATATTACAATGATACCATTCAAAGGATAGGGGTGATTTGTTCATAATTGAAAATATTTACAGGAACATGAGCTTAACCGCTTTCACAAAAATATTTCCTCATATTAAGCCGGCAAAAGGAAATAAAAAGGATTATGATCCGGCTTTCTGGAATGACAGGATCCGTTTTTGCCTTTTCGCCAATTCCCGGGAAATAATTAATGATATTGAATTCACAATTTTCCTGACTTTTAAAAATGACACGCTGTCTTTCCTGCAGTATTTCGGAAGGACAGAATCCAATTCCAGGTCTTTTAGAAAGTCAAGGCATGCCTTCAATTACTTGAAAGATACCTGTAGCAAATTTTCAGGTGATCCCTCGGAGGACGAACTCTTTCCAGGCTACGGGGAATTTACTTCAAGGGTACGGGTATCGAATGCACCGCCCGATGAGCGTAATGTACCGATTGCATATATTGATTGGGACGGTATGGCATTCCTCCATGTCTACGAAAATGCGTACAACCAGATAGTCGTCGATTTTCGCATGGAAGATCGCCACTGAAAAATACGATGCCGTCAACCTCTAACCCCTAACCTTTCTCCAATTGCTCCCCTTGTTTTCAAAAATAAGGTCAACTATCATTGTATGCGAAGGGGGATAAAATGAATAAGTTATGCTTCATTCTTTTACTCGTAACAAATTCATTGTCAGCCTTGACCCTGCCTTCCGGCCAAGAAATCGATGACAAGGCGGCTGAAATTTTCCTGTACAACGAATCGGGCGGAATCCGTGAATGCAGGATACTGGCACCTACGCTTATAAAAACCCCGGCCGGAAATTTAAAAGTCAAGGGGTACCTGGTCTGGCATGATAACGGCACATTGGTTAAAGCCAATCTCGCAGAACCGCAGCCGGCGGACACGCCGTCAGGCACCTTGACGGTGAGATCTTTTTTTGCCTGGCACCCGAACGGTGCCGCAAGACAAACCTACCTTTCAGAGCAACAGGACGTCAAAACAACCGTCGGAATACTGAATTTAAAAGAGAAAATTTCATGGCACGATAATGGGCAGCTCGAGTGGTGCAGGCTGGATAAAAAGGTTCCCGTTAAAACCCCTTCAGGTGACCTGGAAGTAAGTTCTCTTGGCTGGTATGATACGGGCGAACTTGACTCATGTCACTTAAAAGGCAGAATTGACATAGAGACTCCATCCGGAAACCTGAAGGTGAAGGAGTACCTGGGCTGGTATCCAACGGGAGAAATCAGGCAATGCAGTCTGGCCGATCTCCAGGAAATCGAAACACCTTCAGGGAAGTTCAAGGTGATGAGGGAATATATCTGGTGGTACCCGGGTGGAAAAATAAGCGCCGTCAACCTGCGGGAAGAGATCCCCGTTACCACCCCCTCAGGCCGTATAAATGCCGAGGCGCGTATTTCGTGGCATGAAAGCGGGGCGCTGAAAACCTGCATATCCATGGGAAAAACGAAGCTGAAGGGAAAAACATACAAGGGCACATACGAATTCAGTTGGGATGAGGATGGGAAATTCCTCGGCGGGAAAGCATTGTCTTTGGATGAATAATTAATCAATATTATAGATAACCATACTTATCAAATTTCACCGCGCATATTGTCTATTACTCAATTTTTTAGTAATTAATTCCTTAGAGCAGGTGATACTATGGAGTACAAGGATTATTATAAAATACTTGGGGTTGGGAAATCAGCCTCAACGGATGAAATCAAGAAACAGTACCGGAAACTGGCGCGCAAGTACCATCCCGATGTTAACCCGGGTGATAAAACCACTGCGTCCAAATTCGCTGACATAAACGAAGCCCACGAAGTTTTGTCTGATCCTGAAAAACGGAAAAAGTACGACTCCTTAGGAGCAAACTGGCAGCAATATGAAAACTTCGGGCAGAATTCCCCATTTACTAACCGGCAGGCCAACGGAAATGGCACCACCTATACCTTTTTTGAGGGGGACATGGCGGACCTGTTCGGCGGGGGAGGATTCTCGGAATTCTTTAGAACCTTTTTCGGTGATTCCTTTGGAGGATTCGGTCCCGGCCGGGAGAAACGTGTCACAAGGGGTCAGGACTACAGGGCCGAGCTTGAAATAAGCTTTGAGGAGGCGTATGCCGGAAGTACGAAGATCGTCAATATCAACAATGAAAACCTGCGTATGGCATTCAAGCCCGGACTCAAAAACGGTCAAACAATCAAATTGAAAGGGAAAGGGGGCCCCGGTCCAAACGGGGGCGGGAAAGGAGATCTTTATTTAACAATCCACGTCCCGCCGCACCCGGTCTACAAACTCGCCGGCAGCGACCTCTTCATAGAGGTGCCGGTAAACGTGTATACTTTACTGTTAGGCGGGGAAAAGGAAATTAATGTTCTGTCAGGGAATTTTAAAATAAAGATACCGCCGGAAACGGAGAACGGAAAAACTTTCAGGCTAAAAGGGAAAGGGTTCCCCGTTTACGATAAACCCGGTACCTTCGGAGACCTGTATGTCAAAGTGACGATCACCACCCCCAGAAACCTTTCGGACAAAGAGAAAATATTAATAAAGGAACTGGCGGATCTGCAGGAAGGATAAAAATCAATTCCCCAGCAAATTAATAAATTATTCGTATAAATACTAGAAAATATGTATTTTATGGGCATTAAGCATTCTATTTGCTTCCTTATTATCATCCATTAAAACAAAGGATTTGCGGACTTCTATTTATTATACCGTATCTGAATTGGGAAGTTGGCATTACAGGGAAGTGATATACATTTTTCTTCCAACTACATATTCTTTCCTAAAATATTATCAACAGCATCTTTATCAACATCCATAATATATTGAATACCACTAATATCGGACGCTTCATGAGTAAGGGCTGCAATATCATCGCGTGAAATATGTTTTAATGAAAACTTCCGGCTTCCAGCCATTAATTGGCGTAAACCCTGAGCCAATCGTTCATAATAAGTATAGAGACCAAGGGCTCCGGTAGGTAATTTTTCAAATTCCTTGTCTCCTAATTTATTACGCAAAGAACCTGCTGTTATGAATATTTCATTTTTAGTACTGCCAAAACGCTCGATATAAACAGGGATTTGTCCTTCATTAATTGTTTTTCCAATAGTTTTACCAACCATGGCTGCCGCAATCGGAGCACGTGCCATACCTACAAGCTTTACAAATGGCGAACCCATGGCAAGCCCCTTAAACATCTGGTCTTCAAATGTGAATCCACCGGCTATTGCCAAGGCAGGTAAATATTCACCTTTATCTGAAATTTTCTTCGCATATCTATATAAGAGTGTATGCAGTTCCACAGGAGGAACACCCCATTCATTCATCATTCTCCATGGGCTCATGCCCGTACCACCACCCGCGCCATCGACAGTAAGAAGATCCAGTTTGTACTTGGATGCAAATGAAACCGCCCGGGCCAGATCAACAGGACGATAAGCGCCTGTCTTCAGGAAAATGTATTTTGCTCCTGCTTTTCTCAGTTCTTCAATTCTTTTTGCAAAGGATTCCTCGGTCACCATACCTACACGTGAATGACGTTCAAACTCTTTAAAGGAGCCTCGCGAGAAATTTTCCATAACATTTGGATCTGTAGGATCAGGTAATACTATATAACCTCTTTTATACAACATTTGGGCCTTTTTAAGATCTCTTATTTTAACTTCCCCGCCAATATCTTTGGCTCCCTGCCCCCACTTAAGCTCGACACATTCTACACCAAGTTTTTCAATGGCATATTCCTGCACACCCAGGCGTGTATCTTCGATGTTAGCCTGCACAATTATGGCGCCATATCCGTTATTTTGGTAATCTTTGTATAATTTGACACGCCGTTTTAGATCTGCCGTATCAATTACCCGGCCATTTTCAATTACAGCCTCAATATCCATACCTACAACATTTTCGCCAATAGTGAGAGCAGTGCCTGATAATGCCGAACCTATGGCCAGGCCTTCCCAGTTATTTTTAGCGATATTTGTTGATCCAATACCAGGAATCAGCCACGGGTATTTAAACTTTATTCCATTATCGTGCCCTATTGATAATTCCAGATCCACTGCCGGAAAGATAGCTTTATCACTGTCGGCTTCAATACC
>JAFGKU010000133.1 GCA_016928415.1 Spirochaetales bacterium
AGGATGAACACAAAACAATAATCAAGGCGTTCGGTAAACAGGTCGAAAAAATATATTTTCCACGAAATTAGGTGCGGAATGTGGGATGTAACATATTCATTCGTTATTAATAATTCTTACTATAATAGAGAATGGAAACTCGATACTTACAAGAAACTAGATGCCAATTCATACGTCTATAATATGGAAGTCATTACAACGACATCCGACAGCTCATGTTCAGATACGAATGACCCTGTTTATATACAACTATCAAGTGTGAACTCCAAGGTGCGTCTGGATTCCACCTATGATGATTTTGTAAAAGGCGAAACAGATTATTTCAGCGGTCTTGGAGGATATGGCATTTTGAAAGATTCATACTTTGCACAAATATCCAAAACAGGGTCCGACGGCGTCAGATTTAATACAATAATTGTCTTGATGAACAGCCAGATCGTATATTTCAAATATCAATATTCGGGAATATGGATTGATGAAACATCAAACCGCTGGTATGAATACGGTATCCAAAACCAGACTGAATGGAAAGACGTGATCTATTAAGTTTTTGTTCCCCGTTTAAAATAGATGGCCGCCAGGCCATCTATTTTTTTTAGTGAAGCGGCCGGCGGGCTATCTCTTTTTTTTCAATCCTTCCTTTTCCGCTGCAATCTTCGGTTTAAAGCAAAAGGAGATATGCCTAAAAGCCGTGCCGCGGCCCGTTGATTATTGCCCGTTCGAAGCATTGCTTCCCTGATAAGGCGTTCTTCCGTTTCCGCCAGGGTAGAAAATGACGGGGAAACGGATACGGACTGCTGTTGGGGTAAATCCTTCTGGCCATGGACCTTCAGGTATTGCCTTATGTATGTTTCCGCCTCCTTCCCTTTGCCGGATAATTTAGCTGCGGCAAATATCAGGCTCTCAAGCTCTCTTACATTACCGGGAAATGGATAATGTTTCATGTCTTGAATTAATCGTTTTGAAATATGGATCACCTTTGTCTGCAGTTTTTCCGCAGCCTTTTCCAAAAAATACTCCGCCAGAAGGGCAATATCACCCATCCGTTTCCTGAGCGGGGGTATTCGGATAACATGCGATAAACGGTAGTAAAGGTCGCGCCGGAATTTACCGGCCTTGACAAGCACGTCGATATCCGCATTGGTGGCGGCGATTATCCGGGCATCGGAAACATGCGGCCTGTCGGAACCTACGGGCCTGTACTCGCCGCTTTCTATGAAACGTAATAGTTTTACCTGCATTTCCGAATCCAGTTCACCTATTTCATCGAGAAAAAGCGTACCTCCAAAGGCCTCTTCCACCAGGCCCTTGCGTGCATTAAGAGCGCCGGTATAGGCCCCCTTTGTATGGCCAAACAGGGTATCGGAAAAAACCCCGGCGTCGAGTGCCCCGATGTTTTCCTTTACCAGAGCGCCGTTCCTCCCGCTTAGAAGATGCAAGGCGTCTGCAAAAAGCTCTTTCCCAGTTCCGCTTTCACCGAGAATGAGAACAGGGTCGCTTCCCGGACCAAAGGCTTCCATGGTTCTGAATACATCCAGCATGACCGGATCTACCGTAATTATCGAGGCGAATGCCTCGGGGTGCTGCAGTACCGAACGGCCTCCCTCGCGGAGGCGCTTTGCCTCCAACTCAATCTCGGTCCGTTCAACGGCACGCCGGATAAGGGAGTATAACCCCGGCACGGCAACAGGCTTGACGGCGTAATCAAAGGCGCCCTGCTTCATGCATTCCACCGCCGTCTCCACCGCGTCAATCTCGGATATCACGATGACCGGTATTTCCGGATACTCTTCCCGCAGTTCGGTTAACAAGGCCAGTCCGGGAATGTCCTGCAATGCCAGGTCCAGGAGGATTACCGACACTTTTTTTGACTGGACGGTGGCAAGGAGGTCCGAACCCTGTTTCAAAAACAGGGTATTCGTTATTCCCGAGGCATCCAAAGCTTCACGATACCCTCTTAAGGCAGCCTCATCATGATCGATGATGACGACCGTCTCACGGGGAAACAACAATGCGGCCTGTTTTTCGGGGAAAGACGGTTCATTAACACTTGTTGTCGGTATTTGTGTTTCAGAATTTTCAGGTTCAGCCCAATTTTCCCCTGCCGGTACAGGCAGCCTGACGGGGAAAATTACATTCACTATTTTGAGTCCGGCGGTTTCCGACTCGATCGACGTTCTTCCATTATACAGTGCAATATATTCATGCAGCAATGAACCGCCGCCGGCCGCCTGTTTCCGGTTTTTTTCCGCACCTGAAAATAAAGGCGTCAAACCCGAATCAGTTTCTCCATGAATTTCAATGCGGATGGCATAGGTTGATTCGGTAAAGGAAAAAGAAACGCTCACATGACTGCCCGGAGAAGCGATTTTAAGTACGGAGGTAATAAGAAGAAAAAGTATTTTTTCCAGCATCCGTTGATTCGCCGTAACTGTAAAGGAAGAAACGGAATTGTTGAACAGAAGAGTACAGCCGCGTGATTCCGCAAGAGGGGCAAGGCGTTGAACAATGCCTTTAACGCAGCCGGTCAGTTCAATTTCGGAAAAGGTTAATAAATCAAAATTTTGCTTGATATCTGTTAATTCCGACAATTCCCTGATTAATGACGATAACCCGCGGATTGTTTCACCCGCGGTGTTGATTTCCTTCAGTATTTCGACCGGTATTCTGTTTTCATGGAGCTGAAATTCGGATAAAACCCCGTGCAACCGGGACAGGGGAATATCAAGGCTTTTGGTGATTGACCTCAAGAGCCGGGTTATATTCCTCTGCAGGTGAACATAGGAATTATTCGAATCTTCAAGCTCACGATTCAGCAGTTCCAGGCTGTGCGCCGAAGTGGCCTTTTCCTTTAAAACGGCCACAAAGCGCCTGTTCCGGACATAATAATAAACACCAAGTGTTATCAAAGAAAAGAGGATCCCTGAAAGCGGTACCGTGGGGAGTGGAAGGACATGGGCGGTGAGAAAGCGTATAAAAAAATAAACAATACACAGCAAGCCCAGACCGGCACCAGCCAGCAAATCCGGGATGTATGTATCAAAAATACGGGTCACGAGCCACAACGCGAAAATAATTATAAAAATGATAATGAGGAATTCAGGAAGCGGGGTGGTAACGGGAAAGGTACCGGTTAACATTGTGTTAAGGGCGTTCAGGTGAATGCCGCTTAGCGGGTAAGTGCTTTCAAGAGGCACCCTGCCATAGTCTTTTCTTCGCGTAGACGAATCGGAAAGGAAGGCGAGGGCCCCGGACAGGTCATCATAGAGCCGGACCTGTGCGTTCCTGTCATCTTCCGCCTCCAGCAATCTGTGAAGCGGAAAATGGATAAAAGAATCTTTCCAGGGACCCGCATAGGACAAGCGCATCATGCCGTGATCGTCAATCGGGATTCTGACAGGCTGATTTTTTTCCGTTCCCGGTATCAATAAATAAGAGCCGAAGGACACTTCAATGCGGTCCGGATGGATATCAAGAAAGCTGCAGAGTATTTCAAGGCTTAAAGCCGGAATATAGCCTTCTTTATACTGATACAATAAAGGCAGGCGCCGTATTGTCCCGTCCGGGTCCACCTGGCAGTTGATGTGTCCCAACCCGCTCGTGACAGGAAACAGCGAATCGGCGGGATAGAGGACATGCCCGGCCTGCAGGGGAGAACCATGATTTATAATTTTGGGGTGCCATAGGAAACTGTCCCATTTTTCATCACCGGCCGTTCCCATTGACAGGGACGTATTCGGCGTAATAATTACCGGAAAGTGGACATTGTCATTGATCGAAATTTTAACGGGAAGCATGGGTTCATCAAGGGATAAGGCTTTTTCCGTAAAAAAGACATCACAGCCTGTATCTTTGATTCCCGCATTATTGAGAATAGCCAGCACCCGGGCATAGATGTTTTTATTCTGTGAATCCAGATCCAGGGTTTCCACGCTGATATCATTTATGACGGCATGAACCAGGTGGGGAGAGATATCCTGCGTACCGAACAGGCGATAGCGGAGACGCTGCATAAAATCTCCCCAACCTTCATCGAAGGGAACCATGGCCGCCATCATAAAGGCAAAAATAAAGGAAAGAATAATACACGCGGCCTGTTTAATGGATGGTGATTTAGTGGACAAGCCTGATTGTTTTGGCATAAAAACTGCCCGCCCTCACTTCCATCATTTTTTCAGGCAGATATCCGGCGGTATTGTCACCCCTGTAGTCACCGGCAATAACAACCGGAGAAACAGCCTTCTCCGTGAAACTGCTGTGTACCCGCCTGAGCATGGTTATTTCACTTTCAATTTCCCCGGCAGCTTCTTTCTTCCTGTCTGCATCCGTTTCCGCCAGTTTCAGGTATTCCTGCACCAATGATTCCAGTCTGGTGAGCCGGGTCTGTGAAACAAGCAGGTAAAAAGATTCCGTCCCCTTCTTTTCATTGGGCACAAACCACGATGCCGGCCCCGGGATGCTGTACAAGGCATCATAATATTTTTCCTCTTCAAATACCGTATCATACCGTTCCGGAAACAGGACCGACAGGGTTCCCTCCGCGTCATGGAGAAAAAGGTAAAGGCAAGCATTTTCCACGGGTTGCAGAAGAATGCGTACATGTGCATCAGGGTATATCCGCGTATGTGTTCCGCTGGTATCAAGCAATGAAACCGCATTAGTATCGTTCCTTATTACAAAGGCATAATGAAACACAATTTCGCTTTCGGGAAAAAGCCGCGTTACCGGAAAAGAAATACATATAAATATTATTATCGAAACCATGTTTTTCTTCATTCTTTTTCTCCTTAAGGGGCCTGCGTTGTCCGGGTACATTGCGTGTCGGTAATGGTCCAGGTCATGGTATCGAGTTTCTCAAGAAAATTGCTTTCAAGCGTTCTGGTCTGCGCTTGAGTAGGAACCGAAGCACCGCCTGCTTCATTTTCAAGAAAGCCGGAATTTGCCGACAAAGGGGTGCATTTCAGGTCAGGGAGAGCCTTTAAAAACCAGTAATCTGAATTGCCGCCGCCGAATGACCGGGTGGTCCCGATGGCGCAGCAACAGTGATCCTGCATGTACACCACTTCCTTGACATAATCGGAATCAGGCCCCCCATACCTGTTCTGGCGCTTGATGGATCCGTCATTCTTCAGGATTAATAAACAATAATCAGAACCGTTTCGGTCTACGGAGGCAGAACAGGCGAAAAGGTACCTGTTGGGTATTTTTGTCTCCTGTACGGCGCACTTTGTGTCACTGCCAAGGGCACTTGTATCCCGCGGATCGTGATAAGTTTTCTGCCAGATAATATTGCCCGCGTCATTGAGACAAAGGATCCAATAAACGGAGTTCCTCGAAGACACGGCGTACATTACTTCGGATGACGTTGATATCCCGGCCAGAAGGATGGTGTTACTTGATGTCATTGCCGCGGCACAGAGAAATTCATCCCCGGTGCCGCCGAAAGCCTTCTGCCATATCACGGTACCCGACCCGTCTGTCCTGACCAGCCAGTAATCCATGTTGCCGTTTCCATAGGACGCTGTATTACCTGCAAGATAGACGCCGCCATCCAATGCCGGCAGCACCACAAGTGCCTCATCATAACCCGGGCCGCCGTACAACTTCTGCCACCTGTAATTTCCCCCGTCATCAACGGCAAGGAGGAAGGCATCTCCTTCGCCCGAAAGGTCGTTAAGCGTGGTGACCGAATTGGTGCGTCCGGCAATCATGTACCCTGCCTGCGTAACAGGGGTTCTGATGCAATCCGCCGCCGATTCAGCTTTATTACCGTCATAGAGATGAAACCACGAAACATCTCCTGAAACTTCAATATTCAAAACAGCGAAGCTTTGGTCAGCGCCATCGGCTATATCGCATAGTACCGTTAAATTTCCTTCAGGTACGGACTTGATTTTCCTGAAATACTCGGATGTTGAATCATCGTAATTATACGCTTTTTGCCAGGCTATTGATCCGCCGGCACCGGCTTTTATGAGCCAGGCATCACCATTTCCGGCGCCAAAGGTTGTCGTGTGACCGGCACCATATAAAAAACCATATTCGTCTATAGCCGCTGAATTTAAATCTTCCTCAAGGGAACCCCCGTAACTCGCCGCCCAATGCTCAAAATTCATATACGGATCAAGGGGATCAAAACCATCGCAGGAAATCATCACTGAACAAAAAGCGGTGATCAATAGCAACCATTTAATTTTCATATTCTATCCTCACTGAAGGAACTATGGCCATATACGGATTGTTATCATAAAATACCATTAAAAAACCGCAACTCAAATTCAGATTGACGAAAAATGGTGTGTGCAGGTTAACACCCAATCCGGGCTGGCAATAAGGCTTTATAAACGGGATATCATTAATCCCGACATAGGTCTGACGGTAGTCAACACCGCCTATCAAGACGCCGGCCGTGCACTCGGCATAAATATCAAGAACGTCCAGTGTATACCCCGCCCGGCCGGCAAGTCCGCATGAAAAGGCGAGGATATTGTATTCATACTCACTCTCGGCATTGGTAGAGGAAAAAAACCCGCCTAAAGAAATTCCGGTCATGTAATACACCGGATCACTCTTGAATTTAAATAAAAAGGATCCGTCAACTGTATTCCCCAAATTCATGATAGCCCCGACATCGCCGACCGGGAAAGCCATACCCCCTCCTCCGCCGAAGCAAAGGGGTACTTTATTTTGAGGGTAGATGACGGATATTTCCATTGGAACCCCGTCCACACGGTCTGCTTCGTTTTGTAAAAAAAGGAGAAAACTTGCTCCATCCTCGTGCCCGGCTGTTTTCAGGTTCCCGATAAGGGGCGTTGTTTCCCTGACGGATAAACGGATTTCATTAAACAGCATATAAGGGTCCATCAACAGGCGGTTATTATTTTGAAGAGATGTAATCAAGGCCCGGGAAAAACTGGACCGGTCGGGCACGTATTCAAAGGCACCGGAAGTGATAACCTGCCTGGATACCCGTGTATAAGCCTTGTTGAAATACGGTGATGCTTTCCCCAACTCTTCCCATTCCCCAAGGCCCCGGACAAGATTAAGGATACCACCGGAAAAGCATGAATCTGAAATAAGAAAAACATGAATGGCGTCGAGATTAGCCATAAAATCTCTTATTTCCGAATTGGATATCCAGTTCTTCCGGGCAACACGGTCGGTACCGGCATCATGCGGTATCCAGAAGCCGGTATCCTCCCCGGCATCATAGTATCCGTGTCCCGCATAATAAATAAGAATCGAATCATTTCTCTCCAGGCGGTCTTTAAGTCTTGAAAATACCGCTTCGATACCGGCTTTTGTCGCCTTTTCATCATACAACTCGATAAATTCATCCATCCGGTACCTGTGCATTAATACCTGCTTGAGCGCCGCGGCGTCACGGACCGGATTTTCAAGGGGCAGCCAGTCACTGTACCGGTTTACCGCGACGAGAAGACAATACTGCCTGCCGATGGCCAGAGGCCTCTGGACCGGTTCGTCCTCGATGTGCATGCCGCGTGACTGCGCCGGGCAAGGGGGAACAGACACCGCCATGAGAATGATCATAACCGCCGGAAGCCGTATAAAACGATTAATGGGCATGGAATTCCTCTTTTTGAAATGATACTTTTTTTTCAATTGTATCACGCTTTATTTTGCCTGTCAATTTTAAGTGCTTGAAAGCAACACAGGCCATGCTCCGGTGCCGAAGCATGGCCTGCGAAAACGGGATCAACAATGGGTTATTCTATAATTGACAGACCGTCGAGTCCGACATCAGCCAGGTCATCCGGGATATTAAATCCCGCGACAAGGTCCCTGTTTCGACAGACAATCCTTCCCGTGTCGCTTAATAAATCGCCATTGCCGATTCTTCCAAGACGGGCATCCTGGAAATCACGTGTCACGGAAAACCAGATCTCTTTATTCCGCCGCAGCGCAACCGCATCGACACCCACGCCGGCAATCCCCATATGTATCGGGCTGAAGTTGCGTAATAATTCCACTTCGGTCATATAAACCTTTCCCACGCTGAGTAAAAGGTCACCCGGACCTATGTAAACGCCGAGGGTTTCCGAGAAAAATCCGCGCTCGGTGGAAAAAAGAAATACCGGTTTGTCCACCGCCGGACCGTAAGAAAAAACCTGAAGGGCGTCCAGGCCGACATCCGGCGTTATGGGCATCGGGCCGAATGGTGCCGTAAGCTCCCGGTTGCGCATAACAATTCGGCCTGAATTGTCAAGAATATCGCCCTGGCCCGGTTTCCCGTCGGCCATTATGTCCTTGTTCGTGGAAAAAAACACGAACGGCCGGGCAACAGGCAGCGTCGACAGAATGGGGATATTAACGGCGTCCAAACCCGGCTCCTGAATCACCAAAGTGGGCCAGAGGTTGAATTCCTTTATCAATTCCGCATTTGTCAGGATGATCCTTCCCCGAGCACTCAGCAAATCACCATGGTTAACCCGGATGCCTGTAATGCCTGATGTAAAAGAATACACCGTGGTAAAAGCAATATCTTTCATGGGAACGGCAACGATGTGGAGTTGATAAGAAGGAAGGATACCATCAATGGAATCCAAATTCCACGTCGTTTTCAAGGTTATGTCGATCCAGGGGAATTTCACGTCAGCCGGTGCCGCGACGTATCCTGAATCCATGGGAATCAGGCGTGACCCGCCGATGCTGACCGTTAACTTCATCCGCTGCCGAGGGATGACGGACACCGAATTGCAGAGTTCATACGTACCATTCCCGTCTTTACCCGTGAAACGGGGGTTGTGGTCCTTTGATTCAAATTCAAGACCGCTGACTTTGAAAAGCGCGCACAGGTTGTTCAGTGAATAGTCCGCGCAAAGGGAAAACGAACCGTTTATGGGGACGGCGAAAACGGGCCCCATCGGGCTTATGGAAGCATACAATACACTTCCTTCTATCAGGCGATAGGTGGTTGACATGGTCAAATCGGATTCCGGCAGCCCTTCCACCGTGTTTCCCCTGGACTGTGCACCGGCTGCATCCATTTCTTCATTCACAAAATTGTCACATGATTGAACCGCAATTACGAAGAGTATGGCGGACAATACCAGTAAAATTTTTTTCATATATTCCTCCATTTTTTAATTGACCGGCATTGAATACCGGTATTTGTATACTTTCCTTATATGCAAAAGACATGCCAGAATGAAGAAAACATTTAATTCATTATCATATTGTTAGTTAACTGCTACCAAAGTTTCCTGGGCCAGACCGCGGTAATTGCATTTTCGCAATGGATTACCCCCACATGCGGATAATCCATCGTTATTTTCCTGCATCAAAAGGAATTACCCATTAATTGTAAAATCACAATGGATTGCGGCAAGTATCAACATCATTCCCTATCCCGTCTTCCTGATTTTCTCGATTGATTCATCCAGACTCTGCATCTGCACCATATTTTCCCGTCCCATGGCGTTTATGGAATGGGACTCGTTGCGTTCCCAGGCCAACCTCGTTCATACCATTGATGATTTCGTTGATGGCGCTCTCCACACTCCTGATTTCATCGGCCACAACGGCAAAACCCCTGCCGAACTCACCGGCATGCGCCGCCTCAATCGCGGCATTCATGGCAAGCAGGTTGGTCTGGCTTGTTATGGATACGATCACTTCTATAATCTCGAACACGTCCCCGGCCTGGCGGGATATCTCCATCACGGATTCCTCCGCCTGTATCATTTCCTCGATGGCCGACGACGTCTCGGTGATCATGTTATTGTATTCCCCGAACCCGTCCTTTACCACCTTCATGGACGACATGACCTCGGTATTTCTTTCAAGCGACTGGTCGGACATCCGGCTTAAATCCCTGGCTTCCGTCTGTATGGAAGTCATGTTCTCATTGATGCTGTTGATACTGGATAATGTCTGTTCCGTGGAGGAAACGAAATTTTTACCGATTATAGCGTACCAGGATAATGGCGGGTGCTGCATGATGGATACAACAACGGTTATACCCTTATTTTTTGGTTTCCAGTTTTCCCAGGAACATTTCCGTCCTGTATTTGAATTCTATTTTTCCGTTCACCTGGTGTTTGTCGAATATCCTTTCAAGCCGTCTGAGTGACGGTTCATAGTCCGGGCTGTCCTTTGACGGGGTATAGGAGGAAGAGAAAAACCGTCCTGTTACGCCTTCCTTGTCAAGGATTTGCGTATTGGATAAAACATGATGTAAAACAGGGGTGTTGTTGAAGAAGGCGGATATGGCGGCGCGGTCAAGGTTCCTGTGGTCTATCCTGCCGTATTCGGGGAGGGAACGGAGAATTTGCTCATAGTCTTCCGGGAAACCTTTTTCGTCCGAAATCCTGTCGTTCCAGACAAGAAGGACAGGGCCCGGATATTTAAGAATCCGCCTGAACTCGGCCGCCGTTTTTTCCCCGTCAAACCAATGAAACGCCTGGAAAACCGTTACCAGGTCAACGGAATTGTCCGGCAGCCCTGTTGCCTCGGCCGAACCGTCAACCGCGAGAAAGAGAGGATTCACCGACAGGGATTGTTCGGCCGCTTTTCTCATTTCAGCGTTCGGCTCAACAGCCATGACACGGCATCCCATTTTCATCAGCAGCGCCGTTGATATACCCGTACCGGCGCCTATGTCCGCGATGACGCTTCCTTTATCAATGGGTATGTGGGAAGTAATAAAATCAAGTACGCCGTCAGGATAGGCGGGTCTGAATTTCTTATAATCGGCAACGCGGTCGGAAAATCGGCTTTTAGGGTCTCTGGGAACCATAGGCAGTTGAATGATACTATAACGGCCTTGCTAAAGCAAGGTACAAAGCTATTTGGAGAACCGACCCATCAATTGTCCCTTGTCAAGGACATGGCCTTCCATCGTTTTTAACAACTTGTTTTTAGCCGCACCGGGGGGCAGATCAGGTTTCGTATCCAGGGCAAAAATCCTGAAAAAGTAGCGGTGAGTCCCGGAGGGAGGGCACGGGCCGCCGTAACCTGTTTTACCCCAGCTGTTTTTACCCTGTTTTACACCTTCAGGCAGGGTCCCTGCCGTGGAAATATTTTCATCTCTTGCCATTTTCATTTATTATTCCTATCTTACTTTCAAGGGGCAGAAAAAATGAGAAGCAATGCCAAAACCGTCAGAGAATATCTCAACAGCCTGCCCGGCGACAGGCGGGAAATAATCGAAAAGGTTCGTAAAATTATCTTAAAAAATCTCCCCGAAGGTTACGAGGAGACAATGCAATACGGGATGATCGGGTATGTCGTTCCAATAAGCCGGTATCCCCAGGGTTATCTGGGCGATAAATCCACTCCCCTCCCCTATGCATCACTTGCCTCTCAGAAAAATTACCTTTCCCTTTACCTGATGGGCGTATACGGAGATGCGGATTCCGAAAAATGGTTAAAGCAGGCATATAAAAAATCCGGGAAAAAACTGGATATGGGGAAAAGCTGCATCCGGTTTAAAAGGCTGGACGATCTTGCCCTTGACGTGATAGCAGAAGCCTTGGCAAGGATTCCCGTGGATTCCTACATCAGGAAATACGAATTGTCAAGAAAACGAAGAGATAAGGACGAAATTTAAAACCGGTTGAAAAGATTTTCCGGTTATGCTACCCTTTAAACCAGAGAGGTTAAAATGAATAAGGTTATTAATAATGCACTTTTATTTATCTTGAGCCTGGTCCTCATTATTACAGGAATTATCTTTATCACATTGACATCAAAACCGGTCACTTACGAAGGCATCCGGGGGTTCGGTTTCGAACAGCCGGCCTACGGTATGCTTATGGTTATTGCGGGGATTTTTCTGTTCCTGGTAATCAAATCCATCGTGGTCAAAGAACTGGCCGCAGTATACACAAACGTTAAAGAGACAATGTTCTATATTGCTTCAGCGGTCCTTTGCGCGGTCGGTATTGTTATTTTTCTGGTGCAGGCCAATATTAATTTCCTGGTGGCGCTCATTACGCTGTTTCTCTATTCATATATTGTTTTCAATATCTTTGCCGTATTGAAAAAAGAAATAATTTACATGTATTTTAATATATTGTATCTCATAGTTATTATAGTCGATGCGGTAATACTGGCGCCGAAATAATCAAACTTTTACCTGTTGATTTCAAAAATGCGTTACAACCTCGTTCCCATCTTGTTTCCGGATTC
This sequence comes from Spirochaetales bacterium, assembly GCA_016928415.1. Taxonomy (GTDB): domain Bacteria; phylum Spirochaetota; class Spirochaetia; order SZUA-6; family JAFGRV01; genus JAFGKU01. The sequence goes on from JAFGKU010000133.1 coordinate 12,154, forward strand.
GTAGAACCTGAGTCCAAAAGAAAACGTGAATACGGAAACAAGTACGATTATGCAATCACCGGCAACCACCAGGAGAAAGAGCAACGGGTCAAAGGAACGTACGAGGGAAAGGGGAAGGAAAGCAAGGAGCGCCGCCGGTATCAGTGAATGGAGTATCCAGACAACCGGCCCCTTGAATATGGTACCGGGGTACAGGGTAAAGGCAATGGTTGCTTCGGAGACCGTCTGGGCAAAGGTTTCCGAGTTTCCCAGGAAGAAGGTAAGGCTGTGATAAAATACCCGCACCGATACAAAGATGACCATGGCAATAACTGAAAAAAATATAAAAAGAAAAATCGTTAAGGGATTCAATGTCTGGGTGATAAAGAAAAGAGCCAGCCCGTATAATAAATCACCGAGCCCGGAAATGTTCATCTTCGACCATAACATGTTCAGAAGCACGGGCTTGGGCTGGAGGATGAACACGTCCAGTTCGCCGGAATAAATAATCCTGGATATGTTGTGTGAATTGCCGGCCAGGAGGTCGGCAAGGCCGAAGCCGGTGGCGGTGAGCGACCAGAGAAAAAGTATGTCATTGAAACCGTAACCATTGATCGCCGACCCTATTTTCTCGAAAAGGAAAAACCAGAAAAAGAGAAAAGCGGTGTTGTTGAGGAACATGCCGATTACCTGGGTGAAAAAAGCGACCCTGTACTCCATGGCCGCGGCAAGGTTGAACCTGAAATACCGGAACAGGACGCGAACAAGTTTCATCTCTCATCCCCCCTGGACATGGATCCGGCGTTTACCCAGGCCGAACAAAACCATGGCCAGGCCGGACAGAATGATGATGTAGACGGCCTGACCCGCCGCACCGGTATAGAACGATTCAAATGAAAAATCCACCATGACGATTCCCGGCCAGTACGCGGAGAAGGCGAATGGCAGATAACGGGCTGTCTGTTGAAGCCAATGCGGCAGGAAATGTATGGGGAAGAACATTCCGCCCAGGATAAAGATGAGCTTCTGCAGTATCCAGTAGAAGGGAGTCACTTCCTCCATCCAGAAGGCAAGCAGGG
>JAFGKU010000134.1 GCA_016928415.1 Spirochaetales bacterium
AGTATATAGTAATTCCAGATAATATTCAAAACACTTGCCCAATAATTTTATTACATTGTATCATTCCGGGTAGAGAGGATTATTCAATGCAATATATAGCCGACCTCCACCTGCATTCCAGGTATTCCAGGGCAACGAGCAAAATGGCTGACCTGGAAGGGTATTATGCCCAAGCACTGATAAAGGGCATTCACTTACTGGGGACCGGTGATTTCACCCATCCGGAATGGGTCAGGGAAATGAAAGAAAAACTCATTCAGGAAGAATCCGGTTTTTTTTCGCTTAAAGAACCTCCTCCCCAAAATGGTTCGATGGATATTAAATACTGTCTTTCCGCCGAAATAAGCTCCATTTACAAGAAAAACGACAGGACAAGAAAAATCCATTCCCTTGTTTTAGCACCGGATTTCGAATCCGTTGAAAAGGTAAATGCAAAATTGAATCATATGGGATTCAATATCAAATCGGACGGCCGGCCTATCCTTGGCATGGATGCAAGGGATCTGATGGACCTTCTTTTATCCGTTGATGACAGGATCATTTACATTCCCGCCCATATCTGGACGCCATGGTTCTCGGTGTTCGGCTCCAAGAGCGGGTTCGACAGAATAGAAGAATGCTATGAAGAATTAACCGATTCAATTTTCGCTTTGGAAACGGGTTTGTCCTCCGATCCCCTCATGAATTCCAGGTTGAGTGCTCTTGACCGGTTCACCCTTGTGTCCAACTCGGATGCCCATTCCCCCTCCAAGCTGGGCAGGGAGGCGAATCTCTTTGATACGGATTTTTCCTATGAGGGAATGTATAACGCATTGAAAACGAAAAAAGGCTTCAACGGTACAATCGAATTTTTTCCTGAAGAGGGAAAATACCATTTGGACGGCCACAGGAAATGCGGCATCTGCCTGGAGCCGGAGCAGACCCTGAAACAAAACGGCATCTGTCCGGAATGCGGGAAACCGCTTACCATCGGCGTGATGCACAGGGTCCTGGAACTGTCAGACAGGTCAAGGGATGAAATTCCTGTTGACCTCCGCAGTTTCAAGTACGTCATTCCCCTGGCTGAAATAATCGCGGAAATTAAAGGTAAAGGAAGCGCCACCCAGGCAGTACTGTCCGCGCATGAACGCATTATACAAAAGTACGGTACGGAGTTTGGTTTCCTGCTTGAAATTCCCATTCATGAAATTCAGGCCGGGGAAGGGGAAATGTTGGCGGAAGCGGTAAAAAGGATGAGAAGCGGCCTTATCAAACCTCAACCGGGTTTCGACGGTGAGTTCGGTGTCATCAGGGTATTCACGGCGGAAGAAAGGGCCGAATTCGAGGGGCAGAAAAGCTTTTTCTCCTTTGCGGAAACCGGCAGCACCGTATCAAACAGGCGGGAAAAAATAAAATCAGACAATAGCAGAACCATAAAACAACAAACGGATGCCGGGCCCATTGTACCGAATGAGACGCAGGATTCAATAATAAAAAAAAGCGATACGAATATCATCATCACCGCCGGACCGGGGACGGGAAAGACATGGACCCTGGTCAACTGGATTATGGGCATACTGAAAAACAATGGCGGGTCGGGCCATAAAATTCTCGCTATTACGTTCACTAATAAAGCAGCCAGGGAGATGGAAGAACGCGTTTTTGACAGAGCCGGAATCCCTCATGACCTTGTTCACATCTCGACTTTCCATTCGTTTTGCTATGAGCTGCTCACCCGTAAAAAAAACATGGAAATGACCATTATAAGCAAACCGGAGAGAGCGGCCCTGATAAACATACTTTTCAAGGGGCTGTCCCCGGGACAAAGAAACAATCTCGTAAAAGCGATCGAATCGGCCAACGAAAAACAGGAGGAATCACCGGAATACCAGGATCAGATCAGGACGTATGAAAACTGGATCAGGGAGCGAAACTGCATCGATATTTCGGCCCTTATCAGCGAGGTGAATAAAGTATTCGAAGAGGACACATCCTTTCTGGAGGAATTACGAAACGAGTACACACATATTGCTGTTGATGAAGTGCAGGATATTAATGAACCTCAATACCGGTTTCTAAAACACCTCATGACCGGCAGCCAAAGTCTTTTTGAACCGCGTTTTTTCCTTATTGGAGACCCTGATCAGGCTATTTACGGTTTCAGGGGGTCGAATTTCAGGCTGCTGGGCCAATTAAAAAGGGAACGGGACTTCGAGGAAGCGGCGCTCAATGATAATTACAGGTCAACACCCATTATTACGGAAGCGGCATCAGCCCTGATCAGCCACAACAGGGAAAGAAGCGGTGTGGTTTTGAAAAGCCGCCTCGGGGACGGGGATAAAATTGAAATAAAAATTTGCCGGGACACGGATGAAGAGGCCAAATTCATAGCAAACACCATAGACACCCTTGTAGGCGGGACATTGATCGACGGCAAGCATACCGACCGTGTATATTCCTTCTCCGATTTCGCCGTTCTGGCCCGCACACGCAATGTTTTATGTGATATCATGCCGCTCTTCACCAACTACGGGATACCCAGCACTTTTCAAACAAATCAGACGCTTTTTTCCCGGCCTCCCATGAGTCATGTTCTCGTTATACTCAAACTCATCCAGAACCCCATGGATCCGGTCAGCCTGAACACTTTGCTCGATATTATCCCGCAATGCGGAGACCGCGATGCAATGGCCCTCAACAATGATACAACGAAGCTGCTTGAATCAACCGGCTCGATAATCAAGACAGATGGAATAAAACCGGCAATCGACGCAGTAATCGGTTTTCTTCAATCATGCGGGTTCTCATTCCCCGAACTGATGAATGAAAGGGAACCGGTCCTTGAACTGGCAGGATCGGCAGGCAATGATTTAAAAAAATTCCTGACATTGATCTCTTTAAGCCCGAATGAAAGTGAAACGCCTTACCGTTCGGAAAAAGTAAAACTGCTGACATTCCACGCGGCCAAAGGCCTCGAATTTCCCATTATATTCCTGGCAGGTGTTGAGGACGGCATCACACCCCTTTTGAGCAGGAAATTTGACATTGAAGAGGAACGCAGGCTTTTTTATGTTGCCTTGACAAGGGCGAAAGAAAAGGTATACATGACCGCCAGCAAGGCGAGAAAAACTTACGGAAAAGAGGAAAAAAAGGAAATAAGCCGTTTTTTAGTTGAGATTCCTGAAAAATACCGTATTATAATTAATGAACGCAAAAAAATGATTAAAGCGGAAAAAGATGAGGGACAATTATTATTGTTTTAGGGACGCCTTCTGAGGTGTGAATGGGCAAAAAACGGAAAACTAAGAAAATCACTATTGGATTATTGATAAACCAGGTTGACGGCGGCTACCAGGTACCCATCTTCCGCAGTATTTTAAAAGCGTGTGAAAAACGGGACTGCAACCTCATCAGTTATGTGGGTTATGCCATTGATTCGGAACTCAGGGTTGAATTATTTCACAATACCATTTACTACCTTATCAATATTGACCAGCTTGACGGGCTCCTTCTATTATCCGGTGCATTGGCCAATTATACGGGCATACCGGCCATTCTCAATCTCATAAAGCCATTCAGGCATAAGCCCATTGTCAGCATCGGGAGGGAGCTTGAAGACCTGCCCTGTGTCCTGGTTGAAAATAAAAACGGGATGAAAGAAGCGGTCAACCATTTAATCAATATTCATGGCTGCAGGAAAATCGCCTTTATCCGCGGTCCCGTGGAAAATGAATGCGCAGAAGACCGGTTCGAAGCATACAAAGAATGCCTTGCCGAAAACGGTATCCCCTTTGACCCCGACAGGGTTTTCCTGGGAACATTCAGGCCCGAATCAGGCTATGCCGCCTTGAAGGCCTTTTATGATGAACGCAAGATTAAATTCGATGCCATCGTCTCGGCCAACGACGATATGCTTCAGGGCGTACTGCAGGGGATGGAGGAACGCGGTAAAAGAATCCCGAATGACTGCGCCATTATCGGCTTTGACGATATCATAGAGATGCGGTACAAGACACCACCCGTTTCCACGGTTCTTCAACCCCTGGAGGAACAGGCACAGGCAGCCACAGAACTCCTGTTTGACTGTATTCGCGGCAGGAAGGTAAAGCGGAAAATAATTCTGCAATCACGGTTTATAAGCCGTCAGTCCTGCGGATGCTTTAAACCTGTCATCGAGGATCATGAGATTTTTGATCCGGGCATCAAACTAAAATCCGGGGACATACAAACGGTTATCATGAATCAAAAGGCCCATATCATCAGGCGCCTTATCGATATCCTCAAACCGTTTGACGAGAGGAAGACCGTATATGCGGAATGGTTCAGCAGGATCCTGGACGCATTGATAAAAGACATGAATGATACCGGTTCGCCCGAATACATGGTACGGATCGTGAACGAAATATTCATACGATTGATAGTGGAGAAGCATAATAACCTTGAATTATGGCAGCAGGCCATGTATGTTCTTTCATCACATATTTTAGGACTGATTAAAACGAATAAGCAGCTTAAAAAGGCAACGGATATTTTCATGCGGGTACAAATTCTGATCGGTGAAATGCGTGAACGCTGTTCATGGTACAACCGGAATGTTTTTGTAACCAATATCTGGACATTACGTGATACAATTCAGTCACTCATTATCTCCTTCGACTTGAAAAAGCTGATGAAAGAGATTCTGAACAGGATGCCGCTTCTTAATATAAGGAGCTGCTACATTTCACTTTACCAGGGCAATGTCAAACCCTTTACGGGCAATGGCTGGGTTGTACCGGCGCAATCCCGCCTGGTCATGGCGTATAACAGGAACGGCCCGATCAAGCTGAAATCCAGTGAAAGCTATTTTCGTACCCTCAACCTGTTACCGAAAGGGATCATGGACAGTGAAGAACGCCTTTCCCTCGTGGTAAAGCCGCTGTTTTTCTGGGAGGAACAGATAGGTTTTATCATTTTCGAGGCGACGAGTACCGAGGAGATGATGTACGAAATACTGCGGGACCAGATCAGCACGACAATTAAAGGCGCAATCATGTTCGACGAGCAGAAAAAGGTTAAGAAGAAACTTGAAAGTTCGAACAAGGAACTCGAGGTATTTGCCTATAAGGCTTCCCATGACCTGCAGGAACCCCTGCGCATGGTATCCAGTTTTGTCCAACTGCTCGCTAAACGCTATGGCGACAGGCTTGATAAAGATGCGAATGATTTCATCAGTTTTGCGGTCGAGGGAGCGAACCGCATGCGTGCCATGATTAACGCCCTGCTGGAATATTCCCGGGTTGACACAAAAGGTGCTCCCTTCATTCAATTCGACAGCGAAGATGCCTTAAGGCATGTCCTTTCAAATCTCCTTATCATTATTCAGGAACGCGGGGCCGAGATAACGCATGAATCACTTCCTGTTATATTCGGTGATAAAATCCAGTTTATAATGCTTCTGCAGAATTTAATTCTGAATGCCATCAAATTCTGCCCTGATAAAAATCCCGAAATTAAAATAAAATGCAAAAAAACAAGGTTATATTACCATTTCTCCATTTCGGACAATGGTATCGGTATAAGCGGGGATTTCATGAATAAACTCTTCATGATTTTTCAAAGGTACCACACGAATGAAAAATTTCCCGGCACGGGAATCGGATTGGCTATATGCAAAAGAATCGTCAACCGCCATGGCGGACGCATATGGGCGGATTCCAGAAACAATTCCGGAGCAACTTTTCATTTTACCATCCCGGTGGAAGAAGGCAAGGTTATTTCCGCCGGGGAATAAATGTTAACAACCCTTCTTCCTGTCACCATCAAGTTTTTTGAATTATATCATTTCGGAAGAAAAAAAGTTACCGATGTCCCCTTTCCTTTCAGGCTCTCCATACTGATGTCTCCGTTATCCGTTATTTTGATTGAAACGCGTCCATCCGTTTGCATTTTCCCTGAAACCGAAATGATTCCGTTTTCATCCATGAGGGACTGGTATGCATTGCCCGGATTTGAAAAGGATCAATTTTTATGCCAACTTCCTTTAATACACCATAATCGCATACCATTTTAATATTGGATTCCCTGTGCTGTGTACGGAAATTGGTAATGCATTCATCGATAAAATCATAGATGTTTGTTTTCATTAATTTAGGCACTTTTATGCGGGAATAACCCAACAAATTATTAATCGTCTGTTCACTTTCGATAATTTTTTTATCAATTTTATTTAGATGTTTATCCAATTCCCTGTTACTGTTTTTTCTCCTTGTATTATAGATAGCAGCCTGTATAACACCTAACGGATTTTGCAGTTCATGGGCAACTGTGGCGGCCGGCGTGCTGATATCGGAAAGCCGTTGTTTTATATCCGTTATATCATGCCAGATACAGATAGCGCCTAAAATGCTTTTATCCCTGAACACGGGTGCAGCTGAGCAGGAATATTTTCGCGCATTGCCTGAAGAATCGACAATGTTTATGATGGCATTCCTTTTTTTCGCCCCCTTAAAACAATATCCTCAATGAAATCTTTTCCTCTATTGCTTTTACTCCAAACAAATTGCAGAGAGGCTTGTTCGACCAGCTGACGATTGCTTAATCCGGCGGGATTAAAGCCAAGGATATCTAAACCGGCTTTATTTATATGAATGAGTATCCCCGACTGATTATATATTAAGATACAGTCTGCAACATTATACTCATTAAACCCTACACCCGTACTTTCGTTAAAAAGTTTTGAAATATATTTGGGGCTTAAGAAAACAATATTCGAAGCTTCTTCTAATGTTACGTTTTTATGATAATTCTTTTCAATAAAATATTTGATTTTCTCGACCAGGCCATCAACACGTTGCTGCTTGCCTTCAAGCAATTTCTTTATCACATTCAATGTTTTTTTTACTTTTATGGGTTTTTCCAGGAAATCATCCGCATTGCCGCGTAAAGATTCAAGGATAAATTCTTTTTCCCCGTACGCCGTTAACATAATTACATAAATATTAGGGTCAATGCTTTTAATCTTTCTTAAACCCTGGGTTCCCTGCATACCGGGCATCTTGATGTCAAGTACAGCCAAATCAATAACGTCGGGTTTTTTTATTATATCAATAGCCTGTTTCCCATTGGCAGCTTCAACAACTTCATAATATTCTTCCAATATTTCCTTGAATTCATTCCGAAAATCATTATCATCGTCTACAATGAGAACTTTATGTGGCATCGGGGAAATAATATAAAATATATCTAAATTATGCAAATGGTCCCATCCCGGGCTTTTTTAGCATTATTTTGTTGAAAACAGGTAGTATAAAACAGAATCAAATCAGTGCTATAATTCATGGCATGAAATATAATTCTATTTAATGAGTAATAATAATGTAAAAGAAACAAAACAAAGCAATTCAGAAAATGTTATCGTATTTAAATGCAGCAAATGCAATACCATGCTCAAAGCTAAGAAAGAATCCAAGAGTAAAAAAGGACAATGTCCTGCCTGTAAAAGCATCGTCCTTATCCCCGACACATCGGAAGAATCAATTTCCAGTAATAATTAAGTAATAATCTAGTTACTTGAATTGTAAAAAAACCCTCATTCCGAATAAATCGAAATGAGGGATGAAAGTCTTCAGACAGAGAGAATCAGGCTAACTTTGATTTGATCGCTTCCACTTTATCCAGTTTCTCCCAGGGGAATATACTTCTCCCGAAATGCCCATAGGAAGCTGTTTCCTGGTAAATAGGCTTCCTAAGGTCCAATGTCTTTATAATGCCCGACGGTACTAAACTAAACACATCCCTTACAGCAACGTCGATTTTCTCTTCCGGAATTTTATTTGTACCGAATGTAGTGACAAATACGGAAACCGGCTCTGCAACACCGATAGCGTATGCCAGTTCCACTTCACATTTTTCGCAAACGCCCGCGGCCACGATGTTCTTGGCGATATAACGTGTCATATAGGCAGCCGACCTGTCAACCTTTGAAGGATCCTTGCCCGAAAAAGCGCCGCCGCCATGGCGGGCCATACCACCGTAAGTATCGACAATGATTTTTCTGCCGGTCAATCCGGTATCACCATGAGGTCCGCCGATTACAAAACGGCCCGTTGGATTTATATGGTAAATGATGTTTCCCTTCATTAAATCCGCCGGCAGGGCTTTTTTTATTACTTCCTCTATGAGGCTTTCATGTAATTTTTCATATGACACTTCATCGCTATGCTGATGAGAAAGAACCACGGTGTGAATGCGGTACGGTTTATCATTCTTATATTCAACGGTTACCTGGCATTTGCCATCCGGCCTCAGGAACGGCAAAATACCTTTCTTCCTTGCTTCCGCCGCCTTTAACATTATTTGATGGGAATAAAAAATGGGGGCAGGCATATACTCTGGTGTTTCATTGGTGGCATACCCGAACATCATGCCTTGATCACCGGCTCCCTGCTCCTTGTGCAGGCCTTCACCCTCGGTAACGCCCTGTGAAATATCCGGTGACTGACCATGAATCGTGGAAATTACAGAGCATGAATCACAATCTATGCCGTATGCAGGGTTATCGTATCCAATGGATTTCAGCACTCCCCTTGCGATATTCTGTACATCTATGAATCCATGCGTGGTAATTTCACCTCCAACAAGCACCAGACCTGTTGTGGAAAATGTTTCACACGCCACACGTGAATTGGGGTCCTGCCGGATTGCTGAATCCAGAACCGCGTCCGAAATCTGATCACACACTTTGTCGGGATGCCCCTCGCCAACACTCTCTGATGTGAATAAATAATCTTTTCGAGTACTCAAAATTTTCCTCCTGTTATAATTTTACAAAACCAAGATGAAATATCCTAAAATGAGAATATAACTTCCATTTTATGCTTATATATACCAAAACTTTGAACGGAGGTCAATATATCAATTTGAAATCTACTTGAATTCTACTTGACAATTACAACCTGGACACTATCCGTATTTTCCATTTTAATCAGATGGTGATCATGATTCATCCGATTCATACTGAAATATGACTTCTGTATCCCGCAGGTAGCTGACGGTATCTTCTACTATGAATGGTTCATACCTTATTCCAAGAGATCCTTTTTTTACCCAAATTTTCACCAAATTAAGATTATCACCCTTTTCCGTTACTATACTGGACAACTCCTCGATATGCGTTATATCAACCAGTTTAAATTCATAAAAATACGTATTGGAGCTGAAAGGGTCCGAGATAAGTATGATTTTCTTGGGATCATACGGATGTTTCTTGGGTGAACCGGTAAACGCAACGTTTTTTTTCGAAAAATCAGGATGCGATGAGTATTTTGCAAGCTCATGAAAGGGATAAGCCTGCAGGAAATTCTTTATATCCATGTTTTCCTCCCGTCATTCGTTTTTTATTATATTTGGCTGTCCGGTAGCCTCGATCACGGAAAGCCACAAAGGTTCTTCCGGAGAAAGATATTTCTTCTGGGAAGTGGCTAATTTTAAAGGAACATGCGTGAATTGCGAATTCCAGTTTCCCACGAGAAGACCGGTCTTCCCCGCCATGGCGGCATGAACAGCGTTCTGGGACAGCCGGATGCAGTAAATGGCATCATGGGCATTGGCGGGCACGGCGCGTACGAGATAGCTGGGGTCGATATATTTGATATTGGCGTCCAGATCCGAGTCTTTTTTAAAATGCGTCTTGATGGCATCCCGTAAAAACAAACCAATGTCTCCAAGTTTTACATTACCCGAAGCATCTTTATCCTTTGACGTGACATAATTTTGCCCCGCTCCTTCGGCAACAATAATGACGGCGTGATGCTTTAATTTAAGCCGTGCTTCCAACAGGCTAAATAAACCCTGGGGACCTTCCAGGTCAAACGGAATTTCCGGAACAAGTACAAAATTGACTTCATTGATGGCTAATGCCGCATTGGCTGCGATGAAACCGGAATTTCGTCCCATGACCTTTACAATACCAATTCCGTTCGGTGCGCCCACTGCCTCCGTGTGGGCGGAGCGGATAGCCTGGGCAGCCACGCTGAAAGCCGTTTCCAGTCCGAACGTTTTATGAACGTATGCTATGTCGTTATCGATTGTCTTGGGAACGCCAATCACCGATATCCGGCGCTTTCTTTTCCTGATTTCCTTGAATATTTCATAGGCACCCTGCAATGTACCGTCTCCTCCGATGGTAAAAAGAATATTTACCTGCCTTTTCTCAAGAAAATCAACTATCTCGCCTATGTCCTGGGGGCCCCTGGATGAGGCCAGAATGCTTCCGCCCTTTTCATGAATTTCCTTCACGATTTCAGGCGTTAGGACGATGGGATCATAACCCAGCCTGGGAATAAAACCGGCAAACCCGTGACGGATACCAAGAATATCTTTGACATTGTACCTGTAGTACAATTCATTGACCAAAGACCGAATGACATTGTTGATTCCCGGGCAGAGACCGCCGCAGGTAACTATTGCGACCTTGACCTGCTCAGGTTTATAATAAATGGTCTGCCGGGGTCCGGCCTTTTCAAAGGCTAAAAGCGGTTCGTTTTTTTTCACATACTCCAAAATAACATTGCGGTCAGACTCTAAAAGCACTGTTTCATCATCACGGACATAATCCGCAATCCCGTCATTTTGCTCAGTGGAAAGATTCATGGGAGAGGGTATACCCGGTTTTCCCATGATCTCGATCATCAAATCGTCATTTACAATATTCAAATTTTCCATATTCGCTGAAAGCTCCCCTTTCTACCGCAATTATATTCTGCCGTCCAGAGGACTCTGGCCAAGCCATTGAGTGTATTTCAGGTCCTCGGGAAAATTATACACAGTAGTGAGAACCGGGCATTTATCCACACCAAGATAGGATAGATCGAATTCCCAGTCAGCCGGCGGCAGTTCCCGGACAAAAACAAGATAGTAAATGGTATCATTGAAATCAATGGCTCCCGTACCATCCTCGATACCGATTTTCATGAAGGTAGCCTGGCTGCCCTTGATCAATCCTTTTCCGACAACATCGAATTTATCGCCTCTCGTCCTGGTCAATTTATAATTTATGTAGCTCTTTTCCTTCTGCACGGGAAAAAGCTTGAATTGACAATAAGTCTCCGGAGAAGTACTGGCCGCGACCCGCACGTATGATTCATTAAGATCAAGCACGCATCTTCTGATTTTCTTAAAATTATTTTCAGGAATTTCCTCGGCCGGTTCTTCAGGCATGGGAGCGGATGGGTCTTGTGAATAATACAATTGCGTTACAATATACTTTTTTTCACTCCTGTCACACGCGAACCAAAGACCGGCATATCCGTATTCCTTCTTCAATGCATCGAGATTGATGTACAAAGTTTCGAGGGGGCCCTTATCCTTGTGTTCTATTTTTTGAATCTTTACAATTTCATCAATGTTCATGTCCAACTCCCGGTAATATAATAAATTTAAGTATTAAAGGTTACAGCCTTAATGTCAATAGAGCACACAAGTTGTACAATCGTTTATAAAAAAAGCAGTATCAATATCGAAGATAGCTGACATCGTTCTGAAACGCGAGGATATAGTCGTTTTTTATGTACAGGGCATAGAAATTATAATTGAAGTTCCTGTGATGTATAGTAAAGGATTCACCGCTTCCGTATTTTTCAAACCGACGGAATATCTCTATAATTTTCATTGCAGCCCCGGCATTTTCCCAGATTATTTTCAAATCCTTGTCCGTTTTCTTGTAAGCCAATATGGCTGACTTACCAAGGTGGAAAAGCTCCTCCTCGGAATAAAGGTTAAAAGGCAACTGGCCCATCAATGAAAAAACGTTATGGGCGTCATAGTCCTGGAAAAATAAATGCGGTATGGCATAACCGAATTCCAGGGCGATGAGTGTGTCGTAATGAGGAGCCTGGTATCCTGCCGGTTTACAAAATTCATCATGTTTCATTTCAATGGACGGATGCGGAACGCATTTTGCTATATCGAGCAGGTAACGGGATTCAACCACTTCCTTTTGGGCAAAGAAATTAACGGAATACGGGTCTAACGACTTTTCCCAGAGATAGTAGGCGGACGGGAGGAGACTGGGAGCGCATAGGGCCATGATAATGATTATTTTAAATATCCATAAAGTCTTTTCGGAAATGTTTTTCTTAAGTAATTCTTTATACGCATGGTATTTATCAAGTGTAAACCGCCAAAACAGCCACTTCTTGAGCAAAGCAATTTTTTTGAACAACCTGTTTATCAGACCTTGCTCCAGACTATATTGGTCTTTTATAAACGGAATTTTCAAAACAACTTCGGCAAACGAGAGGGGCAATCGGATTTTATTTATTATTAAATGGAATGAATAAGCCATGAATATAATCCAGATAGGGCTGGCAATCATGATCCTGTAATCCGAAAACCCGGCCACGAAACTGGCGGCGAACGGAATGGCGGTCATCATTGGATAAATAAATTCTCTTTTAATGAGCGAGTAAACCAGTCCCGGCAGTATAAAAATATAATACCAGAAAGGTATAATAGGCAGGCTGGGAAGGAACCATTTATGCCAGCTGACTCCGAAAAGGCATTCCATCATTCTGTCAATGTATTCGGTTTTAAAGACGTTCCAACCATCGAACCTTAATGTGTCAAAAAACATTTCAAAATACCCGCCCTCAAGGGTGGCGTACTTGGGGACAAAGACCGTGTATAAAAACATGGGGATGCTTGCCACGATAACGGCATAAAAATAAGCAAGGTAAAGCTTGACGTTTTCCCGGTTGATGGTTTTTCTGAAATTGAACACCACCATGAGTACAAAGGCCCCGGCTGCCGCGTAGATAAGCTGCTTTCCCATAATGGCGCTCATAAAGCACAGGCCTGCCAGAATACCGCTTACAGCCATAAAGACATGGCTTGACCGCCGCCTGCCTTCGTGCATGAAGAAAAGGGAGGCCATGATGAGTGTCGGTGCCATGACATACCTGTGACCTACCAGGCCGTGGAGATAAAAAATCGGTAAAAAACAGAGAAGTATCCCGCTGAAAAACGTTATAAACCGGTTTCTGAACAGGGACTGGATAAGCAGCATAGTGAAAAGATAGGCCAGGAAATTCAAAACCATCACTGATATCCTGAAAACCAGGATATTGTACCCGAAAAGATTGAACCAGAGCGTAATGTAATAATGGAAAAGCACTTCTTTGGCCGATGAGCTGGGTTCATCCTTGAAAGATGAATCGTCCTGCTGCCACCAGGCCGCCTGGAACGGGTATTCCGGCGTGATAAATATCCGGGAAAAATAAATATCCCACGCGGCATCGTCGAATAACCCGTTTTCATTCCATGGAGCCGTCTGCCAGTTCCAGACATGTGAAAAAACGAAAATCACAATAAGGTAGAGGAAAATCCTAATTGTTTTTGAGTTGCCTGATGCCCTCTTTTTTATACCGGAAAATACTTTTCCAATGGTTACCTTGTATATATTCTTTACCCGGTGCCAGCCAAGTCCTGTGCAAAGAAAAGCCATGGATAACAGCCAGGCAAGCCAGGTGAAAATATTACCGTACGCGGCATTGGTGTAATGCAGAATGGTAGCCAGAATACACACGAGCGCAAAAAAAACGGAAAGGCATATTAAAATAAATCGAACCTTATCCTTTAACAACCGCGGGAAAGATTTGACTATAAACTCCAAAATTGCTAATTTCATAACATTTTTCACGATCAGATTATAATAAAATACTCAATCGTTTCAACACGTTTTTAAATGATTATTCAAATTGTTTTAAAAATTATTCATTCGTTTTGAGTACGGACAGGAAGGCACTTTGCGGCAACTCGACATTGCCGATCATCTTCATCCTTTTTTTACCTGCTTTCTGTTTTTCCAGCAATTTCCGCTTTCGGGTAATGTCCCCTCCGTAACATTTGGCCGTCACATCCTTCCGAAACGCGGAAATGGTTTCTCTGGCTATTATCTGACCACCGATGGCTCCCTGAATGGGTATTTTAAACTGGTGCTTCGGGATTTCATCCCTTAACTTCTTACATACGATCCTTGCCTTGTACTGGGCATTACCCTTGAAAACAAGCTGCGAAAGAGCGTCCACCGGTTTTCCATTGATGAGAATATCGAGCTTTACCAGTTCGGTTCTTTTATAATCCGTGACATGGTAATCGAACGACGCGTATCCCCGGCTGATAGATTTCAACCGGTCATAGAAATCGAAAACCACTTCACTCAATGGCATATCAAAAATCGTCTCAATTCTTTTTTCATCCAGGTAATTCATGGATGCCTGTACTCCCCTTTTTTCAAGGCAAAGCGTGATAATGGGGCCTATGTATTCGGAAGGAGTGATAATGGAGGCACTGATATAAGGTTCCTCGGTGAATTCTATTCTGACCGGGTCCGGATATTCAGTCGGATTATCGATGGAAACAGTTTTACCATCCTTGAGTATCACCCTGTAACGCACCGAAGGGGCCGTGAATACAATGGAGAGATTGAATTCCCTTTCAATCCTTTCCTGTACAATTTCCAGGTGGAGCAGCCCCAAAAAACCACAGCGGAAACCGAAACCTAAAGCAGCTGACGAATCCTTCTCATAAATGAGGGAGGCATCGTTCAATTTAAGTTTCTCCATGGCATCGGCGAGTTCTTCGTAATCATTCGCATCCACCGGGTAAATGGATGAAAAAACGACCGGCTTCACTTCCCGGAATCCGGGAAGCGGGGCGTCACAGGGCCGGGTATCGCTTGTAACCGTATCGCCGATACGGGTGTCGGATACCGTCTTGACTCCCGATATAATATACCCGACCATCCCCGCGTCCAGGCCTCCCGTTTTTTGCATTCCTACCCTGAAAATACCGCTTTCTTCCACCGTATAGGCTGCGTGGTTCGAAAAAAAACGGATGCGCTGACCGGGCGTTATCTTTCCTGAAAATACCCTCACGTAAATGACCACACCCCTGTATGTATCATAAAACGAATCAAAAATGAGGGCCTTTAGCTGGTCCTCATTTGAACCCGTTGGCGCGGGAATTCTTTCAACAATAGCCTCCATCAATTCATCGATTCCCAGCCCCATTTTTCCGGAAACCAGCAACGCGGTTTCCGGGTCCATACCCAGATCATGTTCGATCTGGTTTTTTACGTAATCCAGATCGGCACTGGGAAGATCGATTTTATTAATAACGGGAATAATGGCAAGATCATGCTCCAGCGCCATAAAAAAATTGGAAAGCGTCTGGGCTTCAACACCCTGGGTTGCATCTATCAAAAGCAAGGCGCCCTCGCAGGCCGATATGGCCCTGGAAACCTCATAACTGAAATCCACATGACCGGGTGTATCGACAAGGTTGAGGGAATATTCGCTGCCGTTTTTGGAGGTAAAGGGAATGGAAACAGCCTGTGATTTGATCGTGATTCCCCGTTCCCTTTCTATATCCATGTTATCCAGTATCTGGTCCCGGAATTCCCTGTCGGGAATGATTTTTGATTTCTGTATAAAGCGGTCTGCAAGCGTGGATTTGCCGTGATCTATATGGGCAATGATGCAAAAATTACGTATATTTTCCCTGTTCATATCTGTTTGGGGCTCCTGAATGATCCCATTCCTGAAGATTTTTAGGACGGTGCCAATATACCTTAATGCAAATTTTTTTTCAATAAATTTGAATATAAATTTAATTTTAATATGATTTATAGTGGAGGTTTTTATCTGAACCG
>JAFGKU010000135.1 GCA_016928415.1 Spirochaetales bacterium
AATATTTCTTATTAAAGGTCTCATTACCATTGCCGGTGTTGCCGGTAAAAAAATAAAATTCCGGGAAATTCCCGGATCACGTTCTTAAGGAGGAGTGATAATGAAAAAGTGGGTAGTGGGTTTTATTTGTGGCATGTTTTCAGTTTTCTTATTATTGACCTGTTCCCTGGACACACAACAATACACCGGGCAGGAACTGGTACTTGACCAGCAAATCGATAGTGTAACCAGGGGTTCTGATCCGGAATTAATTAATAATGGCGGATTCGAAAGCGGTGTGACCGGCTGGTCTTTTGCCGAGGGTGACTTTCACGTCGCTGCATACTATAGCGCGAAATTCGGGGTTCTCCGCGGCGCATTGCGGCAATACCTGGGCAACAAACTCCAGGCGGGAAAGCATTATTATCTTAATTTCAGGGCAGGATCCGAGGAAGAGCAGATATTGACGGTTAAAATTCAGACGAATATAAATGGAAAAATCCCGGTCTGGGATTCGGGTCCGATTACTATTCCGGCCAAAGCGCCTGGAATAAATCCCTGGAGCGTCATGCAGACCATCGAACTGGATATAGTTCCCTCTGAAATTGGAGACAAGACCAGATTGTTGATTTACACCGATAAAAATCATTCAGAGGACAGCCTGCGCATTGACTTTATAAGTTTAAAGAACGCGCCGATTCCTGCGTATGACCCCGGATATTGGAACAATGATCCGGACGTAAAGAAGAATAATAATTGTTATAATTATGCCTGTAATAAAAGAACAGACGGGTTTGCGCAGCCCGGCGTCGGTTCAGGTCAAATGTTTACCGGGAATACCATTGCCGCCATTAAACGGGCGGCAATAAATGACGGATTGATCTATGCAGGCCTGAATATGCCAAGTTCCATACCGCCGGGAAAGGCTTTGGTAGGTTTAATTGTGGGTCAAGTATGGTATCACTGGTATAGAAAGGATCGCGATACACCGTACTGGTCGCATAAACCAGGCCAGGAAAATGCAAGAAATTGGGATGCACACGGAGTAAGGATTACGAATCCTAAAACCTGTGAATGGGAACCGGAAAGGATTGTGGTACCTTCGGGGAACTTTTCTTATTTAGACAATACGTTTATGAACTGGGGCGGTTTTTTCTATGTTGACTCCAGTTATACCCAGGGCCAGGGCGAAATAGACATTAAGCCATAAAAGTTAAAGAATTTATAGGTAACTTAATACGCGGGCGGAACAGGTCCGCCCGCTGATCATGTAAAAAGGCTGCAAATAAATTTTACATGTATTTCAAGCTGTTTTACAGTCTCCGTCCTTCACCATTTTCTGTGACTGTATCGGTCCGGATCCACTGCCGTCCTGGCTTTGTTCCTTTGTCTGGTCAGCCGCTACATTGCAATTCCCCTTCTTTGCCTGCTCTTGTGACTGTTCTTGTTTCTGGTCCTTCACCGGATCCCCGTTTCCGGCATAGGCCGAAAGCGAGCCAATGAGAAGGAGCACCAATGACAGGATGATCACTTTTTTCATACTTTTTCCTCCTAAGATTATTGAACTTTTTTTTTCTGAATGATCGATTCATCCGATCCATCATCCACTTTTGACCAGATATACCCGGAGTTTTGGTTTTGGTTTCAAAAAAAAATTGATTCCGCGAAATTTTTCCTCTTTTATACCTGATGATAAAAAGGGAGGACGTTTACTTCAGGGGTTTTAGAATTCTAATTAATCGTGGATGCCGCGAAAGAACGCTCCTACTTCTTCTCGATCAGTTTCGACACGAACGAGACATTCTCCTCCAGGTGCTCTATCTTCGCGTTCTTCTCCTCAACCTGGGATTCCAGCAAAGCCACCTTTTTCTCCAGCTCAAGAACCTTCGCCTTTGTCTCATTATCCAGCTTGTTCCTTCTCTTGGTCATAAAATCGAATCCACTTGCAAAAAAAGTAATAACGGCCAGCCCGGCCATTATGATCAAGGCAATTTCCATCGGCTCCTCCTGTCCCGCAGTAATTTGCATGAATACACTCCTTATAGATATATCCCCTCTGAAAAATTTTTACAAGGCAATGAACGCGGATAAAAAAAAGTTCTCCCCCACAGAGGAACCCCGGCGAACGGCATAGATTCGCAATAGCGAATCTTGATCAACGCCAATTCGTATAATCAGCGGTTTACAAAGAATTCACGGAAAAAACTTTTTTACTTGTGAATTCCCCAAAAAAGCATTAAATTTAAAACAGCCATGGCTGAATTTCATTTTAGAAAACAGATGCCGCATCGTAATCTTACCAGGCATCGGGTAATCCTCACCTGCCTATGTTTTCTGCTCATTTATCTTCCCCTGTTCTCCGATGAACAGGAACAACCCGGGCCGGAACCGACCGCAGATGACACCGCAGTCCCTGCGCCGGAAAATATGTTAAAAAACGGAACGTTTGAAAACGGCAGTATGCTTTGGGTTCCGTACATCGATCCGGCTGCAAAAGCCAGACTTTATGCCAAAGATGGGGAAATGTATTGTGACGTAACGGACGGAGGTGTCCAGGATTGGCATGTCCAGCTTATACAATCGTGGCTGCGTTTTGAAGAAGGCAACCGGTATACCTTATCCTTTGACGCGCGCTCTTCCGTCAACAGGCTCATCAGCGTCTCTATCGGAATGGACAGGGATCCCTTTACTGCTTACGGCACCAAGAATGCGTACTTGACCACGGAAATGAAGCATTATTCATTCACATACTTCATGTCAGACCCCACAGAATATAAAGGAAGAGTCAGTTTTAATCTGGGCAGTAATGCTCCTGCTGAAATCGTTCTTGACAACATTGTATTGACCCGCGTGGACCCTCCTCCTACACACCAGCCCATAGATATCTATATCGGGATTAATACCACGGCTGCCCTGCCTGTCACGACTCTGCCGCGATTGACCATTGGCGCACAAACAACGGTCTCGGCAACGTACCAGTTTCCTGTCGGTATCGGACAATTGGGATTGGGGATACTGGCCGGGGCCATATTGACAAGGACAACCTCCCAACCTTTGTCCAATTATCAGCTCATCAGTTTCCCCGTAGGGGCATGCGTCCAGTATATACTCAATGGTAACAATAATTTGTCTTTTTATTCGCAAATCGATGGCGGTATCACAATGAACCTTGTCCGGTTTTACCAGGTTATTCCCGATGTATCGGTAATCATGCCGTACGCCCAGGCAAATATAGGAGTAGGTTATTCATCCCGGGAGTTTTCCATAGCTTTAACAGCCGGTTTCATGGATGTTTTTTTCTCGAACTCCCAGCTTCTTCTCTTCACAACCGGGATTCACATCTCTTTCACGTTTTAAGTGTTTCAGCAGTCCCCCATTTACCCCTCCCTGGTCTGCCGCAGTTTAAACGCTTGACCATCAACGCCTAAAAGTCTAAAATGCCCTGTCATCATTAAATATGAAGAATTCTTGAGGAAACACAATGAGTGAAAATGTAAACGATGTGAAACCATTCAGGGCATACCACTATAATCACGAAAAAATTAAAAATATCGGAGATTGCCTGTCCCAGCCGTACGATGTCATTTCCGGCGAAATGCAGGATAAATATTACCGCCAGCATGAAAACAACATAGTCCGTCTCATTCTCAATAAAAAGGAAGAAAAGGACACGGAGGAAAACAACCGGTACACCCGCGCCCTTGGGCTGTTAAAGGAATGGCGGGAATCCGATGTGCTTCACCTGACAAGCCGCGAGTCCTTTTATGTCTACGAACAGGAATATTCCCTTCCCCGCGCGGGAAAGCTGAAGGTAAAAGGCTTTATCGGCAGGGTCAGGCTGCGCGAATACGAGGAAAAAAGGGTCCTGCCGCATGAAAAGGTGCTGAAAAAACCGGTGGAGGACAGGATACAGCTTACCAGGGCAACCAATACCCAGTTTGAATATATATGGGGCCTTTACCAGGATGAAAGGAATATCATTGATACAATCCTGTTAGAATGTGAAAACGACGTTCCCATCATAAATTATTACGAGGAACCGTACGGGGTGCGGCACAGGCTCTGGAGACTGACCGACGCCGAAAAATGCAATCTGATTGAAAAGGCCATGTCCGAAGAAAAAATCTACATAGCCGACGGCCACCACAGGTACCAGACAATGCTCAATATCAGGGAGGAAATGAGGAAGACGAATCCCGATGCGGGACCGGACGCTCCATGGGAATACATCATGATGTACCTTGTCAATTCCGCGCATGAAGGTCTCACCGTCCTGCCCACGCACAGAATGGTGCACGATCTTCAAAATACCGACTGGGACGCAACACTTGAAAATTTAAAAAACTATTTTGATATCGCGGAATTCACTTTTACCGGCGGCAATGAGGCGAAAGCACGCCGGAACTGGCTGAATACCATCGAAGAACTCGAACATTACAAGCACAGGTTCGGACTCTATATCAACGGGAAGGACAGGTACTTCGTGCTGTCTCTCAGCGATGCGGATGCCTACCTGAAACTGATGAATACCGAGGCTTCCCTGGAATGGAAAATGCTCGATGTGAATATAGTCAACAACCTCATTTTCAAGGAAATTCTTGGTATCACGGAAGAACAGCTGTCCCTGAATTCGCACACCGCGTATACACAGGAAACGGACAATGCCATTGAGAAGGTGAAGGAAGGCGGTATGCAGGCCTGCATTATCCTGAACAACACGCCGTTGAAGAGCGTGCTCACCATATCGGATAACAGCGAAAAAATGCCCAGAAAATCAACATTCTTTTTCCCCAAGCCGGTATCGGGACTTGTCATGTATCCCATGGACCTGAAATAGCCGGGCATAGGAATGGATGATTTCTATAAACCTTTGACCGGGAAAAAAAAATGCTACCAGGTCTCCGAAATAACGGGCCAGGTGCGGCTCGTTATCGAGGGACAGTTCCAGGACATTACCGTCGAAGGCGAAATATCCAATTTCAGGCCGTCCAGTACGGGGCATTTTTATTTCAGCTTAAAGGATGCGGATGCCGTTTTAAGCACCGTGGTTTTCAAGAACAGGAGTTATTCCCTGTCCTTCACCCCGAAGGATGGCATGCTCGTCAAGGCCACGGGGAATCTCTCCGTGTATCCCAAGCGGGGTACGTACCAGCTTATCGTTGAAGAAATGGTCCAGTCGGGGCAGGGCGAAATACTCGCCATGCTGGAAGAACTCAAGAAAAAACTGGCCCGGGAAGGGCTTTTCGACGAGGAAAGAAAAAAAAAGCTGCCGTTCCTCCCTTCAAGGGTTGCCGTGGTCACCTCGCCCACCGGCGCGGCACTGAAGGACATATTAAGAATTCTGCGGCGGAGAAACGCGGGCATAAACCTCATCGTGCTCCCGGCACCGGTCCAGGGGGATGAAGCGGCACCAGTTATTGCCCGGCAGATAAGGGTCGCCAACCTTCACAGGCTTGCAGAGGTGATCATCGTGGGCAGGGGCGGTGGATCGCTCGAGGACCTTCTTCCCTTCTCCGATGAAGAAGTGGTGCGTGCCATAGCGGCATCGGATATCCCCGTGATATCCGCAGTCGGTCATGAAATCGACTATGCACTTTCCGATCTTGCCTCGGATGTCCGGGCGCCCACACCTTCGGCCGCGGCCGAACTGGTCGCCGTTTCCAGGGACGAACTGCTCAGGCGGGTACGGGAAGAAGAAAATATTCTTACAACCCATATGAACGGGAAATTGGAACGGGTCCGGCTTATCATGAACCAGTTCAAGCTGGAGAACCTGGAAAAGAGCTTCCAGATCTTCATCCAGCCGATACTCCTGAGGTTCGATGATGCCAGGGAGAGCCTGATACAAAGCCTGTCGGACAGGCTTCGCGACTTCAGGCACAGGCTTGAAATTCTTACGCATCAAATGGAAGCAAATTCACCACTCGGTATCCTTAAAAGGGGCTATGCCGTGGTCACGAATGAAAAAACAGGTAAAATCATCAAATCATCGGCCAGGGTGAAACTGGAGGACCTGGTCCGGATAACCCTGCATGAAGGAAAATTAAAGGCATTAATAAAGGAGAAGGAATAAAATGGCCAATTTTGAAGAGAACCTAACACGCCTGGAAGAATTATCGGAACAAATTCAGGATGGAGACATCCCCCTCGAGGAAGCGGTCAAGGTATTTGAGGAAGGAATCAGGCTCGCCAAAAAACTGGAAAAAGACCTTACACGCATTGAGCGGAAAATTGAAATATTGAAAAACAATCCCGCCAGGGAAGACGAAAAGCCGGAAATGGAGCTCTTTCCCGAACTGGATGATGAATAGGATTTCCACGTTTCCCCTTACTTTTTTTTAAAATTTATCTTACAATTACAGGGTCATGGTAAAAATGGTGAAGGGTCTTTCGATATTGCTTATTGAAGACAATTATGATGATATCGAACACATCAAAAACATTCTGAAGGAAAGCAACTATAAAAATGCCGGACTTTCAATCGCCTTTTCATTAAAGGACGGCATTTCGATTCTTAAAAAGGAAAATATCGGGATAATCCTCATGGACCTGAATGTACCCGATTCATCGGGGTTGTCCTCGTTCCAGAAACTCATCCATGATTATTACAGGATCCCGGTCGTCGCCCTGACCAATTACAATGATGAAAAGCTGGGTTCCGAAGCCATCCGCATGGGGGCTCAGGATTACCTGATGAAGGGGGATATTAATCTCAAATCCCTTGCCAATACAATACAATTTTCGATTGAACGCCACAAGCAGAAAATCAAAACCAATGAGTTGAACCATTTCCTGAAAAACAACCTGGATTACCTGAATAAGCTGATCGAATTCAGCAAGAAGATCAATACGAAACTGGATTTCAACTCCATTTTCAATACATTGAAAAACTACATCCAGCCGCTGTTTCTCTCGGAACTTTTTTCCCTCTTTCTCCTGGACGGGGCCAAGGAGCAGCTCCAGCTGCTGGGGCACAACCACCCGGAATGGGTGGGGACCGAGCACACCACCATAGACATTCAAAACAATGGAATCATGTGGGACGCCATACAAAAAAGGGAAACCATATCCATCGAAAATTTTTCAAAGACACAGTACAAGAAACGGAAACAGGAAAAATACAAGAATGAAAGGGTGCTCATTGTCCCCCTTATCACGGAAAACAAGGTGGTGGGCGTCCTCAACCTGAACAATATATTTTATCCCGTTATCGATTCCAGGCTCCTGACAAAAATTAAAAACGCGATTGAATACCTTGCCAACGCCCTGCACAATTACCTTCAATACTCCAATACGGAGCTGCTTTCCGTCACGGACGATTTAACCGGTCTGTTCAATCACAGGTACATTCTCTGGCAGCTGGACAAGGCCATCCAGACCGCCCGGAGGGAAGGGACCCCGTTATCCATACTCCTTGCGGATGTGCATACGATCAGCCATGTCAATGACGTCTACGGCCATAATACGGGAGACAACGTGTTGAGATGGGCGGCACAAACCCTGACAAGTACGGCGGGGCAAACCTCGATGACCGGAAGGTTCTACGGAACACAGTTCATCATGCTGTTTCCGGGTAAAAGCATTGAACAGTCAAAACAAATTGCGGAGAATATTCAAAAGGCGGTCGATTCGGCTCCCTTCAAGATAAAAAAAGGCAGTATC
Source organism: Spirochaetales bacterium (assembly GCA_016928415.1). Taxonomy (GTDB): domain Bacteria; phylum Spirochaetota; class Spirochaetia; order SZUA-6; family JAFGRV01; genus JAFGKU01. The sequence goes on from JAFGKU010000135.1 coordinate 7,642, forward strand.
CTGAGCATCCCGCTTAAAATGGGGATAACGGCATTTAATCCGCGGATAACGGATTCCAAGAACCTGATTGTAAACGCACAGGCTGCGTTGAAAGAGATAAAGAAGGCCGGCGCAAAAAACATAGCGGTTCATGAAGACACGCTCCCTGAGGGAGAAGCGGAAGCGGATGCCGTAAAGATCTTCTTTGTCGATCCGCTCCAGGCCATTTCCGTGGTCATGGACACCCTCATAAAAATGTCATTCGAGTGTTACGCCGTTTCACACAACGATATGTGGAAACTGCCCAAGATCTTCGAGGAAAAACCGCGTTACGTCATTTTTCTCTGCGTCACGCATCCCAATGAAATTCCCAAAAGCCTGAAATTCATACAATCAATACAGCAATACAGGCAGTTCAAGATACAGATCGGCGCGTTTGTCTACAACAAGATTGACATGAATGCCAGGCGTCTCTTCCTGGAACAGAACGTGGCCGTCATCCAGTTTGCCGACATCCAGGAAAATACATTACTCGTCCTTAAAAAAATCCTTCTCTTTTTCGAAGCAAAAGGCAAACGGGGGAACATCCGCGTCAAGGCATCAAGGGACTGCGATGCCCTTTTCAATTTCGGCCAGAACACCATCATCAAGGCCGCGGTTATCGAAGTTTCCATATCTTCTTTTACATGCAGGATAGAAGACAAGAACAGGATGGTGTTCCATGAAGGGGCGGTGTTCGACAATATCATGCTCGTCCTGAAGGGTATAAGGCTCCAGGTTGCGGGAAAGCTGCTGGGTTTCGATAAAAGCGATCCGTATGTAGCCATAATCCAGATCCTGAGCGCCATCTCGGAAAACCATGAAACACATTACGTGGCGCACCTGCCTGAAAGCCTGAAAAACAAGCTGCATAATTACATCAAGATGGCATTGAAGGATGAAATCCAGACAAAACTTGAACGGGTTACGGCCCCGGATCCGGCTTCCTGAAACATAACGCTAACTTGGAGATGACTCATGTTCCAATCACCGTCAATCAATAATTTTTTCAAGGATACCCGGGTTGAAATCATTATAATCCTTTTAATAACCGTTTCCATTATTTTTGCCGTTCTGTCGATTGCCCTGAACTGGACCATACTTGAAACCGTCAATTACGGTTTCAGCCTGTTTTTCGTGGTGGAACTTACCTTCCGCTTTTTCGGTTACAAGTCTAAAAAACAGTATTTCCGTGAATTCATCCTCGACTGGATTGCCGTTATTCCCTGGGAGCTTATTTTCAGGGGATTCCTGAACCTGAACCTCTCTTACCTGAGGATGTTAAGGCTGCCGAGGATTCTCAGGCTGGGCAGCCTGTTCAAAACTTCCCTGTTTGAAAAGATAGCCTATTTCCTGAGGAAAAGCATTCAAAAATCCTTTCTCCAGCAGGTATTTATCCTCTTCATCAGCATCCTTTTCCTCATATTGAGCTTCGGGACTATCTTTGTCCTGCTCCAGGTCAATTTTGACCAGGGCGATACATTCTGGTTCTCCATCCTCTCCCTTCTGGGGCCTGACGGACTGTATACGATACCGAAAGCAAACCTGACGATAAAAACCATTTCCCTTGTACTGACAATACTCGGCATTATCATTTTCAATGGATTGCTGATAGCCATCATCGTTTCCAAGATCCAGAAAATGATGGAGGAAATCAAGGAAGGGTACGGAAAAATAATTGAAAGGAACCATATAATAGTTCTCGGCTATAACAATCTCATTCCGTACATCATCAAGGAAATGGAAGTATACGCCAGAACGGAAAAACTTTTTTTACGCGTGGTGGTTCTGACGGAGCAGAAACATCTTGAACTCCAGGAAACCAACGGAAAAAAACGCGTGGATGTAATCCTGAGTGTCGGGAATCCGTATAAACTTTCGGATTTAAGGCACATATCCGCCGAATTGGCCGCAGGCGCCGTTATCTTCGGCGACGAGGACATTCCCAGCGTCAATTTACCGTACGTGCATGATGCGTACGTCATCAAGGCATACATGTCCCTGAAGGCCATTCAGAAAGCGGCGAAAAAAAGAATGATGCCCGCCGTGCTGAATTTACTGGACGTGCACAACGGTGAATACATCCGGCGGTTCAAGGACAGAAGAACGGCAATACTGGACCATAAATTCTACCTGGCCAAATTTATCGCGCTGCTCTGCATTTCTCCAATGTACTATTTTGTCTACATGGAACTATTTTCCTACGAGGGAAATGAAATCCATTTTTACAGGAACCGGGGCCTGCATGGTAAAACTTTCGAAGAGGTGCTCTCTTCCTCCGACCAGGGAATTCCCGTGGGCATAAAACACGGTGACAAGCTTCTCCTGACGCCCGAACCCGGTACGAGGATTGAACGGGGAGACACCTTGATAGTGCTCTCTGAAGATTCAAGATCCGTCTCGTTCCATCTCAAGCCGCAACCTGCCGGTACGCTGAACCCGGTCAGCAAAATACCCACACAGATGTTAAGAAAAAACCAGAATATTGCCATCGTGGGCATAAACACCCGTTTCCCGGATATAGTCGATGAATTTGAAAAAATGAATTATACGATGGATGTATTCGGTATTGTATCGGCAAAAGACTTCAAGCAATGGTATGAAGAGGTAAAAGGATTTCCTCCTTCATCCCGGATCAGGTATAAGCAGAGTTACCTGAAAAATGAAGCGGAAATCAGGGAAAAAATGAAGCTCAAAGAATATGATACGGTGCTGGTTTTAGCGGATGAAATCGGGCAGGAGTCACAGGAAATGGTCTGCATAGACTCCGGGACGATGTTTAAACTGCTGAAAATTCTCCATGTAACGAATAAGCATTTTCCGGAAAGTAAATTCAACCTCGTCTTTGAAATCCTGGACCCGGAAAGCGAAGACGTGATCGATGATTTCAGCTATTCGTCGATTGCCTATATCATCGGCACGCTTTTGATTGCCAAGCTTCTGAATATGGCCATCATGAACGTCGATATACTCAAAATTTTCTATGACCTCGTTCAGCGGGGCGGTACGGATGTCATCCTGAACAAGGCCTCCTGTTTCATGGAAAAACCTACGGAAACCGAGTTCGGCGATCTTCTCATTAATTGTTACAAATACTACGGCATAATCCTGATTGGGTATATCGACGGGAATAATGAAATATTCCTGAATCCGGCGAAAAACCGGCGCATCCTTCCGGAGTATACGATAATATATCTTGAAGAAAGCGGCTTTGAACTGGAAAAAGCCCCCTGCTGATACGGCCCGGCACCTGTCAATTGTTTACGGATCCGATCAATGCCTCGATCTCCCCGCCAATGGCCGAAAGTTTGGCGTCAACCACGGCTTCCGCCTGTTTTAATTCAAGACCTTTATCCGATCTTGCGGAAAGGTAAAACTTGATCTTCGGCTCGGTACCCGACGGCCGAACCGAGATTACGGTATGGTCGGATAAAACGAACTGCAGCACGTTCGAAGACGGGAGATCTATTTCCCTGTTCCTGGAGCCTGACTGCATATTCAAAACCGTGCCGTCCGAGTAGTCCCTGATCATCACGGTTTTTTGTCCGGCAAATTCAGCAGGCGGGTTGTTTCTCAGCGTCTCCAACAGTCCGCTCATCTGTTTATGGCCCGTCTCACCGGGAAACAGCCTAGTGATGAGTCTTTCCTTGAAAAATCCGTGCCGGGAATAGAGTTCGTAAAGCCGGTCCAGCAGGGTCTTTCCATTTGCCAGGTAATACAGGGCCATCTCGCAGCACATGGCTGCCGCCGAAACGGCGTCCTTGTCCCGTACATCCGTTTCCAGGAGAAAACCGTAGCTCTCCTCGTCTCCCATGATGAATGCGGGACCGTCTTTTTCCCCTTCGAACTGCCTGATTTTTTCGCCTATGTACTTGAAGCCGGTCAGCACATCCAGGCATTGGACGCCGTAGTCCCCGGCCACAAGCCGCTGCATTTCCGTCGTGACGATGGTTTTAATGACAACGGACTTTCCAGGCAGCCGGTTCAGCTCTTTTCTGGATGAAAGGATGTAATCCATCAGCAGCACACCCAGCTGGTTGCCCGTGACAAGCCTGTACCCTTCCCTGTCAGGAACGGCAATGCCTATCCTGTCCGCATCCGGGTCGGTTCCGAATACCAGGTCGGCCGACTCTGATGCGGCCAGTTCAAGGGCCCTTGCCATGGCCGAAGCTTCTTCCGGATTGGGATATTTCAGTCCGGCGAAAACCGGGTCAGGGTTTTTCTCCTCCGGCACCCAGGTAACGTCTATGCCCAGGCGCGCGAGGGCTGCTTCCACCGGCCAGGCCCCGGCGCCGCATAATGGCGTATAGACGACTTTCAGCCTGTTTCCGGATTTGCGCACCAGGTCCGGTCTCAGCGACGTCTTTTCCACCATGTCAAGGAAAGCCGTATCGATCTCTTCCAATATCATTTTAATGCGTCCCGAGGAAAGGCCTTCCTCTCGTTCCATGATCCTGATATCCCCCGTGACAGCCTTGACCTCACGGATAATACCCTTGTCATGGGGGGGAAGAACCTGTGCCCCGTCCGACCAGTACACCTTGTAGCCGTTATACTCCTTGGGGTTATGGCTCGCCGTTACCACGATTCCGGCAGTGGCCTTCAGAAACCGTACGGCAAAGGACAATTCCGGAGTCGGGCGCAGCTCACTGAAAAGGTATGCCTTGATGCCGTTTCCAGCCAGGACCCTCGCGACATCCATGGCAAAAACATCGGAATACCTGCGGGAATCGTAGGCAATGACCACGGAATGGGAGCCGACTGCCGTGGTTTTCGCTATGTAATTAGCCAGTCCCTGCGTTGCCCGCTGTACTATAAAGGAATTCATCCTGTTGTATCCGCCCCCAATGATTCCCCGCAATCCCCCGGTCCCGAATTCCAGGTCCGTGTAAAAACGGTCCCGTAATTCCGGCGTGCATCCCTGTTTCAACAGGGTTTCCACTTCCGAACGGAATCCTTTATCTTTTTCGTATTGTATGTATTCTTCAGCCCTTTTTAAAATGGCAGCATCATCCATGTTTTTTGCCCCTTTTCAATAACGCTTAAAATGTATTAAACAAGCATTTTAACAAAATGTACTATAGCTGGACCAAAATGGCAAGTCTGGGCAATTTTTTAAAGCTACCCTATTGTCATTTTCCATTATTTTTGTTTTTTTAAAAGTGATTTTAAAAATAGAACGGAAAGGAAAGAAAAATGGGTATTGAATACAAAAGACTCGGTAAGCACGGTGTATTGGTCAGCAATATCTGCCTTGGTACGATGAATTTCGGCTGGCACACAAGCGAGGAAGACAGCTTTAAAATCATGGACAAGGCATTGGAATCGGGAATCAATTTTTTCGACACGGCGGATGTCTATGGCTGGGATACGGACCATGGATATACGGAAGAAATACTCGGTAAATGGTTTTCACAGGGGGGTGGACGGCGCGAGTCCGTGGTTTTGGCCACAAAGGTTTACAATCCGGCGAACAGGAAATCGGAAAGGCCTGAACCAAACCATGACGGAACCAATTTATCGGCCATGAAAATCAGGCGCCATTGCGAGGGCAGCCTGAAGCGGCTCAAGACGGATGTCATCGACCTTTACCAGATTCATCATATTGACAGGGACTGTCCCTGGGACGAAATTCTCCACGCCTTCGACAACCTTCAGAAACAGGGAAAAATCATTTATCTTGGGTCAAGCAATTTTGCTGGCTGGGATATCGCCACGGCCTGCCAGGAAGCCCAAAAACGAGGCCTGACAAGACTTGTCAGCGAGCAGAGCGTGTATAACCTGGACAACAGGATGGTTGAACTTGAAGTCATCCCGGCATGCCAGCATTACGGGCTTGGTCTCATTCCCTACAGCCCTGTTGCCGGCGGGGTATTGGCCGGTGCTTTGAAAAAGGTTAAATCGGGAAGAAGAACGGGTGAATGGGTAACGGCGGGAATGAACGATGCCAAGCTGGCGCAGGTGGCAAAATACGAGGAGCTCTGCGCCAGGATAGGTGAAAAACCGGCCGTTGTCGCCGTGGCGTGGCTTTTCCACCAGCCGGCGGTCACAGCGCCCATAATCGGC
>JAFGKU010000136.1 GCA_016928415.1 Spirochaetales bacterium
GGCGGCATCTGAGCGGAGCGAAGTAGAGCCGGGCTTCCTGTGCAGCCCGACAAATGGCCTGAAAAGGTACAGCGCAAAAAACTCTCCCCTTAAAAGACTTGCAGAGAACCTGAACTTTTAATAACCTTTTTTTATGGTTATATTATTTTCCTCAGAAGATTGGAATCGGAACAGTGAAATTGATTATGAAGGAAATTGAAAAAAAAGGAATAGAAATGCTCGATAAAATAGATCTAGGCAGGAAGATATCAAAGGAAGATTATAATAAAGAAATGAATGATCTGGAAATCCGGCTGGGGGCGCTTCAAAGGGCGGCAAAAGATTTGGAAATACCGGTGATTATTGTTTTTGAGGGATGGGATGCGGCGGGAAAGGGAACGCTGATCAACAACCTCATTCTGCCAATGGATCCCAGGGGATTCAAGGTCTTCACGATTGTCCGGCCGAATGCCGGGGAAAGGTACAGGCCCTTTTTGTGGAGATTCTGGACCAAAATCCCCGAGAGGGGACGGATCTCCCTATTCGACACAAGCTGGTACAGGACATTATATGTTGGAGGGAAAAACCGGGAACTGTCCGGCAGGGAACTTTCGGAAACCTACAATGACATAAAGGCATTTGAATCCCAATTGACCAATGACGGTTACCTGCTTATAAAATTCTTCCTCCATATATCAAAAAACGAACAGAAAAACAGAATGAAAAAACTGGAAAAGGACAAGGCCACTTCCTGGAGGGTGACGAAAAAGGACTGGAAACACCATAAAATGTATGAAACTTTGCTGACGACGTTTCAAAGGATGATTGAACATACGGACACCGAAAACGCCCCCTGGACGATCGTGGAATCAACGGATAAAAAATTCGCCACCATAAAAATTTTCAAGACCCTGATCGGAACCCTTGATGCGGCAATCCTGAGACGCCGGGAAGAAGGCGGCAAAGCGGATAAAAAACGGCCGTGTAAGGACACGCATGATGACCGGACGGGAACCTCGGTATTGGACAAAATAAACCCGGCGCAGGCCATCGACGACGAAGAGTATAAAAGGCAGCTCAAGGCATGCCAGAACAGGATACGCGAACTGGAATATGTCATTTACTCAAGGCGGATTCCGGTGATAATACTCTTTGAAGGCTGGGATGCGGCCGGCAAGGGCGGAAACATAAGGCGGCTTACCCGGAAAATGGACCCCAGGGGATACGAGGTGATTCCGGTATCCGCCCCCAATGACACGGAAAAGGCGCATCATTATTTATGGAGATTCTGGAATAAAATACCCAAAGCTGGGCATATCGCCATATTCGACCGCACCTGGTACGGCAGGGTTCTCGTGGAAAGGGTGGAAGGTTTCTGCACTGAGGATGAATGGAAAAGGGCTTACAAGGAAATTAATGAAATGGAACGGCACATAGTCAACTTCGGGACCGTCCTGGTAAAATTCTGGCTCCAGATAGACAAGGACGAGCAGATGAGAAGGTTCAGGGAACGGGAGACCGTTCCGTACAAGAAATGGAAACTTACCGACGAGGACTGGCGGAACAGGGAAAAATGGGATCTTTACAAACAGGCCGTTGATGAAATGCTCTACAGGACAAGCACAAGTTACGCCCCGTGGACAATCGTTGAATCCAATTCCAAGAAATACGCGCGGATAAAAACGCTCGATACGGTAATAACCGGCATCGATCGCCTGCTGTAGTTCAAGCTGATTCCCGCCGGTAATCAAGTTTTCTTTTCCCATCCCTTGCGCGCATGGGGTGCGTTCAACTATGATGTAAGTATCGATGCGCAACAGGTTTCATACGATCAGAGTCGTGTTTGGTACGCTCGGTTCCCTTCTTATCGTTCTGGGCGGACTTCTTCTCATTCCCCTTTTCATAGCGCTCATCTACGGCGAACTGGCAACCCCGGTTTTCCTTGCATTTCTCATCCCATCCGGAATCGCCTTTGGGTCAGGATTTCTTTTGTCATTGATCCGGCCTAAAATTCAGCTGAATGAAAAGGAGGCGGTACTCATATGCGGCACGGCGTGGCTCGCTTTCTCGGCAATAGGCGGGCTCCCTTTTCTGTTTTCTTTCGGCGCCTCCTATCTTGACAGCTTTTTTGAAACGATGAGCGGCCTTACCACGACGGGCATCACCGTTTTTTCCGGGTTGGACTTCCTGCCCCGGTCGATACTTTTCTGGCGGAGCCTGCTTCAATGGATCGGGGGACTGGGCATCCTGACCCTTTTTCTGGCAATCATTTCGATAAAAGGCGGCGGGCACCGTCTTTTTGGCGCGGAAAGTCACAAGATAGAATCGGTAAGGCCCGTTCCAGGGCTTGTCGGTACAATACGAATTCTCTGGATTATCTATACGGGTTTTACCGTTTTTATTATCCTGCTGCTTACCCTTTTCGGCATGCCCCTTTTCGACAGTGTCTGCAACAGCTTCACCGCGCTTTCTACGGGCGGATTCGTTCCCCATGACGCCAGTATTTCCTGGTATGCGCAGGAGGGATACGCCTTTGCCCCGCTTTTCGAATACATTCTCATCCTCGGCATGTTTCTGGGAGGCGCGAATTTTCTCATTCATTACCGGCTATTTCGCGGGGACGCGAGGGCCCTTTTCGATACAACGGAAATGCGTCTTTATCTTGGTTTCCTTTTTGGGTTTACCCTGTTGATCATGGCCGAACACCTGCTGCGCCATCCCTCCCTTTTTACATCACATACCGAAGGTTTCCCGGATATTCTGAGCCGGCTCGAGTCAATCTTCCGCACCTCTTTTTTCCAGACAACCTCAATTCTTACCACCACGGGATTCGCCACACAAAATATCGCGGGCCCGTTTTTCGGCGGTGCGGCACGGCTTCTTTTTCTCGTGATGATGGTGATAGGTGGTTGCGTCGGTTCAACGGGAGGAGGCATCAAGGTGCTCAGGGTGGGCATCCTGCTGAAACTTGTAAAGCGGGAGGTCGGCCGGCTCTGGAAACCAAAGGAAAGCTACGTCCCCCTTCTCCTGGACGGAAAACGGATTGATCCGGTGGAGCTTTCCAGGGTATACGGTATTGTTGCAGCCTGGCTTGTCCTGCTTGTCATCGGAGGGCTTTTCACCGCATTTTTTACATCTTATACTGCCATTGAATCCTTTTCCGGAATGGCAAGCGCGCTGGGTAACATCGGTCCCTGCTATATCCCGGATGCCGGCATGCGCGAGCTTCCCGCTGTGATCAAGGTTCTTTACATCTTCGGGATGGCGGCGGGAAGACTCGAAATTCTGCCTGTCCTGCTCCTCGTGCGCAGGAAGGCGTGGTTTTAATACAAGGAGGGAAATCACATGTACATAATTGTGGCGGGTGCCGGTACAATCGGCCAGGAAATAGCGAAAATGCTCACGGACAACAAGCACAATGTTGTCGTGATCGACAAGGAGGTTGATGCCTGTCAGAAAGCTCATGCGGAAACGGGCGCCCTTACCATCGTAGGAAACGCCACTGACCTTTCCGTCCTTGAAAAGGCGGGCTTGAAAAATGCCGATACCCTTCTCTGCCTGCTCAGGCTCGATTCCGATAACATTTCCTGCGCCCTGCTGGGTAAAAGCCTCGGCATTCCCCGTATCATAGCGCGGCTTCACAATCCCCATTATGAGGAATCCTACCGTCTGGCCGGTGTCACGGCTGTGGTGCGGGTTGCGGACCTCCTCATCAACCAGATCCTCACCGAAATAGAGCAGCCCAAGGTGCAGAGTATTATAACCTTGGGGAAGGGAAAGGTGGAGATATTCGCCATTAAAATACCTCCCCGGGCAAGAAGCATCGGGATGAAAATCAAGGAAATCACCCAGCACAAGAAGTTTCCCAACGAATGCGTGTTCATGGGTATCTACCGTGAAAGTTCGGACGAATTTCTAGTGACCAGGGGCGAACACGCGATCAAAACAGGCGACACGGTTTTTCTTATCGCAAAAAAAGAACTCATTGAAACCGCGGCCCATCTTCTGACCCAAACAGGTTTCAAGCTCTGGCCGTTGTAGGCTTTTAAAAAAACTCATTCCCCATTACGCCTGTGATTGACAATTCTCGAAATATAAATTACCACTAATCCTGTTTATGAAAACTAAAAAGCCGGCGATCTTCCTTGACAGGGACGGCACAATAATTGAAGATAAAGGGTACATTGATGATTACGGGCAGGTTGAATTCTATCCGTACACAATAGACACCCTGAGGTCACTGCAGAGCCACTTTCTGCTTTTCATCGTCTCCAACCAGGCAGGCATTGCCAAAGGACTTATTTCCGAAGCGAAGGTGAAAATACTTCATAAAAAGATGCAATCCTTTCTGGTAGACCAGGGTATTTGGATACGGGAGTTTTATTATTGCCCTCATGTCAAAGAAGATAACTGCGCCTGCAGGAAGCCCAAACCTTTCTTCGTGCAAATGGCAGCCGGAAAGTACCCCGTCGATATAGAATCCTCGTATGTCATAGGCGACCACCCCTCGGATATCGAACTCGCGCATAATACCGGATGCACGGGAATATTCATCCTGACTGGTCATGGTGAAAATCACAAAAATGAAATTAGAAAAGGTACTGTGATATGCACTGATCTGCGGGAAGCAGCCGAAATAATCCTGTAGCGTATAAAAAAAAATCTGATATAACATAAAAACCAGGTCCCTGTCACCGTTCCGGTCCTGTATGCGGCATTGAAAAAAAACGTGAATTAAGGTATGTTTGTAGGCATGAAACGAACAACCGTCCTTATTGGGTGTATCTTTTTTTGTCTTTTGTGCAGTTATGTATACGCCGGTGAAAGGGACCTTTTTTCCGAGGCGGAAGGAAGGTACCTTTCCAGGAATTATTTCCTTGCCCTCGAAGCGTATGACCTGTTCCTGAAGGAATACCCTTTATCCCACCTCGTTCCCGACGTCCAGTTCCGTCGGTCGGTCTGTTTTTATTACCTGAAAAAATATCCCGAAGCGTTAAAATCGTTCGAGAGGGTAAAAGACCGCTACAGGACGACAAGGTACATTCATTACGTGAATTACTGGACGGGATTGTGCCTGTTCCGGCTGAAGGAATACAGTAAAAGCGCGGAAAGCCTGAATGCCTTCATTGACATGCAGGACAGCACCGGGTTTACCTCCACCGCCCTCTTTTACAAGGGGCTCTCCGAAATCTACCTCAAGGATTACGAAGGGGCAAGATCCTCGCTGCTCCGGTTAACCAATGATTACAGGGAATCGGACCTGTTTAAAAACGGCCAGGTACTCCTTGCTTATGTTTATATAAAGCTCAAACTTTACCCCGAAGTTCTCACATTACTTTCCTCAATTGACGGGGAAGCGCTGGATGAAGATAAAAAAGACCGGCTGGCCCTATATAAGGCGGAAGCCCTGTACGAGACGGGGTCCAGGGACGAAGCGGTCTCCCTTTTTTCCGGGCTCCTGGACAAGGATCCTTCCGTTTCCACGATCGCCTTCCGCAAACTGTTCCTCGACGCCCAGCTCAAGGATGACATAACCCGGATGGAGGAACTGCTCCAGATGATCGAGGTCAAGTTTTCCGGGAACACCCGGTTCCTCAATGATTTCTGGGTCCAGGTCGGGATAGAAAATTACAAGCGTGACCGTTTTGACGTGGCGGAACATTTCCTGTTAAAGGTATGGTCGCTCTGGCCGGAACAGGAAATATCCCCCCTGGCGCCCCTTTACCTGGCTGAAATTTCCGTAAAGAACAATGACCTGGAGAGAGCCTCCTCCTACCTTTTGAAATATCTGGAGAAGGAGAAGGACCAGGACGGAATCCTGACCCTGCGGCTGGCGGACATATGCCTGATGAAAAAGGACATTCCCAATGCCGTCCGCTATTATTCCGCGTTCATACGGGATTTCCCCGCTTCACCCAGGATCGTGGAAGCGTCCTACTATCTCGCCTATGCGTACAAAGCCGATTCTAATTACGCGGGAGCCCTTTCCATCATCGATGAGTACCTCCCCCGAGTTATTGATTCCCGGTATCACAGGGAATTTCTCAAGCTCAAGATAACCATTTACAAGAAGAAGAACCAGTACACGGAAGCGTATGCGGCCATCCGTGACTACCTTGATAAATATCCCCAGGATATCCGTGTAAACCTGGACCTGCTGCGGATACTGTATAAACTGGGCAGGTATTCCCAGATACTGACGGAAGGCAAGGCGTTTTTTACCCGGTTCCCCCTCTTGTTCAAGGAAGATGTGTACGCCCTGCTTGTGGGGAAATACCTTACGGGCCTTTCAAACGTGGCCCTGAAGCATTATGCCCAGGCCGTCGAGGATCTTAAGGAAATCGACTCTTACAAGGCGGAAAACACCGGTTTATCCGCCATCTATCCGTTTGCTTTATTCTACAATGCCTGGGCCCATTACAAGGTGGGAAATTTCAAGGAATCAGCCCGGTTATTCTCCGAGTTTATCGAAAAATATCCCTCGAATCCTCTTTTTACACAGAGCCTTTACCTGGCGGGATGGGCGTATTACAGCGCGTCGGATTACAACAGGGCCATCAAGTATTACGAACAGCTCGCGGCGGAAACACATGATCCCGAGTTGCTGGCAAAAACCCTTTTCTTCATGGCGAAATGCTACCAGAACATAAACCAGAACAGCAAGGCATTGCAGATATTCAAGAAAATTACGGACGCGTACCCCGGGGCGGCCTTTGCCGATGATGCGCTTTTTGAGTATGCAAGCGTCCTGGCGGAAAGCGGCAAAACGAATGAAGCTATTACAAGTCTCGGCGTACTGGGTAAAAAATATCCGGACAGCCCGCTTGCGTCAAGCGCCCTGTATAAAACCGCGGAACTCTACTTCGATAAAAAGCAATATGATAAATCACGGGATGCCTTCTACGAATACAGGATAAAGTATCCCGGGTCCGGGCTGACGGACGCCGCGCTTTACTGGGGCGGACTGGCCAGCTACAAAACGGGGGAAAAATACGGGGCGGCCCTGGTCTGGGAAAAAATCATCAACGATTACAGGGACAGCCCGTTCAGGGCGGAGGTGATGGCGTCAACGGCGGAAATTTACTATGAAAACAAGGATTACCCGGCCGCCATGAAACTGTACACCGACCTGCTGGCCCAGTACCCGAAGGAAGCGGCCAACTCCAATGCAAGGCAGCGCGCGGATGAGATCCGGTACGTCATCCTGGGCCTGAGTAAACGGGAGGCCGAATTGTCCGTGGTGATCGAACAGGAAAACGGCATTAAATCCGCCAGGGGAAGGCAGGCTTTAGCCGAGCTTGCGCGGCTGTACATCCAGGATGAGTCACTGAAAAAGATAGACCTGGCGTACGGGATGCTGACGGACCTCGTGGGAGTCAAGGATGATCGCCAGTCTTCGTCCCAGGCGCAATTCCTGCTGGGTGAATATTATTACAAGAAAGAAGACTTCGTGAAAGCGGGAAATGAATTCATCAAGGCGGCCGTGATGAATCCCCAGGACAGGGATTTCATGGCCCATTCCCTGTACAAGGCGGCGCAGATGATGAAGATTGCCGGAAAAAATAGCGACCTTAAGGACCTGGTCGAACGGCTCGAGAAAAACTTTCCCGCCAGTCAATGGGCACTGGAAGGTAAAAAACTGCTGGAGGGCGTAAAATGACGCGAATAAATATATGTCTATTAATCCTTTTTATCTCCTTTCCCCTTTTATGCCAGACCGGGGAGGATAAAAAGGAACCCGAAGACCCGCAGATCATCCTGCCCAACGTCATCCTAGATATTGAAGATTTAAGCGTGGAAAAAATCGAGGCGACCCTGCCGGAGGAGGAAGATGTATCCCCGATGACCCGGGATATCCCCCTGGAAGAGGAAGAACTCAATACGGCCGAACAGCCGGACTGGGAACTCAATCCCGATTTCGCGGATACGCTGAGCAGCGAAAACGCCAACACCGGCCCTTCCCTCTTTGCCGAAGCGATCATAGGCGCCGGGAACGTGAACAACATATTCTGCCGGCTTTCGTTCGCCAAAATAGGCGATGAGCCGCGGTACCGGTTTTTATTCGACCACAAAATGCTTGACGGGTATTCGTTCCAACCGACGGGCCTGGGCTACAGCCTGAGGGAGGATTACCTTGAAGCGTATTTTAAACTTCGGTCAAGCGGTTTCGGGGTGGAGACAAACGGAAGCTTTTTTGACGCGGAGCGCGGGTTACAGCAGATCAGCCCCTATTTCTCGGAAATAAGCCGCTTCCTCGATTTGAATACCCTGTTTACCTTCGAACCCATTACGAATTTCAGGATACATACGGGCCTCGGTTTCGACCTGACCCAGAAGAGCCTGACGGCCGGCGCGGCTCCTGCCTACAGTGTTACCTATCCGCCCACCGAAATGCTCCTGAGACCCACGGTGGGGACCGAACTTGAAGCCGGAATCGTAAAATGGCTGTTCAACGCCAATTACGGCTACAGGAACATCCTGGGCGGTTCCGCCTACGAACTGCACAGGCTGTCCTGCGACACAAAACTGAGCGTGGAACTGCCCCTGGGCTTGAATGTTTCCGGCCAGGTGGGGTATTTTTATTCGGCGCTCAATCCCGTGCTCGTCCCGTTTGAAATAGCCGTCTGGGGCAACCCGGTTGAAAGCGTGTCCTTCCGCCTGTCAGGCGGTTACGCGGTTGAAGAGGTAAACATGAAGGAAGTCTTCGATACGTATCCATATGCCGAATTCCCGTCCTCCCTGAACGACAATCACGGCTGGACAATCCAGGCATCCACCCAGTTCAACATGGGAAACACCCTGCTTATCTCCCTGTCCGGCAAATGGATGATGGCGTCCCGGTTTTTAAAACCGTCCGCCACCCAGTCCGCAACGGGACTGCTCGTTGTCAACGAATTGCCCGACATAATGTATATTTCCACGGAGGGGGGAATCCAATGGAATTTGAGCGACTGGTTTCACCTCAATTTCAAGGATACGCTCAAGACTTCATGGGAACCGGCCCTCACTTTTATAAACGATTTTTTATTCGAAGCGGTGGCGGGCAACGATGAAAGCAGCCTGGGATGTACGGCATCCGCCGGCTTCAGGAACAATTTCGTGGACTCCCCGTTGCTGCCGCTTGTCGGTTTCAACGCCTACTACCGCATAGCGGATTTCATCAAGATAAGCCTGGATTTCGAAGACATCCTGTTCCCGCTCCTGGGCGGAAACCGCTACATGCTGGATGCGGAACCTTTTATCACCGAAGGCATAAAAGGTTCCTTAATGATAAATTTAACATTTTAACAAGGAGTGAATATGCTTGAAATACTGTTCAAGGGAGGCATCATCATGCCTTTCATCATTCTCTGCTCGGTTATAGCAACGGTCATCATCGTGGAAAGACTCCTCTACTTCAGGAAAATAAAGGTGGATGAGGACAAAATGATCAGCAGGCTGAAAGCCACCCTGCTCAAGGGACATTTTGACGAGGCGCTTTCCATCTGCGAGACAAATCCATCACCCATTACCAACCTGATGAAAGTGGGAATTGAATACAGGCAGTACGATACGCGTACCATCAAGGAGATGGTACAGGACGCGGCCAACATGGAAGTACCCAAGCTGGAAAGGTTTCTTTCCGCCCTGGGCACATGCGCCAACCTCGCCCCGCTGCTCGGCCTGCTGGGAACCGTTCTGGGAAATATCCAGTCATTCGGTGTCCTGGGCGCCAACCTCGGTGCCGTCGGCGACCCCACGACCCTGGCAAGGGGTATAGCCGAAGCGCTGATCACGACCGCGGCCGGTATCATCGTGGCCATCCCGGCAATCATCTTCTACAACCACCTGGTAAGCAAGGTGAATCACATCATCATCCGCCTGGAAAACCGGGTCAATGAACTGGTATTATTGTTGGGAGGGAAGAAAAGTGCGCTTTAAAAGAGCTTTAGAAACCAAGGCCGACGTCAACCTGGTACCGATGATCGACGTCGTATTCCAGCTCGTCCTCTTTTTCATGGTTTCCACGACCCTCATCATCGCGCCGGGAATCAGTCTCGTGCTTCCCGACTCCACCACAAGCGAACAGGTGGCCATGACGCGCCTGCTCATCACTGTCGTGAGCAGGGACGAGCTGTACCTGAACAAGGATAAACATGACCTGGCCGGCCTGGACAAGGCCCTATCCGCCATCGGTGAAACGGAAAAAACCGCCATAAAGTCCGTCATCGTGGAAGGCGACAGGTCCGTTTCCTACGAATTAATGGTCAATGTCCTGGATATACTCAGAAAAAACGGCTTCAAGGGTGTAAATTTAAAGACGAGGCAGGTGAAATGAACCTCTGTCCAAAGGAGAGGGAATATGGCGTATTCGACATATAAACAAAGCGACAGGCTCAAGGCAAGCTTAATTTTCTCAATTCTTATTTACGGGGTTGTTTTTGTGATCTTCCAATTCATAATAACCCTCCCCGTCTCCCCCCCCGACGAATACGCGGGCCCCATCTTCGTGAACCTCGAACCGGAGACGATGTCTCCCCTTCTCAAGGAAAAAGAAACGGTGAAGCGGGAAGAGGTTAAAACTACGGTTAAAGAGGAAAAAACGGCCGTTGCCAAAACGGAAAACAAGAAGGTTACAGAACCGCTGAAAAAAACGACGGTAACAAAGAAGGACACGACAGTAACAAACAAAAAAACCGCTGATTCTGTTTCTCCTATCAAGAAAAACGAGGTTAAGTCGAATACAACGCCGATTGATAATACAACCAAGGGAAAGATCACTGAAGAGGAAAAAGCGCCGGTAACAGAACAGGGTACTGAGTCGCAACAAAAAACTGTTCAAACGACCAAGAAAAAGGAAGAAGAAAGTGCGCTGAATAAAGAAAATATGTCCGAATTGGACAAGGCGCTGAACCAAAATGATTCCGGCACGACAAAAACAGATTCTTCAAAGACCAGTGCAAACACTAAGGATTTGAATAATTCAAGTCCAACAAACGAATCCGGTATAAACATCCAATGGGAAGACAATAAAAACAGAACGCACGGAACCATAGGTAAACCCATAATTCCCGATTGGGTATCCAAACAGGGTTTACAGCTTAAAGTGGTTATTTCTTTTACCCTCACCCCGAAAGGAACCCTGACCGGCTTCAAGCCAGACCCATCTTGCGGATATACGGATGTTGATAACGCTGTAATTGATGTATTGCGTAAATTGAAATTTGAGGCAATTCCCGGTGCTCAAACGGTGAAAGGAAAAATTACATACATTATTACCCCTCAATAATGTATTCAAATATTCAACTAACACCCGCTATCCGATTTATAATTTATGATTCTTCTGTGGTAAAGGATTTATCCTCCTTTACCACCGGCCTTATTGAAAGCACCGGCATTCCGGGTACAGACAAACCGCCGGAAGACCAGTTGAGTACCTTGAAAGTTAATCAAGTAACCGACTTTAACCCCGGATATTTTCAAGTAATTAATGAGCTGGGCTTCCATGACAGACGTGAGTTGAGCAACGGATTTCAACTCAACGATAAGGCAGTTATCAACAACCAGATCAGCCACATAGGCCCCAACCTTCTCACCCATGAAACGCACCTGGCAAAGTTTTCTGGCAATCAAACGGAATACCGGCACGAGCCAACCCCACACAGAACGCCCCCTGATAAACCGACTCCAAAAGCCCGGGCCCCAGATGATTGTGAACATCGAAAGCAATACCAATCACTTTGTAAGACAACTCTTTTAAAATAACTTCTTTCATAACAAAACTCCTTTTTATTTTTCAAGCAAGGTACCCCGCAGGATTTGTCAAGACTGAGCGAAGCGAACCCGAAGGGCTTGGTCTTGACGAATCCGAGGAGTACCGCACAATTAAAAAAAAGGAGTTAAATATATTACGGTTCTCATATTAACATGTAAGAAAAAAACCGCTGAACCCGCTGAAAACACTGAAACCATGCAAGCCGCTGGAGGAAAATCTTTATTATTTGAATGCTGGTAATGCAAATTTAAATGAATAACCAGGCATCCCGGTAAAATAATAAAAAGGAATTAATATCAGCGTTCATCAGCGTGTTCAGCGGTTCTATTATTTCTTGGATGGATTTATAATTGTCACAGAATACAGTTTTTGAGGTTGGCTTTTTCAATAAGTAAGTCACCTCATTCGCGGTCAGTTTTTCCATGTCCCCCCCCGAATAGTTGACAAACCCCGTCCGCCCTTTATAATAGGCAAAAGGAGTAAAGAATGAGTTTGACACATATACTGGTTACAAAACTACGGGGTTATGATATGTGCACCCTGTATTTCGACGACCGTTCGGAAAAGGACACGGGGGAAACCGATCCGTTTCTGTATTTTGAAAAGGAATTTGTATCTAATAAAGGATATTTCCAGTCGCATCCCGAGGACACGTTCGGGCAGACCTATTTCGGGTATTTCCTCTTTCCGCATTTCTCGGCGGAGGAAATTTACGTACTGTACAAGGCCAAATGCGAATCACAGCCCGCATTACCGAAAAGGTACAACATTTATTTTACCAAAGAATACACGAATCTCGAGGAGATGATCCGGAAATTCGACCGGCCGATCGATACGCTCATGATTGAAAAGCACAGGCTGAGAACCTATTCCCACCGGCTTGAATATTTTGAGCGCTCAATCCAGATACTGAGGGACATGCAAACCGCCGTATACGAAACGGAGTCCAATATCGCCCCGATAGTTCTGGAATACCACAACCGGTTTTTGGAAAAAAAATAAGAAAAACCGCTGAACCCGCTGAAAACACTGATACCAGGTAAGCCGCTGGAGAAAAATTTTTATTATTTGAATGCTGTTAATGCAAATTTAACCGTATAGTCAGGCATCCTAGTAAAAATAAAAAAAGGAATTAATATCAGCGTTCTTCAGCGGGTTCAGCGGTTCTATTCTTTCTTGTATGCGGCAGGTGTCCTTGCACAGTTACCGGAAATGTGCTAATTTAAATCTCCACATAGTCATCAAGGAGGTTCTGATGAAAAGCGTTTGGAAATATGTATTTGCCCTTGCCCTCATCCTGGCCATGGTACCGGGAATCGCATTCCCGGAAGATGCGAAGGGAACCGGGAATGACAACAAAAAGGACGCACCGAAACTCGGCACGGATCATTCCAAGGAGGATTGGCAGCTTGTCTGGAACGACGAATTCGAAGGTGAAGGGCTGGCCGATCCCGCCAAATGGACCTACGAGGTCTGGAAGCCCGGAAAATTCAACAATGAATTGAACTCTTCCACCAAGCGCGTGGAAAACTGCCGGCAGGAAAAGGGAAACCTTGTCGTCGAGGCGCGGATGGACAATTTTGAGGGCAGCAAATACTCGGCGGCCCGGATCAAATCCAAGTACAAGGGCGATTTCCTTTACGGTAAATTCGAATTCAGGGCCAAGCTTCCCAGGGGAAGGGGCACATGGGCGGCGCTGTGGGCATTACCCACCAACGAAAAAAAGCACGGCGTGGGCTGGCCTTCCTGCGGGGAAGTCGACGTTATGGAATGCGTCGGGTACCTGCCCGACCAGATCCAGACAACAATCCATACGGCGAAGTACAATCACAAGCAGGGAAATGACATTCACGAGATCGAGGTAGTTCCCGACATGTACGATGAATTCCACAGTTACATATGGTACTGGTACCCGGACCGGATGGAGATTGCCGTGGACGACAAGGTGATCATGGTGTACGAGGACGAGGGCTCGGGATGGCTTGCCTGGCCGTTCGACACGAAGTGCTACCTGATCATCAACCTCGTCATAGGCGGCGATTGGGGCGGGGTAGAGGGCGTGGACGACACGATCTTTCCCACGGCCATGTACGTAGATTACGTGAGGATCTTTCAGCTCGAGTCGATGATCAAGTCCTAACCGGCTACGGAAACATAACCCGGGACATATAAGAAAGAACAACCGCTGAATCCGCTG
The DNA here is from genome assembly GCA_016928415.1 of Spirochaetales bacterium. Taxonomy (GTDB): domain Bacteria; phylum Spirochaetota; class Spirochaetia; order SZUA-6; family JAFGRV01; genus JAFGKU01. The sequence continues at coordinate 13,932 of JAFGKU010000136.1, forward strand.
ATAAACGCTGATGAAGAAGGATTTTTATTATTTGAATGCTGTTAATGCAAATTTAACTGTATAATCAGGCATCACGGTAAAAGAATAAAAAGGAGTTAATATCAGCGTTCATCAGCGGGTTCAGCGGTTGCATTATCTTCCTGAGAGCATTTCCCCCATTGCCGTTTAATCGCCGAAGCGGTGAGCGCCGCGGTGGAAAACGCCGCCTGGAGATTGTACCCGCCCGTATCACCGTCGATGTCCATTACCTCCCCGGCGAAATAAAGCCCCGGCACTATCCTGCTCTCCATTTTATTTTTGTCGATTTCGGATAACGCTATGCCGCCTGCGGTTGCCATGGCCGCGTTGAAGTCTCCGGACGGTTTTACGGGCATCTCAAATTCAAAAAGGGCGTTTACTATTTTGTTGCGGGATTCTTTACTCAGTGAATTGGCCGTTGTTTTTAAATCGATTCTCAACAGGAACAACAGGTGTTCGGCAAGGCTTTTAGGCAGACCGAATTCGCCCAGCAAATTTTTCAACAGGCTTCTACCCCTGTTCCGGATTGAATCCAGCAGGTCGGTTTCGAACTGTTTCCTTTCAAACCGGGGAAGAAAACAGAGTTTCAGGCAGTCCCTTTTCATAATATACCGTGACAGGTTCAAAGCCGCCGGCCCGGACAATCCTGAATGGGTAAAGAGCACTTCTCCCCTTCTCTCGGAAAATTTCCGGCCGTTCCGCCAGAGGGAAACGGCGCAGTCCGGCAGGGCGACACCGGCTATGGCGTTAAAAGGATACGGGTCGGCGGTAATCTGCACAAGTGCTGGCCGGGGATCTACAACGGAGTGTCCCAATTGACGGGCAAAGGCATAGCCGTCGCCGGTAGAACCGGTGGCGGGGTACGATTTTCCCCCGGTTGCCAGAAGGCACAATTTCGACGTGAACGTTCCTCCTTTTCCTTTAATAAGAAAAAGGTTGTCTTTGTATTCAATTTTCTCCGCCCCGCTGTTGAAAAAAATGGATACCTTGTTCCGCCGGCACTCATCGAGCAGGACCTGAAGGATATCAGCGGCCCTGCGGTTTTTTGGAAAAATCTTGCCGTCTTCCCTTTCTTCCAGTTCGATATTCCTTTCACGAAAGAACGCAATGAGATCTTCATTGTTGAAATTCCTCAAAGCCGGTTTAAGAAACTCCCCATTGTTTCCATAATGATCAAGGAATTCGGAAACTGGTCCCGCATGCGTGATGTTGCATTGCCCGGACCCGGATACGAGAAGCTTCCTTCCCGCTTTCCGGTTTTTTTCCAGTATGGCAATCCGCCTTCCGGGTACATGGCATTGAATGGCGGCAAAAAGGCCGGCCGGCCCGGCGCCGATTATCAACAGGTCAAAATCAGGCTTCACTTCCGTCACACCTTTAACTCTTCTCCTCATCCCTTTTTTTCCGGAGTCTCGGCAGGATAAAATTAATGACAGGCCCCCTGTTGCCGGCGGGGAAGAGAACACGCATGAGAAGGTTCCGGTAGGAAATGTGCTCCACCTGCCTCACTTCCTTCAGCCTAGGAATGAAGACCAGGGCCACGAGGTACCGCGCAACACAGCTTATAATGATGACAAGGATGTACTGCGACCAGAAGAGGTGGTTCGACCGGACGATGATCCCTCCCAGGGTACCGCCCAGCAGGCAGGCAATCCCGTTCAGTACATTGAAATAGGTAATGTAAGCGGAGCGCGTTCTTTTTTCGGTAATGTCGAAAATAAAGTTAAAAGCGGAAAGCTCAAAACCGGCCCAGACAAATCCCGAGTACATCTGGATGAAAATCACGTAGATTATATTCTGTGAAAAAACCCAGAAAAGCGGCGTCATGGGCATGAGAAATCCGGTCAGCGTCAGGACCTTTCTTGTACCGTACTTGTCGGCCGCCTTTCCCCATACTGGCATGAAAAGAAATTTTACGATAAGCGCCACTGCCGTGACGAAAGTAAAGGTAAGGTAATCCCATTTGAGGTCATTCAGCCAAAAGGGCGTGAAAAAGGGGGAAGCCAGGTTTACGGAAAAATTCATCAGGCAGAGGAATATGACAAAGATGCCATAATTCGTGTTTTTGACCCGCTTGAAAAAATCACGCCAATAAAGTTTATCGACCGTGGCGCGTACGAAACGGGGCTCCGATTTTCTCATGAGAAAGGAAAAGGAAATCATACGGGCAACCAAGGCAACGAGGAAAATAAGAATGAAACCCATGTATTCACGATCCAGGTTGTCTTTAAAATACTGGAGCAAAAATCCCGCCAGGAGGAATGCTCCGAACGTGAACAGCCCGCATATCCGGTTCCTGTTGCCAAAGTAGGAGCCCCTTTCCTTTTCCTTGACCAGGTCTCCCATCCAGCTGCTCCAGGCGGGGCCGAAAATAGAGCCGAAGAGCGCGTACAGCGAGACGAACATGATTAAAAGAAGGACCCGGAAATCACCCAGAAAAACGGTAAAGGCAATGGGGATGTACATGAGAGCCTGCAGGACAACGCCCGAGCTTATGAAATATTTGCGTGATTTGAAGAGCGAGGTCAGTTTGTTCGAAAGCAGCTGGGAAAGGGAACCCAGGGCGGGGGGCAGGCTGCTGAGAAATCCCAGTTCTATATTGTTCGCGTTCAAAAAAACGCCGAGAGGAGAGAAAAAGGAATCTCCGAACCCGAACATGATGGAATAAAAAATACCGTCAAGTACCGAGTATCTCAGGCTTTTTTTCCGATTCTTTTCCGACAGTCCCATCAACCCGGTCTCCTTTTCACAATCCCATAATCCTTTTAAAATTGGCAAGGACAGCGGATGCCAGGTCTTCAAGGCTTAATCCCCTCAATTCGGCAAGATAATTATACGTGTGGATGATATGCTCCGGCGTATTCGGCTTGCCCCTCACCGGCACCGGTGAAAGGTAAGGCGCATCCGTTTCGATGAGCAGGCTTTCCAATGGTATCTTTTTTGCCGTTTCCTGCAGGTCGACGGCCTTTGGAAAAGTGACATTGCCTGCAAAGGAAATGCAGAAGCCCAGGTCAATGGCCTGCCTGGCAAAGGCGTAGTCCGATGAAAAGCAATGAATGATGCCAGCTCTGTCCGGTTTCCGGGAAGCAAGAATACCGATTGTATCGGCATCCGCATCCCTGGTGTGGATGATAACCGGCACCTTTTTTTTCGCCGCCAGTGCAAGCTGCGCAATAAACAGCTCCTGCTGGAGGGCGGGTGTTCCGTAATTCCAATGGTAATCCAGGCCGATTTCACCGACGGCCAGGCATTTGGGATGGTTGATAATCTCAGCCATTTTCATCAGGTCATTATTGATGCCCGGATTACCCGTAGAAGCCGGTGTTAAACCTGTCGTGAAATACAGGAAATCATGTTTCTCCGCCAGCCCAGCCCGTCTGTCCAGACCGTCCATGTCCACAGAAATGTCGAGCCCATAGACAAAACCCTTATTCATCAAGTTGTTCAGCGTCAGTTCAATATCAATTTTCTTCTTCTCCATTTCAAGCAGGTGGAAATGGGAGTCAATCCAGCTTATCCGTTTCATTACTATATTACTAACCTATTCCTGTCATTTTAAAAAGGGATTTACAACAAAACATACCATAATTTACCCGATTGGCCAATCTTGACTTCAACAATCTTCACGGCAGTCTAAATCTTTTTCGATGAATACAGGATAACGCTTGACCAAAAAATTAACTTTATATTATTATCACGCTAGTAAATGCCGGAGTGGTGGAATTGGCAGACACAGGGGACTTAAAATCCCCCGGCCTTAAAAACCGTACCGGTTCAAGTCCGGTCTCCGGCATTTAATTTTAATGACCGCATTCAATTCCTGATTTCATCTATCATCATAAGTTTTAAATTATTAATTTTTCCTGAATTGATTAAGTTCATTTTTTTAACGGTAAAAAACAAATTCGTAACTCATTTGGCCTATTTTTTATCCCTAAAAGGAATAAAATAAAATATTTTCAAAAAAAATTTGACAACGGGCGAAAATATGATAGAATTCTATTTACCAAAAAATGTTAATTTTTCTTCTTGGCCTTGGGTAAAAAGTATTATTTCTCAATTTCATCAAAGGAGGGTTAAAATTAATATTTCCGAACATAATACGTTTGTTCCTGAGAATAAAGAAGAGGCACAGCCTGTTTTAAATAATACAATTGATAGAGAGATAGAAATCGACAATAAAAACCTGGATAATTATCAATATTTGTTCCTGAATGAATCGGACCTGAAGGTTTTACGCCCGAAGAACAAGGAAAGACTGCTGAATTTCCTGAAATACATATCATAGGCTGAAAGAAAAATTAAATCGTCTTGTTAAAGACAAAGCTGTCACGAAACACATAATAATCCTCCATATTTTTATTGAAAACTTAAAAAATATGATAAAATCCCTTTTATTTTTAATTGCATTTTGATATATTGCCATTGAAAGCAGGAAAGATCCTGGAACGGGTTTTTCCTGATTCTTACATTCAATATTAAAAAATAACAAAGTCATATAGGAGGAACACTATGGCTGTCAAAGTTGGTATTAATGGCTTCGGTCGTATTGGAAGACTGGTTTTTCAGGCCATCTGCGATCAAGGTCTTTTAGGAAAAGAACTTGATGTGGTGGGCGTGGTGGATATTACCACAGATGCGGATTATTTCGCATATCAGATGAAATATGATTCCGTCCAGGGAAAATTCAAACACGAGGTTTCCACGGAAAATGAAGACACCCTGATCGTAAACGGCCACAAAATAAAGTGTATCATGGCAACAAGAAGCCCGGCTGACCTTCCCTGGAAAGACCTGGGAGTGGAATACGTTATTGAATCCACCGGTCTCTTCACGGAACTGGAGAAGGCAAAAGGGCACCTTGCGGCAGGCGCCAAAAAAGTGATCATCTCGGCACCCGGCAAGGGCGGCGTAAAGACCATTGTGATGGGCGTCAACGAAAAAGAGTACAATCCTGCCGAACACGACGTTGTATCAAACGCCAGTTGTACAACCAACTGCCTGGCTCCGCTGGTCCACGTTATCCTGAAGGAAGGCCTGGGCATTGAAACGGGATTAATGACGACCATACACTCCTATACGTCCACACAGAAGACGGTTGACGGACCTTCAAAGAAAGACTGGAGAGGCGGACGGGCGGCTGCCATTAATATCATTCCTTCCTCAACCGGAGCGGCCAAGGCGGTCGGCGAAGTACTGCCGGTAACCAAGGGAAAACTTACAGGCATGTCCTTCAGGATCCCTACACCGGATGTATCCGTAGTAGACCTCACTATCAGGACTGAAAAAGACACGAGCATCGAGGAAATCGACAAGCTTCTCAAGAAGGCCTCTGAAACCTACCTGAAGGGTTATCTGGGCTACACGGATGAGGACCTCGTGTCCACGGATTTCATTCATGACAACAGGTCATCTATTTATGATTCAAAAGCCACATTGCAGAATAACCTGCCGGGTGAAAAGCGATTCTTTAAACTCGTCTCCTGGTACGATAATGAATGGGGCTATTCGAACCGCGTTATCGATCTTCTTAAATACATGATCAATAAAAAATAACAGATTAAACCGGCCGCTGAATCCGTCAGGGAACGGCGGCCGGTATTTTTTTCCCCCGGAATAAACACAATTACCTGCCAATCTTGATTTAAACGTTTAAATACATCAAAATTATAGTAAGTCATTTCCTGCATAAGGAGCATAAGTGCCTTCGTATAAATTCCAAAAATGCCGTCCTACCATAGGCGTACTCATAAACCAGATTGAAGGACGCTACCAGACGGATATCATCAAGGGGATATCCGACTATGCCAGGGAGCACGATATCAATCTCATTTACTTTGCGGGAAAGTCCCTGGAAAGCCCGTACGAGGGCGAAAAGGCATGCAACATCATTTTTGATCTCATTAATCCCGGCAAACTGGACGGTCTCATCCTTGCCTCGGGATCCATAGCCAATTATATATCGGAAGAAAAATACCTGCAATTCGCGGGTCAATTCCGGTCCATTCCCAATGTCAGCCTTTCCACCGTCCTGGAAGGTATTCCCAGCATCATTACGGACAACTCCATCGGTATGACGGAAGCGGTCAGTCACCTGATCCAAGTGCACGGCTACCGGAAAATCGGTTTTCTCAAGGGTACGCCCACGAACCATGAAGCCAAAGAGCGGTATGAAATTTATCTAAAAACCCTGAAAAGCCATGACATTCCCTTGGACCCAAACATCATTTTCGAAGGCGATTTCACGTACATAGCCGGTTTGGAAATAGCGCGCAAAATCATTAAAGAAAACATTAAAATGAATGCCCTGATGTGCGGTAATGATGAAATGGCGCTTGCGGCATTCGAGGCGTTCAATCAGAACGGGACCAGAATTCCGGAAGACATTGCCCTGACCGGTTTTGATGATATCGAAGATGTGAAAACCCTCACACCGCCCATGACCACGATCAGGCAGCCATTGTACGAACAGGGCCAAAAGGCGTGTGAGCTCATAATGAACATGCTGGAAGGAAATACGGTCGAGGAAGTAATATCATTCCCGGCGCGCCTTGTTGTCCGCGGTTCCTGCGGCTGTTTTTCAGGTAAATTTCTGAATGATGATGACAAAACAATCATAAATATAACTTCGGGGAAAAAAGAAAAATCAATTGATAAATCCTTTATCAAGGACATCCATGATTTAACTGTAAAAAACATGAATGCCGTACCTGTTATCAACCGGAACCGGGACAGTATTCTGCCGTATCTGAATCAACTGCTTGAAAACCTTTATTCAGACCTGGAAAATCAGAACATTACAGGCGTATTCCCGGTATTCCTGGAAAAAATTATCAAAGAGGATAATGAAAGCGGGCATTCCGATACTTATTGGCCGGAGACACTTTACCTGATCCGGCGGCTTATCATCGGATCAGAACACTTCCCTGCCATTAATCCCCTTTTGCTGGATGAATTGTTTCAGCGCGGCCAATTACTGACAGGCAAGGGACTCAAGCGGAACGCAGAGAACCGCCTGTACAGGTTGAAACGGTACCTCTGGCAAATCTGGAATTTCATAAGCCAGATAGATTCGCATCTTGAAATTGAGTCATTACTCAGGTGTCTTGAAGTGAGCCTCGAGACATTGAATATTACAGGATGCCATCTTGCCCTGTACAAAAAAAATTCAGCCGAGGATGACCGGTCGTCAAAAATACCAAGGAATTCGGAATTAATTTTATCTATTGAAAACGGAAAAAAGCTGGTGGATTCCCGGTTTCCCAAATTTTATTTTTCAAACCATATCCTGCCCGACTCAATAGTGGGTGAAGCAAGGCGGTATTCCCTGATCATTCTTCCCCTCCACAACCGTGACCAGCAGTTCGGCTATATAATTTTTGAAGAAAGCAATGTGGAATCCTTTGTCTATGAACTGCTCCGGGAACAGATAAGCAATGCTCTCCAGACCATCCGGCTTTTCCAGGAACAGCTGGCAACGGAGAAGAAATTGATGGAGAGCCTGGAGGCCCTTAAAAAAAGCGAGGAACGTTACAGGGACATCGCCGTACTCCTTCCAACACTTATTGTTGAAACGGATTTGAATTTTAATGTTACTTTCCTGAACAAGGCGACCTTTGAAACTATAAAATTAAATGAAGATGAGATGGCTCCCGGCACTTCATTTCTGCGGTTTATTCACCCGGATGACGAGGAACGGGTGAAAGATTATTTTTATCAGGTCATCAATAAAAGCGCCAACCAGTTCTGTGAATTCCGCGTTCAAAACAAGGAAGGCACGGATGTCACCCTTATCTGCAAGGCCGTTCCCATTGAAAAGGAGAAGGTCGTGGAAGGGGTGCGATGGAATGCCATTAGTTTAAAACCGGTTATTTCATCTTTCATCGCGCCGGATGACAGGTTTTTTACCGATTATGAATTCACCAAAAGGGAAAAAGAGGTCATCATGCTGCTCATGGAGGGGCTGAGGATCAGGGAAATAGCCAAAAAAATGTGTATTACGGAAAGCACGGTAAAAGGCCACCTGAATCAAATTTATACCCGCGCCAATGTCGCCAACAAGGAGGGTTTCTTTGAACTGATACAGAAATACCAGGTGAATCATTTCGGTTATCACTCCTTTATTTTTTCGCTTCTCAGCAATGTTCTTAAAAATCAAATCTGAAAATATTTGAACAAAAGACTTGTA
>JAFGKU010000011.1 GCA_016928415.1 Spirochaetales bacterium
CATTCATTATATAGTGCATTTTCTTATGCCGATTGTCTAGTACTAGACGTATGTTAGGTATTTCCATTTCCATATTGAGAATTGCTGTGCCTGTATATACCATGTATTAAATATACATATTTTTTACATAATCTATACCAAATATACTCAGGTTTTACAAAATTTAGTCTAAATCTACCTGTATTTTACATAATCTGATTCAAGTATGTGGCCAAATTTACCTTTTTCTTGTCAATTCCCAGTTTTTTCCTGATTTTATTCCGGTGAGTTTCTATCGTAAGCTGGGAAAGATTGAGCATTTGAGCTATCTCGCAGCTTCTTAAGCCATTTTTTATCATATGGCATAATTCAATTTCTCTCTGGCTGAGGCTTGCGAACCTGTTTGAAATGGAACGAATGAACGGAGATTGAATCGATTCCAGGTTCTGCCGTATCAAATTCACATAATTAATGGCTGAATCGTCCAGGTTATTCAAATTCGAAAGATTATTTATAAATGGCATAACCAGCCGTTCAAAATTGGAAGCAATGGTATTCCTGATTTCCTTTTTTTCCAGTTCAATGGAGGCCAGAATTTCCTTGAGTGCCTGATTTTTCTGCTCAAGTTCCTTGTTTTTTTCCATAAGGGCTGAAATGTCCTGAACAACCATAAGCAGGCCCATCTCCGAACCATTATCGGTCTTTAATTTATTGACCGAAACCATTCCCGGGAAAGACGAACCGTCTTTACGTATAAAATCCACCTGCCCTTTCCAGTTTCCCTTCATTTTTATCTGTTCCATTACATCCTTGAACAAATGCATTGACTGCGGGCTGTGGAACGAGGAAAGGTCCTTATCCATATAATCACTTTCACCATAACCGGTCATGTTTCTGAAGGCGGGATTTATATAGGAAACCCTGTTGTCGAGGTTAATGATAATTATCCCGTCGTTGGATTGCATTACGGCTGAAGATAAAACCTTTATTTTATCCTCAGCCGTTTTTCTTTCCGTTATATCACGGAGAACACTGAACAGGTTCTTGTCTTTGCCATCCTCACTCATGAGTATTTTACTTCTGCTCTCAAACCAATAGAGGCTTCCGGTTTTGTCTTTGATTCTGAATTCGAACGTGCACGGTTTTCCCATGGATTGAATCTTTTCCAATTCATTTTTAACCCTGTCTCGGTCCGCTTCATATACAAAATTCAAATCCTTCGCACCGCTAAAAAAACTCTCATCCAGGTTCAGCTTTAGAATATGGGGGCTGAAATAAATAACCTCGAGCACCGGATTAAAGACGACTACGGCGTCATTTATATTCTCCACCAGATGTCTGAATTTTTCTTCCGACTCCCGCAGCGCTTTTTCAGACAAAATCCTTTCGGTAATGTCCTGCGCAATGATAACCACCCTCCAAACCGTATCCTTGGGTTTGTAGACGGGGAAAACGGTCAATTCAATAACCGTGTCCTGCGGCTGGCGCATACCGTATTTTTTCTCCAGGAATTCAACGGGAATAACAACCTTTGAATTGATGACTGTTTCTCCGTTATAGGCTTTTTTTATCAGTTCACGAACCTTAATATCACTCAGTAAGGAATCCTTGAAAGAATTTTTACTTTGGGTTTTTTCCAGTTTTTCAGAAGTGTTTAAATCCAGAATTTCCCGTGCCACCTGGTTGCGGGTAACGATATTTCCCGCCTGATCAAGCACATGAATGGGATAAGGCATTCTTTCTATTATCGACCGGAATTGCTCCTCATTTTCTCTCAAGGCATGTTCCATCAGAACCTGCTCCGTTATGTCTTCGGCAATTCCGGCACGGCGGACCGGACCGTCACCGTCCTGCTCAATGGGAAAACTGCGGGCCAGTACCCATCTTATACTTCCGTCAGGCCGGATTACCCTGTAGGTTTCCTCTATTTTTTCCCTGCTGAAAAACCGTTTCTTGTCGTAATTATTTAAGATCCTCTTTTTATCGTCCGGATGCCAGGCAGTCGTATATGTATCCGGGTCCTTATAAAGACTTTCCCGGGACCTGCCCCAGATTGCTTCATAGGCGGGGCTGATATAGATAAAATGATCAAAATCCCTGAGCCAATAAACCTCTTTTAAATTTTCAACGATTGATTTTAATATAGTATATTCAGTTTTGATCTGTTCCATTAAGCAATTCCAATCAGGGAATGTATTATAATAACAGAACAATGCCATTCATTCAAGTAGCGATTTGATCAAATCGTTGAAATTATTTTTTTATACTTCCCTTCCCATCAGTCAGTCTGCGTAAAAATAAATTACTGCGGCTCTCCCTTCTCCAGAGTCTCCATCTGTTTATTGATCAGCCTCTCACGCATCTGCATCTCGTACTTCTTTATACGCGTGCGGACAACCGGGTCATCCGGGTCGTTAAAATAACTGAACAATACAAAGGAATTGGCGTATTCATTGGGTGCCCCGTTATTGAGGGTCACGTCAACCATACCGAGCCGGTTTCCTTCTTCCCCCGGTGAGTAGATGACCGTATCACCGATCCTTTCCGATTCGATGAGTGATTGCTCGAAGGCAAGGACCACGAGATCAATCCCTTTAACTTTATCAAGTAAATCAACGAGATCTTCATGCAATCCGAAAAAAAGAAGAACGGTAAGATCGGCTTTCCGTTCCTTTAAATTTGAAAGACAATCCCGGGCCGACTGTTCCAATGGCGTTATCTTTATCTTTTTCAAAGCCGCTACACGGGGGTCGGTCAGCAACCCCGGATCAAAAAGGGAAAAAATGCCTATATTACACTCGCCACTTTTAACAAGCAGCGGTTCCCTGGTGAACGGTTCCGGTTCCCCGATTGTCACCGTGATGTTATTTGAAATATAGGGAAATGCCTCCCGCAGTTTAAGCAGGAAATCAATGCCGTTCGCCAATTCATTAATCCCGACACCTATGGCTGCGTAGCCGAGATCTTTATACGCTTCAAGGATTTGAATGGACAGGTCCTCGTCCGGGGTATCAAGGAGAACATCCCCTCCATCCACAAGGAGAATATTTCCTTTATCCATATTGTCCTTAAGGTACCGTGCCCGCTTTACGAGCCCGGCACGGGGGCGTGACTTGCAGGTACAGCCGTCAAGATTACCGTAAAGGGACGCGGTATAGTAAATGGAAACCCGGTTGTTTCCCTGGCATCCCGCTAAAATTAAAAGTAATACACTAACCAGTAAAATGATGACTGAATTTTTTTTTACCATATAACCCGCCTTACAAACTTCAAGGTATCTCAAAAATATCTCTTGAGACTAGTAATAATATTGAGGTAATTTATAATTAATCGTAATAAATAAAAGTGTCAAGACCAGGCTCGTCAAGCATATAAATCCACGTTTTGACCTTTCTTAACCGAAGGTTTGTACGCGCCGGAAATTTTTATAACCCGGGTGGTACCCCCCGCCATGAACGGCTCACCGGTGCGAGGGTCATACCGGACATCATAGGAAACAAGAACCATAACCCGTTCCCCCTTGAGCGTGGCATCGCTCACTCTCCTCTGCACATGCTCGCCTTCATGCGCCGGTACCGCAAGAAACGATTCAGGACCGGTAAGGGCCGAGGGAGAAGTGAAGGATACGCCGGCATCATGGGATACGTCCTGATATATATGCTTTGTGCTCCTGTTCTTTTTTTCCGATTTGGCCGGTATATCTTCGTTTTTTTCATTTTTTGGTGGAAATTTTTTTATACCCTTTGAATCTCCTTTAACCGGCTCCATGACCGTCAACGCCCGCTCCGCGTATTGGGAAGCGGCATTGATATTCCCGTTTTTTAAAGCTGTTTCAGCCATGAGTATGATATTAAGCACTCTTGTGTTACCCGGATGATTCCCGCTGTAAAAAACCGCCCTGGCCCTGTTTAATTTCTCATCAACCCGGAAAGAATCGGGATTATCGCCAGGAGATTCCTGTTTTGAACCGTATAAAAAGGAGAAAATACCGGAAACGGGATTTATCTTTTCCATAAGACGCCTGCTGCAGAATTATTTTGCAGATACATTTAAATATAGTCATTGACCGGGCGGCCATCAAGAGAAAACATAAACATTCTAATTTTCATTTACTATAGAAGCGATAAATCTTTGATACAAACCGGCTGGCGTTACGGGGCATCCCCGTGTTATAATCGATATCGAATAACATATAAATCCAGGAGGCTTACAGCCGTTTGACATTTCTTACAAAATCGCTTTACCTGACCGGTCTTCAATGCCCCAAATACCTCTGGACCGGGGCCAACAGGCCCGAAGCCATACCGGAAGCGGATGCCGGCACCAGGCACCTGTTCAGTCAGGGAAACCTGGTCGATCAATTATCCAAAACCCTCTTTGCATCCGGAATCGATATTCCCCATGACGATTTTGAGGCGAACATCCGGTTGACAAAAGAAAAACTGGCTTCAAGGAAACCGTTGTTCCAGGCAGGATTCCTGGCGGATAATCTCTTTGCCAGAACGGATATCCTCAACCCTTCCCAAAACGGGAAATGGGATCTCATCGAGGTAAAATCCTCGACCACGGTCAAGGATATCCATACGCACGACGTGGCTTTCCAAAAAACCTGCTGCGAGTTATCCGGTATCCGCATTAACCGGTGTTTTATCATGCATGTGAACACGGCGTATATAAGGGAGGGCGGCTTGAAACCGCAGGAATTCTTTACATGCAAGGAAATTACGGATAATGTGGAGCGGATACTTGATACCATCCTGCCGGAAACAAAACGGATGCTCCCTGTCATCAGGAAAATGGCATGCCCGAAGGTACAAATAGGCGAACATTGTAATTACCCGTTTGACTGCCAGTTAAAAGCGGAATGCTTCAAGTTTCTCCCCGGACACAACCCCCTTACCCTGTACCGTCTTAAAAAATCGGCGGCCTTCGAATTAATCCACCGGGGGATTCTTTCCATTAAAAGACTGCCGTCCCCTTTTAAATTATCGTATAATCAAAAAATTCAGGTGGAGGCAACTAAAAACCGTAAACCGTATATCAACAAGAGGAAAATAGGTATATTCCTCGAAAAACTGGTTTATCCCTTAAGCTTTCTGGATTTTGAAACATTCGAAACGGCAATCCCGTTGTATGACGGTACAAAGCCTTACCAGAAATTGACGTTCCAGTACTCCCTCCATACCGTCGCAGAACAGGGAGCCCAACCCGCACATTTCTCCTTTTTGGGGAACGGGAAGGACGATCCCCGTCCTGAATTTATTAAAAGCTTAAGGGAAAACCTCCCCGATACAGGGAGCATCATCGTGTACAACCGCTCATTTGAAAAGACCATGCTGGAGAACCTGGCCGTGTTTCAGCCGTCCTGCAAACGGTGGGTGAACAGGGTAACCGCACGGTTGACCGACCTGCTGGTGCCTTTCCAGTCTTTCTCCTACTATGACCCGGAACAAAGGGGAAGTGCTTCCATAAAACGGGTCCTGCCGGCTCTCACCGGCAGGAATTATAACGACCTGGAAATCGGCGACGGCATGACGGCAAGCCTGGAATATCTTTTCATCACCCTTAGTAATTTACATAATACAGACGCGGATGAAAAAACAGTATCACGGATCAGGGAAAACCTGCTGGAATACTGCAGCCTGGACACCGAAGCAATGATTTTAATTTTACGGAAACTCCATGAAGTTGCAGGTAATTGAGTAAGATTCAGTATGCTACCCGGAATACGATATTGGGTGCATTCCGGGGATCGCTGTCACAGCAATCCTGCTCAGGGAATAATATTGATGGTCAGATCTTCCGAATTATCCGATGCCCGTATTTCCTTACCTTCAGGCCCGCACATAACGGTATAGCTGAGTGTTAACGATTCCGGATTCCCTAAGTATTTAAGGGGTATCTGGAATTCGGCATCCGCATATAACTTGAATTCAATATCATTGTCCGTATCCTCGAAAGTCCATTTCCCGTTCTTCAAAACCATTAAATCACAGGTTCCTTTTGAAGGGAAACCACGGACCCATGCCTTCACGGGTTCCCGGCCTTTCGTGGAAATCCAGAGTTCATGCTGAGAGCTTTTTAATCCAAAGACGGGGGAATGATAAGTGACGCCGGCATACAGCATGCCGTCCTTTATAATGGCATTTACCGAAGAAATATCAAACACATTCTGTTTCACCTTGCTGTCACCTTCAGGGTCAGGCACCGATGTAAATGCCTTTTTTTTACGTATTTCCAAAGCAAAACCGTCGAGGGCAAACATGGTTTCGCCTGGAGGGCTCGAGGACGATAACGGATCGAATCCGGATTCAATCTCCCACCGGTCGGAATACCCGTCGTTATCCGAATCCACCGATTCAGGATTGGTGCCGAAGAACACTTCATCCTCGTCCAGAAGACGGTCGTTATCCGAATCTTTTGGCAGGGTTCGGATGGCCGCTGCTAAAAAGGATTTATCCGAAACATCAGAACCATACACGTCAGAAAACACGGGATACCCGATTCCCTTTGAAAGCAGAATGTTTATCTGTTTAAAACTGAAATTCTCCCCGTAGAGAAAATCCTGATAGCTTCGGGATCCCTCGACACAACTGCCGTGCCGGGCTTCTTTCCAGATATGGAACACGGTTTTTTCTCCCCGCTCATTGACTTCATGGGGATTCTGGTGCGTATACCATTTGCGAAAAAGGGGATTAAAATACGCCGGGAACGTATGGCATTTGGACACGACTGTTTCCTCTTTACCGCCGGCCGATTTTACCGTCGTATACCAGAAGCGGCAACTGGATATCCCCAGGGCCTGGTAAAGGGTGCGGCTGACAACCGTATGCATGCCGCAGTTGCCTGAAAAAAAGCCGTAAGTATCATAAAGCCGGAACTGGTATGGCGCCGCCTGCATTTCGAAATACCGGCGGGTTTCCCCGCCCACTAATACCTTGTCATCCCCCTTGCTTATCAAGGCTTTTTCCCCGGCCGAAAGCTTGTCCGGGTCTCCCAAACCGCCGTAATGGTACCTGAAATTATCCCACACCCATTCTTCTACAAGCGACGCGGTGGCCTCCAGGCTTCTTCCATCAAAAAGGCCGTTAGCCTTTACCAGGGAAAAGGCATGCTCGAGGAGGTCCGGTGTAATTACATATTGATCATAGAGGGCCCTGGACAACCGGCTGTCTTCGGTTTTCGGCAGATAAAAAATCTCGCTCTGCGACCCGGTCCGGTCGGCCCAGAAAAGCTTCGCCAATAACGGCAGCTCCCCGATGCCGTACAGGAACCCGTTCCGGCCCTGCCGTTCAAGCACCTCCCTGTAATACAGCCACATGCCTTCTGCATCCGTCAATACGGCCTTTTTCACTTCGGCCGTTCCAATCCCGTAGAGGTAGCTGTCGGCCAGGGCAATGCAAGCCGTCATGGAATCATTTAAAATGTAATCATTTTCAGATAACAGATACAGCAATAGCCTGAGGGCATGATTTTCCATTGACCGCTTAAGGACAACAGACTTGCCTTTCTCGATTTTCCTGACGCCCAGGTCCATAAGCCTGGGATAAAAAAGCAGCTTGATTCCTTGCCCGGTTTTCAATTCCGGGAAATCATCAAGTCTGAACCGGGACTCAAATACAACACATGTGGCGGCGGTACATTCCAGCCTGAATCCGTTTCCCCCGTGCCTGTCATTCACCCAGCACGATATATCCCCCGTCTTCTCAATTTTAAAACAGAGTTCGTAATGTATTGTCGCATCCTCGCCGCCGAAAATGGAAACATCGAACCACTGGTCTTTCCTGATTTTACCTGCCGTTTTCAACAGCAGGTAACAAAAGCCCTTTCGGTCAATGAAGGCTCCCGCTTCTGTCAAATCGGTGGAAGGTGTTTTGTCCCAGCCGTCTCCGGACAGGTCCGCTTCCCTGCTGCTTATTTTTCTCCAGTCATCGTCTTTCCCATCAATCGATATACCGGGAAAATTCTCCGTATAAACCCAAAAGGTGCCTGATAGGACCGCCATTTTCACCGCTTCCCTTACATCGGGATTATTTGAACCTTCCAGGTACTTTTCAAGGCCGTTCACCCCCCTTTCCAGGTCAAAGTCCGCTTGATTTTCAAGGGAGAATACCTGGAATTTTATTGAGGGAAAATCATTGTCGAGACGGTCTAAAAGAGCTTCGGCCTTGCCGGAAAGGGCGAAAACGGGAATTGAGACACATAAAATCAGGATAAATACGGTTAATTTCATGCAGGTATTTCTCCAGTTAAGTTGATTATATATATAATAATGTAAAAAAAAATGAAAGACATTGTTTTAAATAAGAAAATTTCGTACTATAATATAAAGCGATAACCATGACCAGAGTATTAATTATTGATGATGATGATAAAATCAGGAAAATCATAAGGATCCAGCTCCATAAATACGAGCTTGAAATATTCGATGTCAAAGAGGGCATCGATGGTATCGTTTTGCTTGAAAAACAGGAAATTGACCTGATTATCTGCGATATCAAGATGAGGGAATCAAACGGTATCGAAATCCTGGTAAGGTTAAAAAGGGATTATCCCGGTATCCCGGTGATCATGGTCACGGGATTTGTTGACAAGTATTACTTTGATGAAGTAAAAATGCTCGGGGGTTACGCACTGCTTACAAAACCGATCAAAATGGAAAAACTTGTATCCACAATGGAAGGGGCTCTTGGCATAAAGCTGCCAATGAAAAGCAAATAAAGATCAACCGCCATTTCGTAATATTATCCAGGAACCTTCGGTCAGTTTTTTCTGCAACCGCAAAATTGACTTCCCTGCCGTTTTGATTACACAGGGAAGCCCGCTTAAGCCTTGCCCAAAGAAGATTATTTTAATAAATTTCAAAAAAGGAATCGTCAAACATCCGGTCAATGGTAAAAGATTCCGGGTGTTAAGCGATACCCCTTGTTTAATGGAGGCATGCCATGCCGAATAATTCACATAAGTATTCAATCAATAAAACAATTATCTTTTTACTCCTTTGGCTAATCTACTGTATTCCCGCCTTTGGGGACGATCTGAATTCGCTGCTCAATACAATCAGAATGCCCGCGGGATTCTCAATTTCCGTCTATGCGGAAAATGTTCCCGGTGCCAGGTCAATGACGATGGGCGATAAGGGCACCCTTTTTGTAGGTACTAGGAGAGAGGGAAAAGTGTACGCCATAACAGACACCAACGCGGATTTCAAGGCGGATAAAGTCCGTACAATCCTGACAGGGCTGAACATGCCTAACGGGGTGGCGTTCAGAAAAGGAGCCCTCTATGTGGCTGAAGTCAACAGGATCCTTAAACTGGATAACATCGAAGAGAACCTTGACTCACCGCCGAAGCCGTCGGTCATTATTGATACTCTGCCCAGCGACCGTGCGCACGGGTGGAAATACATTACCTTCGGCCCGGATAACCGGCTGTACATTCCCGTAGGATTTCCCTGCAATGTCTGCGAACCGGAAAATCTTGTTTACGGTTCCCTGTTACGAATCAATCCCGACGGATCGGGGCTTGAAACTTTCGCCAGCGGAATAAGGAATACGGTGGGTTTTGCCTTTCATCCGGTGACAAAGGAGCTCTGGTTCACCGACAACGGAAGGGACTGGCTCGGTGACGATAAACCGCCGGATGAACTGAACCATGCCCCGGAAAAGGGATTGCATTTCGGCTTTCCCTATCTCCACGGTAAAAACATACGGGACCCCGATTTCGGCAGCCGTGCCGGAAACAGGGAAATGACACGTCCTGTTCAGGAACTGGGCCCCCATGTGGCGGCCCTGGGAATGAAATTCTACACCGGCGGCATGTTCCCGGGCCGGTATAAAAATAACATTTTTATCGCTGAACATGGTTCCTGGAACAGGAGTATTCCCATAGGATACAGAATCACATTTGTAAAGCTGAAAAATGATGAAGCTGTTTCCTACACCCCGTTTGCAGAGGGCTGGCTTAAGACCGATGGAACGGCGTGGGGGCGGCCCGTTGACCTCCTTGTTTTAAAGGACGGTTCCCTCCTTGTTTCGGACGACAAGCAAGGTGCCATCTACAGGATAATCTATAAATAAAGGTCCCTGGTTAAAAAACAGGAGCCGTTTTACCCTGTAGGAAAACGGCTCCTCGCAATAAGGGGTGGAAAAAAAGCAGGAAAAATTACCAGCCTTTGTTATTTTTCTCTTTAACTATTTCCATGTTGCCTTTATCCAGAAGGCCGTCCAGGCGCGGGTCTTCCACGACCACCCTGGTAAAAACAGCCTTGCCTTCGGCTGTGGGCATTATATGGATTCCATATGTTCCCACACCCTTGATAAGGATGTTTTCAAAACGGGCACTCTTCAATACCTTTCTTCCCTGGATCGTTATTCCGGCATACGTGGAATCATAAATATCCAGGTCCGAAACCAATATATTCGCATCAATATCCTGGTTGGCACACCAGATCCAGAAAGCCCCGCAATAGGAACGGCCCTGTTGTGAATTATCGGCTCCGCAACGGATAAGCGTATTGCGCCTTACAATTATATCGCCCGAGAAGGGAACCGGATCGAAGTTGGAACTGATGTTAATACCGCCCCCATTGTGTACAATGTCGGAGATGACGTTATCCTCCACTACATGGTTGCTGCCTCCGTAAACGGCAATCCCGTTCGCAAGCCAGGGGGACTGGATGGTATTGAACCGGATCGTGTTCCCCGAACTTGCCTCCCTGTTATTGTTGTACGTTGCGGACCAGGTGGCAATGGCATCATCCCCCGTTCCACGGAAGTGGCATTGCTCGACAATGGAGTTTTTCGTACCCAGGCAGAGGTTTATGCCGTCTGCAAGCAGGTTCCTGAACCGGCAGCCTTTCACAACCAGGCCGTCCGTCTTTTTTTCCGTCCACATACCAACCTTAAGGTGGTTAAACCATACATTTTCAACCAAAGACTTCTTACCCAGCCTCCCGTGCACGCCCGACGCGAGTATCGAATCGTCACGGTATATTGAACTGCCGTTTACCATCAAATCCCTGAGGGTAAAGGGAATCCCGGAACCGTAGAACCCGTTTTGCCCCACCTGAATTTTTGTGTACCACATTCCGGCACCCTGTACCACGACACCGTCGGGATACAGGTCATTGTCCTTCCTGACGTTGAATGTACCCGCGGGAATCCATACGCCCTTTTTGGCTCTCTGGGCCGCCGTAAAACAATCATTCAATGCATCCGAATCATCCTTGCCATCGTCAGCCATGGCCCCGTAATCGGTAACGGAAAGGTAGCCTGACGGCCTTGATACCGGTGCGGGCACCTGTTCGGCATCTATAACGTCAATCGTATAGACAATATCGTTCGAGGCATCCTTCTGCAGACGCACCTTGCTGCCTGCCGCGGCCTTGTCCATGAGAAAGGAGACCTCGTCGAAGAACCGCCTGGCCATGCCGAGAGACGGCGTGTTGGCGCCGGGGAAATTGCCGTAAATCCACGCAAATTCGGACGTCAGGGTGATTTCTTTCTTCATCTTGCCATCAACATACAAAGATATCGGGGCCTCTTGACCTTTTCCGTCTTTCGTATCGGGGATGCTGTATCTTATTACCAGGGAGTTGGCTTCTTTTTTAAGTTTAAACTCGACGTAATCGCCTTTCTTGCTCAGTTGCACCGCCTTTCGGCCCAGTGCTTCGGACGTAATCTTCGAAGCTGTCCACCCGGCCCTTTCAGGACCGGTCACCTGGCCGTTCGTAGCGGCATTTTCCGCTTCATAAGATACAAAGGGAAGGCTGGCGCCGCGTGCCTTGATTTCAGGGATTTTTATTTCCTTTTCCCTAGGAACCCAGACCGTTATGTCATCTTCATCCTTTGCCTTTTCGGCTATTTTTATCGGTTTCACCGAAATATTATCCAGCCAGACTTCAGACGGCGCCACGCCGCCCAGCTGGAATTCGAGACGGGCTTCATTGTCGGTGGCATGCTGCATGACAAAATCGAATTTGTATGTTTTGAATTTTTTACCGATGGAAATAATCTGGCCCACGCCCTCACCCATCGTATAATCGGCCCAATTCCTGCCGCCCATGCCTCCGGCCTTTACATCGATGGTCCGGGGCTCGGATGCCCTGGCATCAAAGGAAACACGGTATTCAACACCCTGCACAAAGGTGATTGGATTTTGAATCAACTGAACGGCATACACGGCGCTGCCGGCCTCCATCACGTTTGCCTTGAAGGCACCGTTATCGAGTGAGGGGATGGCGTATCCCCCCGCACCGCCCATATCATAGCCGAAAAACCAGTAAGACGAATTCGCCACGTACTTGATTTTCTCCACATCCGGGTCCTGTATGCTGAAGCCCCCGTTTTTAACCTTCTCTTCCATGGAGAATTCTTCCAACATGACATCGTCTATCCAGATGCTCGAAGACGCCATTCCGCCCAATAAAAATTCCAGGCGGGCCCCGGCATCGGTATCTCCTTCCATTTTAAAAAGGTGGCTGTACTGGTTCATTTCTGTATTCAGGGTAATTTCAGTACCTCCGGGACCACCGCCGGTATAATCCTCTTCACCGGAAGAACCGCTCACTTTAACAGCGATGGACCTGTCGGCCTGCGCCCTTGCCATAAAGCTGATAACATAAATTTTTCCCTTTTCAAGGCTGACAGGGGATTGGGACAGTTTTACGGAACCGGTATCCGGGGATGAATCCTCCATGTCAACACGGAACATACCGTCCTCAAGCTTCGTTTTCCCCTTGCCGTCGAACGCCCAGTAAGACGAACCCTTCATTCCCCCGATACCGGCAATGTTTTTATCCGTAAGGCTGAAATTCCCGTTTTTAACGAGGGTGTCCAGAGGTTCCGAGTCCCCGCCGTTCATCATTTGCGAAATATCAAGCTTGATGACTTTCCATTGAGGGCTTGTCCATTCGGGCTGCACGGAATCATTGCATTGGGCAAAACCCATTTTCTGCTCCACGTGGAGATAATAGCCGGGTTCAAGGACACTCTGGAACGTTGTGCCACCCGCGATGGAGCCCGCCGACATTTTCCATTGGGATCCCGCCGACGATTCATTCACATCGAGGCACTCCACATATTCGTTGCCGTTCTCATTGGTCAGGTAGTGGCCGGTGGCCTTGTTCCTGATCCTTTTATAATCCTTGTAATCTTCAATAACCCATTGGGATGCAGGGTCACTGGCGAGCGGTGTGCCGTACATCGCCTTGCCGTCTTTTTCGTATAATATTTTACTGATCCATATGTTCTCAAAACGTACAGTCGGTTTTATTACCGTAACCTTAACGGAGCCGGAAAAGCCGTTGGCAGAAACGGTGATTACCGTGGTACCTTCCTTCAATGCCACGACCATGCCCTTGGGCGTAACAACGGCAATTTTTGAATCCGCGGATTTCCAGACGGGACCCGCTTCATCCGCCGCCACTTCTGTTTCGGTCCCCGAAGCCTCCTCCGGCAAAACGTAATCGAGTGTTTCCGTATCACCTTCCAGGAGCATGATATCACCCTGAGGGATGGTAATGGGGGGGCCGGCCGTCGTGACACAGGCCGTGATGGTTAAAACCATCAAACCGCATAAAATGACAAACCATGATATTTTTTTATTCTTCATACAGATATTCCTCTCTTTTATATATACCAAGGGTGACATAAATCCTGAAAATGTAAATTATTCAAATACCACTTACTCATAATAAAAGTAACAGCCGCCATAAAGACGGACTTCAAGCCGGCTGCCGCATGTTTTTAAATTACTTAACGAATACCTGGAATTCCGCGACCTGGCCGGCCGTGGCTTCCGTGTTGGCGGTAAAAGAAAGCCTTACATAACGAACGGTCGCTGAAACGGGAATCGTGACCATATTCGGGTGTTCCTTATCCATGGGAGTGAAATCATAGCCCGCCGAGTCTTTAATCACGGAAAAATCAGTGCCGTCCGCGCTTCCCAGGATGGAAAAGGTCTGCGTCCTCGGCTGCCAGACTCTCTTGGGATTGAGCAATATCTTTATGGCACCTACTTTCATTTCACTGCCAAGATCAACGGTCAACTCGTTGGGATAGGCGTCTTTAGCCCCTTCCCAGTATGTCTGATTGTTATCATCCACCGCCTTAACAGCCTTGAAGTCATAGATATGGTTGTTCGCTTCAATGGATTTGCCTATGGCGGCATTCGTTAATCCTGCCGTAGGATCCATCGTTACGCACGTACCTAAAAAAACCAGGGCAAGAATCAATAAAGTGATAAAAATAAATGACTTTTTCATTTTCATATCTCCTGTTAAAATTAATTTTCCATGAAAACCATTAAACTACAGGAAAAGTTTATCCGCAACCGCCATTATTTACGTGATTGCTATTTTTTTAGAGAAAAGGATAAGACAATTTTACAAAATCCCTACTTTTAAAGGATAAGGGGCAAATTTTACCAGTCCGTATGGAACATACCGTTAAAGGTGCTCATCACCTTCTTCTGTTCCGCATCCAGGTAAAACAGGGCCTTCGTCTTTATATCAACAGGAATACTCTTATAAAACGCCGCCGCAATGGCTCCGGCCATACAGGCAATCGTGTCGCTGTCACCGCCTATGTATACGGCTTTCCTGACGGCATCTTCAAAATCATTTGATTGAAGAAAGGCGAAAATGGCCTGGGGAACGGAATGGGCGCATTGTATTTCAAACCTGTATTTCTTCCTCAGTGTTTCAAGATCAAAATCCAGGGGATACCCGATTTTGTTTACCACGAAATCCCGGATCTCCTTTTTTGTGGCTCCCCCCTTTGCCAGAAATACGGAACCGGCCACCGCCTGCGCTCCCTTGATTCCATCGGAATGGTTGTGTGTAATTTCAGCCGTTTTTTTCGCTTCCGATAACACATCCTTCATTGTTTCAAAAGCCAGGCCGACCGGGCTGACCCGCATACCCGAACCGTTTCCATAACTGTAATACGGTTTTGGTTTGTCCGACTTCAGCCATCCCATGAAGGAATGCCCGTATCCCGCATCGGGATACCTTCGACCGTACAGCCTTATATACTGCAGGTAATACTCTTTGGACCGGGAAAAGTCTTTTTTTTTACGGACCTCCAGGATGGCACCGGCAACCCCGATTGTAAGCACGGAATCATCGGTAATACAACTGCGTCTTTGAAAAAGGGGGAAATCATAAGATTCCACTTTTCTGTGTTCATATGCCGAGCCTGCGATGTCGCCTATAATGGCGCCTAGCATGATTCCGGACTCCCTTTACCCTTTCAGCCTCACCCTGGCGGACACGGGATTATGATCCGAATGCTTGAAGCCCAGGTCATATCCCTTTGCCTCGAGCAGCTCGACATTGGGTGATAAAAGAAACCCGTCAATGATGGTTGTGTAATTCTCACCCGCTACATAAGGCTTTTCATCCGTCCTGACCGTTGGAATCTTTGAATCATACGCCCATGTCCAGCCGGCGGGAGTCCAGTTCTGCGGAATGCGCTGCACCCAGAAGAGATATTTTTGATCCGTGGTGTAAGGCGTAAAAAGATCATCCATTACACCCGGAAAAAGATTGTTCCAGTCCCCGCCGAGTATGACAAAATGACCGGCTGTATAAAATTCCTGCATTTTCTCTTTTAGGAAATCAAGTTCCTGCTGCCGTAAAAAGCCTCCCTCATCGTAGGCGGAAAGATGGACATTCACAACTATTAATTTTTTACCCTTGAACGGGCTTTCAAAGGTAATGAAATTGGCGCACCGCTTAAGCTGGTATAAATTCTGCGGGAAGGGAAATTCACCCGGAAGCTGGTACCGGACCGACTGTTCCGCCCTGTACCTGGAAAAACTTAACAGGCCCGAATAAACATCTCCCATGGGGGAGGAAAGGGGAACCGGCACAAAGGCCACCCTGTAATTTACGGCAAACCAGGCAGGATAAGCGGGGAAAATTCCGGCAAGGACTTCCAGTTGATCTAAATGAAAGGACCTGTTTGAATTGACATCAACCTCCTGGAACAGGTAAAAATCGGATTGTACGCCGCGGACCAATGCCGTAATCCCCTCAATGTTCTTCAAAACGGCATCCCTGCCGCGGGCAATCCCCATGGTGCCCCCGTCAAGGAAAAAATCGGCCAATGCATCCAGCCCCGCATAACCGATATTCCACGTGAACAGGTCCACTTCATCCCCGTCCATTTTTTCCTCGCCGGCCGCGGTTGAAACGGGACCCAGTATTTCCAGGGGCTGCGGATAGTAGGCCGTTGCGGCCGAAAAACCCAGGAACAACAGGAAAACGGCAATGGGAACGGCAATCACGATGCCGCCTATCAATAATATTTTTTTCACTGGTACCATCCTTTCATTTCCAGCCGCCGCTTATTTTTCCTTAACCGGGATGGAAATCCTGAACCGCATATACTTGTCACGGGCAAACTCTATGCTCACCTTGCCCTTCAGTTTGGAAACTTCGTGCTTCACGACATTCAGCCCCACTCCCCTGCCCGCATCAATGGTCACTGCCTCGTGCGTGGAAATACCCTGGTCAAAAATCAGCTGGGCCAGCTTTTCCTTGGGCCACGACTCAATTTCAGCTTCGCTGTATTTTCCTGAGGCGAGTGCTTTTTGCTTCAACACTTCCAGCCGCAGGCCCTGACCGTCATCCGAACAGGTAAGCACATAACGGCCGTCCTCTTCACTGGATTCGATCACGATGTTTCCCTTTTCCGGTTTGGATTTCTGTATGCGGGTATCCGTTGTCTCTATGCCGTGCGAGACGGCATTTTTCACCAGTTGAATGAGAATTTTCTTGACGGCATTGAACCTTGCCTCATCGGAAAAAGGAATTACAAAACGGCTCATTTCAAGGCCAACCTTTTTCTTCTCCCGTTCCGCCACCCTCTCGGCCAGGCTTTTCAGGGACTGCCTGAGTGTATCAAGCTCGGAATAATGCGTCGTGTCGAACGTGGCCCTGAAATTTATGATTTTTTCAAGAAGCGTCTCTACATCCTTGACGCCCTCCTTTAAATCCACAAGCATGTAAAGCAGGTCTACAAATAGCACGGGATTGAGTTCTTCCATTTCATAGAGTTCACGTATTTTCTCCTCGAAAACATGCGCCTTCTGTTCAAAATTCTCAAGACCGAGCATTCCGGCGTTTCCCTTGATCGAGTGAACGGACCTGTAAACCCTGTTCAACAGGTCTTTGTAATTGCCTTCAAACTGCGCGTTCTTGAGGTTGTCCTCCATTTCCTTTATCTCACTCCGTGATTCATCCAGAAAACCTTTTAAGAAAACGGGATTCAAGTGGATTATTCCGAATAAAAGCTTCATCTCCGATTCCGCTTTTTTCTCGGATTCCGCCACCTTTTGGGCCAGCTTCTTTCTCTCCGTTACATCACGTACAGTGGAAAGAAGGAAAGTATTGTGTTCATCAACCTCTATCCGGGAAAAAGCAAAATTGA
This sequence comes from Spirochaetales bacterium, assembly GCA_016928415.1. Taxonomy (GTDB): domain Bacteria; phylum Spirochaetota; class Spirochaetia; order SZUA-6; family JAFGRV01; genus JAFGKU01. The sequence goes on from JAFGKU010000011.1 coordinate 17,418, forward strand.
GGAATTTCTCCTCAAGCTGCACGTCTTTTTGAACATGCACCTCGATATCCTCAAGCGGGTTCAATTGCATAAGGCGTTTTTCCGGCAGTTTCCTTGTCAAAGCTATTTCCAGGAAATCTTTCACCGACTCAACTTCGCCCGTTTCGATGAACGGGCTTATGAACGATATGAAGTTCTTTCCCCCCACATCGGCAGTTTCAAAAATTTCCTCCATAACCCTGGAGTAATTATTCCCGATCATAAATTCCCCGTCGATGAGGAAAATCCCTTCTTTTACATTGGAAAGGATGTTGTCCGTTTCCGCCTTTGCGGCGGCAAGCTGGCTGACAGTCTCGTTCAACTCCCGTGTGCGTTCTACAACTTTTTTTTCCAGGTTGACATTCAGGAACGCCACCTCATTGTGGAGTCTTACGAACCTGTTGCTTAAAATGATGCCGATACTCGCAATGAAAAACACGAACCCGTAATTGGTGAGGCGGATGAACTGGTAGGCGTTCATGTTCAGCAGAATATCATTGATCAACGTACCGAGAAGAATCAACAGGGCAATGAGCATATAACGGGCATCCCAATCGGACTTGATCTTGGACATGAGGATATAGAGAACGACGATGACCCCGATGGACCAGGAAGGTATCATGACATACTGGTTATAGTTGTCCCAGAAATTATAATCAGTTGTAACAAGGAGAACGATAAAGGAAACCCCCGTAATTCCCAGGAAAATATAGTGAATGATATTGTGCTTTTTTTTGAAATAAAACATGAGGAATTCCATCATGAGATATACGAGCCAGCAAAGCACCAGGTATTCTGTTTTTTTCATGATAAAAAAATCAAAACCCAGATAATATTTCATCTGCATGCGTAGAAAGAAGTAAATTCCCATGCCGAGGCAGAAAAGGGCGAAAAGAAGGTTTTCCCTGTCCGACGACCGCCTTATAAAAAAGAAAAGAAAATACACGGCAACCACAAAGTAAACGACAATAAATACGAGGTCAAAAATATCCTGGTAAATCTCGTCTTTCTGCAGGCCGGAGTAATCACCTAACACAAAGGAGCCGGTATAGGGCCCGTTCGAGTAGGCGAACAAACCGGCAACGCGCACGGCCAGGACATTGTCTCCACCGGGCCTGATCAGGGATGTGGGCAGCTGGTATATACGCTTCTTGTCATAGGCTGACACGCGGGGCGGACCGATCCTTCCCGATTTTCCGATCAGCTGACCATTGAAATACGCCTCATCCGCATCCGTGATCACGCCTAAACTGACGCCCAGGGCGGATTTCGGAAGGGTATAGGGAAATAAAATGTGGATTCTGTACCAGCAGATGCCGTTATAATCCGGATACAGCTCCCCCCAATCGGAGGGCAGCGAAACCACGTTCCAGGACGAATCGTCAAGAGAAGGTTCCCTGTAGCCGGGGTTATCGCCCTTTTCCAGCAGCACAACCTTCATCCCGCTGAAATCGACTAGCTGCTGATAATTCCTGATCGTTACAGTTTCACGGGCCGATACCGTCACCGCAACGAGGAACAATATTGAGAATACCGCTGGTTTAATCATCCTCACCTCATCAATCCTATAAATCTTCCTTCAGGCCTATGGCCAGGAATGCCTGGTTTTCATTCCATTTCATCGGGATAACGAATGTCGGGACCTGAAGGTTAAGGAAACCGGCCCTGTCCCTGTTTTCACTTGTAAAAATCATGGGAATGGAAATGAGGAATTCACTGCCAAAAACTTTTTGCGCATTGCCGGCGATTGTATTCGCCAGCTCCCCGGCCATGCTTGTCAACTGCTCATCCGTGAGGGAGGGCCTGGGCATGATTTTCCTGATCAACTCGCTTAAAAATTCCTTTTCCGCCGTCAGGTAAACGGCACCCCTCATTTTCCCGGATATGCCGATGGCCGCCGTGTAGGCTAGAAGGAATATCTTGTTTTCCTCTTTTAAATACGGGACACCCACATCGATGGGTATACCCGTTATCTTGTTGAAATATTCTATGATACTTTCTATGAAAACTTTTAACTGCATCAGGAATCCTCCCTAACTTCGTCAAACACTTCCCTCAACTCGGCCTGCGTAAAAGGTTTGACCAGATAAGAGACGGCCCCCATTTTAATCGCTTTCAGGGCCGTTTCCTTTGCCGCCAGGGCGGAGACAATGATCACCTTGACCCGCGGATTAATTTTGATTATCTGCTCCAGGGCGGTCAATCCGTCCATTTCCGGCATCGTGATATCCAGCGTCACAAGGTCAGGTTTTCTCTGCCTGACCATTTCCACCGCCTCCTGCCCATTGACCGCTTTCCCGACAATCTCGATATCGGAACCCTTGATCCATGTACTTATGGCTTCCCTTATTATTTCCGAGTCATCCACAATCAATACTTTCATGGCGCATGGTTCCTTTCCATAAATTTCATTTTCACAGGGAAGCTTCCTCCAGGTAAAACACTTTTACTTCCTTTATTTTCCCGCGAATGCCTGAAAATTTTACCGGTTTCACCCTGACCCTGTCCTTCACTTCCCTGTAGATGTTTTCTTCCATCAGGATATCCACATCCCCAAGCTTGGTCAAAGATTCCAGGCGGGAGGCGATATTAACCGGGTCACCCAACACGGTATATTCGATTTGATTTACCGATCCGATATTACCGATAAACAGTTTCCCCCGTGCAACACCCACTCCCATCTGGATGGGTTCAGTCAGGTAAGAGGGCCTGAATTGATTGAAATTGTTGAAATACTTCCTGATTTTAACGGCAACGCTGATGCAATGCATAGCATCGTCTTCTATCGCCCGGGGGCACCCGAACGTGGCGAGTATTCCATCACCCAGGAATTTGTTCACCGATCCGTTTTCCCCGTATATGATATCCGTCAGGTCTGTAAGCAGCCCGTTTAAAAACCTGAAAAAAACATCGGGCTCAACCGTTTCGGCTATTCCCGTGGAATTACGGAGATCGCAGAACAGGATGGAGGCCGTCTTTACCTCTCCACCCAGGTTGGTGGAAATATCCCCATTCAGGATCCCTTCAATCAGATCCTTGGAAAAATACTTGGAAAGAAGTTTTTTTTCCGACTCGGCCTTTTCCTTTTGCAAAAGGATATCATCGCACTCCTTCCCGGCATTGTTTTGAAGAAATCTCAGGGTGGTGAGATTCTTGATCTTGAAGATAAGCTCGTAACTGTTGAAAGGGTAGAACACGAGGTCCTTCACACCCTGCGATATCATCAGCTGGATGAAATTCTCGTCTTTCTGGAAACAAACCGGCACAATAAACGGTTTGGCAGGGTTACGCAAAACGGCCTCGCAAAACCGGGCAACGGGCATATCGTTCATATCGGAACTCAGGAAGATTATGTCGGGAGCCGCTTCATCGACCAGCTTCAGGGCTTCCTTCCCGTTACGGGCGACAACCACACCATGGTCCATTTTTTCAAGCATGTATTTGAGATGCGTGGTAATTTTCAGCTTGTCCTCTATGATAAGAAATTTCCGCCGGAATTCCCCCATTTGGTTCCTCCTAAAATACAAGCTGCTATAACAAAAAAACCCTGTTGACAGAAATTATACCTTTATCGGGTATAATCCTCCTTAAAAAGAAAGACCTCAAACGGCCTTAAGTTAAATAATAGTAATATTTCGAGTTAAAAATCAATATTACGGGAGAAATTATTCGTACCGTTCATAAATTCCTGATAAATGTATCAGGATTGAGACCGGCCGGATTTACTCGTATTAGCCACGAACCAGTTAAACAGGAAATAAATCATCAAGGCAATCGCTCCCAGAAGAATCGAAAGATCGGCAAAATTGAAAATCCCCGTTCGTAATGACCCGATTCCGAGATTCATGAAATCCGTGACCAGGCCGCCGTTAAAAATCCGGTCGTAGATATTGCCGATTCCGCCGCCGATAATGCACGAAATACAAATCAATTCTACCATGGTCATTTTTTTCTTCACAAACGAATATATAATGTAGATAATCCCGCCCAAAAGGCAAATGGCAGGAATGATCGATAAAAGAATTATCCTTAAAGGTTTGGGAAAATTCGAACCGAAACTCAAAAAAGCACCTTCATTCTCGGCATAGGTAAAGACAAAAAAGGAACCCAGCACCTCGATGGTGCCCCTGCCCTTTAGTTCCGTTCGCGCAATGCCTTTTGATACCTGGTCTACTGCCACGTTGCAGGCCACTACAAGAACAATGATTATGATTTGTACAATGCGGTTTTTCATGACGACAATAGTATACGATAAGGACATATGGGTCAATATCCTGCCCAAATCAAACAATAACAAAGAAACAGCATTAAAAAGCCAAGATCAAATCCCTTTTCGTCGGTTATATTATAAACAAGGAGGGAAAAAAGCAGCATCAATAAAAAACATCATTAAATAAAGGGGGAACAAATGTCAGAAAAAGTGTCTACACCAACATTCACACACACTAAACGGCATACAATCCTGTTTCTAATTTTCTTCCTGCTTACAACTGCAGGCATGCTCCTGTTTGCCGCCAATCCCGTGCAGGTCGGTTCAGGGAGTTATTTGAATGACGATACGAGCGGGGAACTGCCGAGAGATCCGGCGTACGCCGCTTTCTCGGGACCCGTACCGTCGAACGACTGGTGGCAGAGCATCATGCTTACGCAGTACAGCGACGGCGTCCATCCCTTGCCGTTCAAATACAAATTTTTCCCGGAAGGGCTGGGCATGAGGGACCCCGGCTACGGGTACATGTCGGGAGCCAACGGTATTGAAACGCCCTGGGAAATGGATGATATCTACCTGCGGGCCGCAAATATAACGATGGCCAATGCAACCGCCCGGGTAACGGGCTTCAGTGACTGGCAGGTCATCGTGGTTCTAAGCGACAATACGACGGAAAAAATGAAAGTGCGCCTTACAAGGGGTTCGCCGTATTGTTTTGCCGAATTCAGCGACCCCGCCACACCCCAATTGTACCTTCCGAAAATGTCCCGGTTTTTCAACGACTCCAATGGATCGATCCTGACCTCGGACGGATCCTCCTACACGGGCGACCATATCGGGATTGAACTTTCGGACGGTAAATGCTACGGCGTTTTCGGTCCGGCAAGCACCGTCTTCAGGCGAAGCGGAACAACCGTCTCTATAACATTAGGCGGCGGCCAAACCTACCTTTCCATAGGCGATCTCACCGGGACCTCGGATCTGAATTATTTCTACCAGCACGCCTATGCCTTTGTCACCGATACTGCCGTCAGCTGGAATTATTCCGCGGCCGACGCACGGGTAACGAGCACGTATACCGCTTCCACAACACTAAAAAGAAGCGGATTTTCTTCCGTTACCCTTCAGGCGCTTTTTCCTCACCAATGGAAGTATACGACTACAGGTTTATCGGGATACGCCTTTCCGAGCATCAGGGGATTACTGAAAGTCTGCGAAAGCAACTCGTTCAGCCTAAGCGTCCCCTTCCTGGGAATCATACCCTCCTTCGGTGAACCGACAGGCTCACCCGCCTATTCACGGTCAACCCTGTCCTCCTATTTGAACCAGTACTACGGCCTGGTACAGAACAACTATTATGTCGATGATACGTACTGGCAGGGCAAAAAACTTCACACCCTGTCCATGGCTGTTCTTATTGCGGACAAAATCGGCGATACAACAATGAGGAACAACTGCATCAATCTCCTCAGGGACGTTCTGACCAACTGGTACACTTATACATCCGGGGAAGGCGTCCATTATTTCGGCTATCACCCGTGCTGGGGCACCTTGATCGGGAGGGCGGCATCCTACGGTTCGGACAATGCGATATCCGACCACCATTTCCATTACGGTTATTATGTCTATGCATCGGCCATCCTGGCCGCCTATGATACCGGTTTCAGGAATAATTACGGCGGGATGGTGGAACACCTTATCCGCGACTATGCCTGTCCGTCACGCACCGATTCGATGTATCCCTTCCTGAGGAATTTCGATATCTACACGGGCCATTCCTGGGCCGGCGGATACGCGGACAATATTTCGGGAAACAACCATGAATCCTCATCCGAAGCGATGAATGGATGGGCCGGGGTCTACCTGTGGGGTCTTGCTTCCGGCAATACCACGTACAGGAACCTGGGCATCTGGGGGTACACCACGGAGAGAACGGCTATCGAGCAGTACTGGTTCAATATTGACAACAACCAGGAAAGTTCGGGTTGGCCTCCGGAATATGCCCACGGTGTTATAGGGATGGTATGGGGGAGCTCCTACCTTTACGGTACGTGGTTCTCGGGCGATGCGGAATGCATTTACGGGATCCAGATGCTGCCCGTAACACCTGCCATCACCTACCTGGGATACAATACCTCGCTTGTATCACGCGTTTACAACAGGTTCGTTGCCGATAATCCGGGAACGGAGACGGTCTGGCAGCACATCATCTGGCCCTATCAATCCTACGTGGACCCGGCTGCCGCGGTTTCCAAGTGGAATGACGCCTTGATCGACGATGGCGAAGAGTATCACACCTACTGGTTCATGCATAACATGAACGCCATGGGCCCACCCTCAGGCGATTACTACTCCACCAACTGGCCGGCCTACCAGGTTTTCAAAAAGAATTCCACCTACACGGCCGTGGTGTGGAATCCCACAACATCATCCGTCAGCGTCCGGTTCAACAATGGGAATACCGTTACCGTCGGGGCAAACAGCACGGTAGCGTTTAACATTTCAGGAACGCCTCCCACGCCCCCCCCGACATCGACACCCACGCCTGCCTCCACCCCCGGGTCCGTTACCCCGACCCCGACGTCACCTTCATCCGGCACCAATCTGGCACTTAACAAGGCAGTGACCGTTTCCTCGGTAGAGGCGGCCTACGCCGGAAGCAATGCCGTGGACGGGAACACCGGTACCCGCTGGGGCAGCGAGTTCAGCGATCCGCAGTATATTTACGTCGATCTCGGCACTGCCTGTTCGGTTAACCGGGTGGTTCTGCAGTGGGAAACGGCTTATGGTAGTTCATACCAGATCCAGGTATCCTCGAACGCCTCCACATGGACAACCGTCTATTCCACGACAAGCGGAAACGGCGGAACGGACGACATTTCCTTTACGGCGGCAAGCGCCCGATATGTGAGAATGTACGGAACGGCAAGGGGAACCCAATGGGGATACTCACTCTTCGAATTCGAAGTGTACGGCGGAACACCGGTCAATACGGCCACGCCTACCAATACAACAGCGTCAACCTACACGCCGACGCGAACACCTACCCGGACACCAACGGCTGCAGTAACGGCCACAAGGACGCCCACGGCTGCTGTAACTGTCACACCTCCCCCGACTTCAACACCCACCCCGTCTCCAACGCCGACGACTCCGGCAGGAGGTAAAGCCATACCGGGATTGATCGAGGCCGAAGACTACGATGCCTATAGCGGCGTACAGACCGAAGCCTGCTCGGAAGGCGGGATAAACGTGGGATGGATTGATGCGGGCGACTGGATGGACTACAACGTAAACGTGGCCGCGGCAGGTGCTTACACAGTTGAATTCAGGGTAGCCTCCCCGAATACAACCGGATCATTGCAGCTGCGGCTGGGTACGTCGACACTGGCATCCGCTTCCATCCCGCAAACGGGAACCTGGCAGACATGGGAAACCATTACGGCCAGCATCTCACTCTCTGCCGGCCCGCAAACCCTGCGGCTGTACGCATCGGGCGGCGGCTGGAACATCAACTGGATGCAGTTTACGGCGGCAAGCGTCAACCTGGCGCTCAATAAACCGGTAACCGCCTCTTCCGTTGAGGCCGGTTATTCCGGCGCCAATGCCGTTGACGCCAACTCCGGGACCCGGTGGGGCAGCGCCTTCAGCGACCCCCAGTATATCTATGTCGATTTGGGAGCGACGTATACCGTCAGACGGGTTGTTTTAAACTGGGAAACGGCATGCGGCAGTTCTTACCAGATCCAGGTTTCCTCCAACGCTTCTTCCTGGACTACCGTTTACTCAACCGCAAACGGCGACGGCGGAACGGACGAAATCTCCTTCCCGGCAACAAGTGCCCGCTACGTAAGAATGTACGGTACGGCAAGGGCTACCCAATGGGGATATTCCCTGTGGGAATTCGAGGTATACTGATTAAAAGACTTTAAGATCTGATCTTCTTTCATTATAAAACCGGCCTGTTTCAGTAACGAACAGGCCGGAATATTATTTTGGGTAAACCATATTATATAATTAATAATTTCAGGTCATTAAATTCGTTAATTAACAAAGAAAGGAAAGACAAAATCAAAGATCGATTCTGCAATACCGTGATATCATTAGGCGATTGCCTGTGATTCATGCCCTTGCCCTGCCTGTATGCCGATACGGGTTACTCTCCGGCAAGCCGCAAATGGTTAGGTGATGAAGAACGGCCTTGGGGGAAAAGTCAGCCGCCGCATTATTTTAACTAAATAGCATTCACAGTCGATGACTCTTTTCTTGAAGGGGGGTGAGAGAGACACATACATCGCATCCAGCATAAATTTAAAAACTTAAAAGGAGTAAAATATGAAAAAAATTACAAAGTGGAATACTATTCTTCTTTGCCTCTGCCTGATGTTGGCCCTCACCGTCAGCGCTTTCGCCAGAAGAACTACTTCCACATCCACACCGACACCGGCGGCCGTGCAGACCAATTCACCGGTGCCGACAACACCGCCGTCAAACACGACGAACCTGGCGCTGAACAGACCCGCGACGTCTTCCAGCGACGAAAACGCCAGTTTTACGGCCAATTATGCCGTGGACGGGAATACAGGAACCCGCTGGTCCAGCGGATTCAGCGATCCCCAATGGATCCAGGTTGACCTTGGAACCACGGCAAACGTTTCCAGTGTCGTACTCAGGTGGGAACCGGCCTATGCCACCTCCTACCAGATACAAATATCCTCTGACGCGTCCAACTGGACAACGCTATGGTCAACCACCTCGGGAAGCGGCGGCAACGTGACGATCAACGTGTCCGGAAGCGGCCGTTACGTCAGAATGTACGGGACGGCAAGGGCGACGCAATGGGGCTACTCGCTCTGGGAATTCGAGGTTTACGGGTCAGGAGGGGGAGTGACTTCTGCACCCAATCCCACGGCAACACCAATTACGCAAAACACATCAACACCTACACCTACCCGGACACCGACAACGGCGCCGACCGTACCGCCTTCGACCACGAATATCGCCCTCAATAAAATCGCAACGTCTTCAAGCGACGAAAATTCAGGTACCACGGCCAATAACGCGGTAGACGGCAACACGGGGACCCGCTGGTCCAGCGCGTTCAGCGATCCCCAATGGATACAGATTGACCTTGGGGCAACGGCAAGCATTTCCAGTGTCGTGCTCCGGTGGGAAACGGCATGCGCCTCCGCCTACCAGATACAAATTTCCTCCAACGCATCCAGCTGGACCACGCTCTGGTCCACTTCATCAGGGAGCGGCGGCAATGTGACTATTAACCTGTCAGGAAGCGGCCGCTACATCCGAATGTATGGAACGGCCAGAGCAACGGCCTGGGGCTACTCGCTCTGGGAATTCGAGGTTTACGGCACGGGCGGAGCCACACCACCGCCCAATCCCACGGCCACCCCCAGCCCAACGCAGGGTTCAGGCACCGGCACTCTCTTCTGGGCGGATGAATTCGACGGAAGCTCCGTGAATACGGCCTACTGGTCCTATGAAGTTGGTGGAACCGGATGGGGTAACAATGAATTGGAATATTACACTAATGGCCTTAATTCCTCCATTCAAAACGGAGTACTTGTCATAGAGGCAAGACGTGAAAGCTACGGCGGAATGAGCTACACATCCTCGCGAATGATTACGTACAACAAGGTCCAGAGAACATACGGAAGAATCGAAAGCCGTATCCAACTCCCGATGGGACAGGGCATTTGGCCCGCCTTCTGGATGCTGGGAACAAATATCATGAGTGGTACCGCCTGGCCCGCATGCGGCGAAATCGACATCATGGAGCATATTAACAATGACCAGCAGATCGTGGGCACAATTCACTGGGATGCTAACGGCGTATACGCCAATTACGGCGGCACCGCGGCATGCAACCCGGCAACCTACCATGTGTACGCCATTGACTGGGACAGTGCGGGAATCAGGTGGTATCTTGACGGTGCACAGTACTGGATTGCCGATACGGCGAATAATATAAACGGTACCGAAGAATTCCACAGGCCGTTCTTCATTATTCTCAATGTGGCGGTCGGCGGGAACTGGCCCGGATCACCGGACGCTTCCACCGTCTTCCCGGCAAGGATGTATGTCGATTATGTACGATGGTATCAGTAATACTTTTCTAATTTCATGCAATAAGGGCTGCCGGTCATTTTGGCCGGCAGCCCGCCTTATCCATGCATGCAATTTGGGTCCTGCATATCGGGATAAATCGCTCACGCAAGTGCATTGCCCACCACTTCATGCGTATTTTTCGACAATCCCGGCACGGCGATAATTCTTTCCAGTTCTTTTTTCATGAGGGAGTAATTAGGTGCTGCATACTTCTTAAAGGTGGTAAGGTTCAAAGCCAATCTCGCCGCGACTCCCGGGTTCATCGGATCCAGCCGCATCACCCAGTCCGCCAGGAAAGTATACCCGCTGCCGTCATTCCTGTGGTACTGAAAATAATTTGAGGCAAACACGCCTATCAATGCCCGTATATGATTGGGCCTCGTTTTAATGAATGCCGGGTGCCGGGTTAACTCCTTTACCTTATCCAAAACATCATCATCATCCATACCGGCCTGCAGCATGAACCAGGACGGCAAAACAACCTCATTGTCCTTATACCGGTCATAAAAATCGGCCAGGGCTTTTTCCCTTTCCGGGGAATCCGAATTGCACAAACCGGCAAGCGCCGCAAGGCGGTCCGAGATATTGTTTGACCTGACATAATATTCATAACACCTGCCGGAATATTTGACCGTATCGGCGTACATGAGACGGTTTATGGCGGCATTACGCAGCGCCCTGCGGCTGCATGCCGCCTCATCCATGGAAAAAGTTTCATCGGGATCATAAAGCGAATCAAAAACACCGGATAGTGTATCCTGTAAAATCCCGCAAAAAGACATGCGCTGGAAGCGCCGTGCCTGTATCCAGATTTCCGGGACAATATTTTCATGATACGTTTCCAAAAAAGACATTGAAGGAAAAAACATAATGGCCGCCTTCAACTCCCCGTCAATCCCGGGATCTGATATAACGGGTACGAGGGCTTCCGGATAACGCCTGTCGCACTGCGGCTTCTCTCCTTTCAGAAGTTTTTCGATAATGGCATTGAAATCCAGCATACCTACCGATTGAACGGCATCCCATTTACTGAACGCGTCGCCGTCACACCGGATGCGAAACAGGAGTTCATCCATTCCCGATTCGGTATGGAGCTTAACTGGCGCTGAAAATCGCCTTGGACAGGAAACTACAGGCCTAGCATTCACTCCCGGGAATGTCCAGGTTTGTTCAGGTTCTTTCAGATGAAGCACCGTGCTGACCAGATCAACGCCGTTATCATCGATCAATCCCGTCCTCAACGGAATATGCATGGGCAGTTTCCTGTCCTGACCGGGAGTGCGCGGAATGCCCTGCTTGGCCCTGATCGTGAATTCATTTTTCACCTCGTCATACGATTCGCTTAAGGTTACCTCCGGCGTTCCCGCCTGACTGAACCAGAGCATGAACTGCTTCAGGTCCGTTCCCGTCACCTCGGCGACAATACCAACGAAGTCCTCGAGGGTGGCACATTTCCCGTCGAACCGCTTCAAGTATTCACGGATTCCCCTGTTGAATTTTTCCTTCCCGGTTACGTCCTCCAGCATCCTCAATACTTCGGCTCCTTTCCGATAGACGGTAGTGGTATAAAAATTATCGATCGTAACATAGGATTCGGGCCGGACAGGATGGGCATTCGGCCCCGCATCCTCGGCAAATTGTCCGGCCCGCAGGGTCTGTGCCGCTTGAATCCTTCCCATATCGGCCGAATACATATCGCTTGAATAAAGGCTGTCGCGGTAAACGGTCAATCCCTCCTTGAGCGACAACTGGAACCAGTCCCTCAACGTTACACGGTCACCCGTGTAATTGTGGAAATATTCATGGGCAATCACCGAATCGATCCTTTTGTATCCGGCATACGTCGTGGTGTCCGGGTCAGCCAGAAGAACGGAGCTGTTGAAAATATTCAAGCCCTTGTTCTCCATTGCGCCGAAATTGAAGTCCGGAACGGAGACTATCTGGAAAAGATTCAAATCGTACTCAAGCCCGAATGTGTCTTCGTCCCACTTCATGGCCCTTTTCAGGCAATCCATGGCCCAATCCAGCTTGGGTATGTCTTTCGGGACTCCATAGATGTGGAGGTCAACTTTCTTTCCCGATTTTGTCGTAAAGACAGACTCGATCCGTTCCAGTTTACCGGCAACCAGCGCAAATATATACGCAGGCTTGGGAAAAGGATCCTGCCATCGGACCGAGTGCTTTCCGTCCGGAAGGTCCTTTTTTTCAACCGGATTGCCATTTGACAATAAAACGGGATATTTGGCTTTTTCGGCAATCAGCGTCACATCGAAACGGGCCATCACGTCCGGCCTGTCCGGGAACCAGGTAATGCGCCTGAATTCTTCAGATTCGCATTGCGTGGTGAGAAGGCCGCCTGAATAATACAGTCCCGACAATGCCGTATTTTTTGACGGAAAAACCTCCACAACTGTTTCCACTGTTACATTGATTTTATTGTTCTCTATGACCAGCCGGTCCGTACCCCTGTCTTTTTCTATTTTAAAGGAAGACGCCGTTAATTCCTTTCCATCCAGGCTTACCGAACGTGTGTTCAATTCCTTCCCGTCCAGGACTATCCGCAAAGATTTATCAGAGGACCCGGGGTTTTTTTTCATCTTAAGTCTGCTTTGCACAATCGTTATTTCCTCATCCAGTGTGAATTCCATTAGAATTTCATCCACCAGCCATGCCGGCGGCGTATAATCCTTAAGGTATATTTTCTTCATGGGAACAACCTCCTCAATGCGGTCTTCTATTTTATATCCTTTAAATAGGAAAAATGTCAAATAGCTGATTTATTGAAGTATGATTTTATTATTGACCTGTAAAGTCTTTAATAAAAAAATCCACCCGACAGCAAGAGAGAGCAGTAGGGTGGATTGATTACGAATGAAATTATTTTATAATTCAGTAAAGAACAACGTTATCGATATAACCCGTAAATTCCTTATTAACGGCTCCTTTCCTGATCAGGACGAGAACAGTCAAGGCGGAGAATTTTGTTTTCTTGATAAACGCATCTTCCAGTTTTTTTACGGAATTACCCTTATGCCAGCCGGGTTCCGCAAAATCATCAAAGGGGAATTGCAGCGTAACCCATTTATTGGCTGATTCAACCGCCTGGGGGCAGGTAAAGACCAGTTTATCACCGGCCGTTCTGTAAATAACTTCCACCTGGTCCTCATTGGCCAGGTAAACATCCATCTGAATTCCGGTATATATGGCATGGTCCACTCCGGGTATGGGGGCAAAGGCAAATTCCGCAATACCCCATTGGGCTTTCCCGCCGTAAGTGATTTTCATTGATTCCGATCCGCCGTTTACCGTTCCCTTTTCCCCGGCCGCGGAAGCCGCATAGCCGTTATACCCGATTACCGCCTGCCATTTATCAATACCGCCCTCAAAATCATCATACGTAAAAGTTTCTCCATTGCTTACCTTGACTACCTTGTTTTCCAGAGTCGGCGTTCCCCCGGAAACACAGCTGCCGGCGCTGAATATCAATGCAACAGCCGCCAGACACATAAAAACAAAATGCGTTAATTTTAATTTTACCATCTATAATCCTCCATTTTTTTATTGCCGTATCCTCCCGCCTTGATTCGGAAGGTACTTATTTCAATAAATCGATGGTAAAATAACCTGCATAATCGCACAAGCTTACAATTTTACAATGTAAAAAGATCATATAAAACGCAATTTGTCTTATTGATAAAATTCAACAGATAATCCATTTGAACCACCGAAAAATACGAACTCATCGAAATCACAGAATATAAGAATCCATTTTCAATTAATCCGGTATCCCCGGCGGTAAAATACTCCCTCTCACACATCTTCACCTTTTCCCCTGTAATAGGTAAATTCATAAAGAAAGGCGGGTAGCGCTATGAAGGATATGAGTGGAAAAGTCTGTATGGTTACCGGCGCCAACAGCGGCATAGGCAGGGAAACAGCGTTGCAGCTTGCCCGTATGAGAGCCAATGTTGTCATGGTTTGCAGAGACAGGGAACGGGGAGAAAAAGCGCAAAGGGAAATAATGGAGGCCAGCGGTAACAAAAATACCGATCTCCTCATCGCAGACCTTTCGTCTCTGGAACAGATAAAAAGGCTGGTAAAAGAATTCAAATCCGGATATGAGGCCCTTCATGTGTTGATTAACAATGCCGGCACGATTCTTTTCAAGCGCCAGGAAAACGCGGAAGGCATTGAGGCTACCTTCGCCATAAATCATCTGGGACCGTTCCGATTGACCAATCTTTTACTTGATACGATAAAAAAAAGCGCCCCCTCGCGCATTATCAATGTTTCGTCCGCGGCACACCGGTTTACGGACGGCAACTTTGCCGCCGTACGGGAAAAAAATCATTACAGCGGTTTCCGGATGTACGGGCTTTCCAAACTGGCCAATGTACTGTTTACAAAGACGCTTGCCCGAAAGCTTGAAGGAACGGGAGTCATAGTGAACGCGGTGCATCCGGGATTTGTCAGGAGCAACTTCGGCAATTCCAATTTACGCGGGCCGTTTACCACGGGTCTTTTCAAGATAATCGGCAGCCTGTTTGCCATCACCCCGGAAAAAGGGGCGGCAACATCCGTATACCTGGCGACGGCGGATGAGGTGGCCCCGGTAACAGGCGAGTATTTCTTTAAAAAGAAACCGGCCTGTCCGTCGGATACGGCCTTCGACGAAAAACTGGGCGATGCATTGTGGGATATGAGCCTCAAGTACGGATTGTAGAAATTACGGTCTAGAACCGTGAATCGGATGTCTTGAACTTAAGCACGCTCACGAGGGTCTCCGGCGTTCCGGGCGGGCCGTTGGCCCCCCTGTATTTCATGTAATCACCGGATTCACTGTACCAGGCGTAGGCCGTGTAAAAAATGGATCGCCAGTCATCAAGCGTCATGCGGACCTTTACCCAGTTCCCTCCTGAAGAACTTGAATCCGGCTTAACCAAACCTTCTTTCATCATGACGACCTTGTAAATTTCGTCATGGACTTCTATGAGCCTGTAAAAATAAAATTTATCACGTTTTGAATCCCTGATAAAATTACGGCAGCCCCATTCTATGGTTTGTATCCACGGTACCTCGGGCTCCAGATCCCGCTTGAACGAAGTTACTCTCCCATTATGTTTCGATGTATATTCCAGGACCAGGCCCTTCTTCTCGGCGCGGATCTCCCGTTCTGAATCCCTGTAAAACATTGTCCGGGTTTCAAGGCCCGGCTTGTCCAGCAAAAGTTCCTTATAGGCCCCCAATGTGTCTTTCATATAAACGGTCACGGTATTTTTCTTTTCAATAATCGTCCACGTTGTTTCAACCACCTCTTTACCGGTTACATGTTTATACACGACGACGTAATCCTCCGCCGAAAGTGCGGATAAGGAAAGCATGAATGTCAAACCGGCTGTTAAAAATCTCAAGAAAAACATGACCTACTATATATAGCAGGAAAAATCTTGTCAAAGGCGGCGCCCTCGAAAACCAAGCGACAATCCCGTGCCGGTCAGCCTGCTTTTTTCTGCTTGACATGCCGTACATTCAGCATACAATTCAATTTAAATGCTGCATGAACAGTTTTTAAAAGTAAATAAAAGTCCGAATTCCCGAGTCAGCTACCCCGCATCACAGGTCAATATTCGCATTCTCCATCCCATCAAGGGCAAATTGTTCTGGTCCTGCGAAGAAACTTCCGGTATTATCAGCGGGGGTGAAATTCTTTTTATTCCTTTGGGATACTCCCTGTCGTATTACACATCACGGTCCGCGACCGTCACCGAACTCGTCTTTGAATTTAAATGGTTCTACAAACTTATAAAATCCGTTTGTCCGGAAGAGGAAATCGTATCCTTTACGGAAAAATCGGCTGAATATCCGGGCATAAAAATTTTCCTTCCCGACAGAGATCTGTTTGAAAAATGCAATCGCATACTTAATGAGTTGGAGAGGGAGAATACGACCGGACAAGGAGGGTCCCGGTCACTCTGCATAGCGGGGATGATTCAACTTTTCATTTTGCTTTACAGGATAGACAGGCTCCCGATGCTGGAGGAAAAATCTCCCGCCGAAATGTGGGCCATCGACGACGTGGTCGCCTACGTGGAGAACAATTACAGTGAAACGTTCACCCTGGAAGACCTGTCCGGCAGGTGCGGGTTGAATCCCAGTTATTTTTCCAGGGCTTTCAAGGAAAAAACGGGGTTCAACCTTTTCGAGCACATCAATCACATCCGCATACAGAAAGCCTGCGCACTGCTGAAAAAATCGGAACTGCCGATCATAGAAATCGCCTATGCCGTGGGTTATAACAACCTTTCCTTTTTCAACAGGTATTTCAAGCGCATCATGAAGGTATCGCCGAGAGAATACAGGCAGCTTACCGCAAGGTAAAAAAAGTACCGGTATTTTATCAATTTAGTGCAAGATTTTCACTCCCCCGATCAGTAATATTATATTAGAAACAACGAACAAGGAGGCGTTATGGGAAACTTGACCAATTTTTTTCAAAATTCCCCGATGTCGAAAAAGATAAAACTTCCCTCCCGGATCGTGGTTCACAGGACCGGTTTGAGCCCGGAAGACATTGTCCGGATCAGGGAAGACGGGAAATATTCCATCGGCAGGGAAGAAACCGTGTACGAGCTCGAAATCGGCGGCCAGACAATCGGATACGGGAAAATGATAAAAAAAGGCGGGAAGCATTTTTTAAAACTGACCGCCATGGCCAATCAGAACGGAAAGGAGAGATGAGATGAATACAAGGACCAAAAAAACAGGGGACATCAAGGAGATAAAGGTACCCTTACAGGTGGTTCTGGGTGAGACGGAGTTATCCCTGGAAGACCTTTCCAGGATAGATGCGGGTTCGATCATTCAATTAAAGAACTATGCAGGGGACCCGGTAGACCTTTTCGCCGCCGGTGAAAAAGTGGCCAAAGGAGAAGTCGTCGTGATCGATGAATACTTCGGTATCCGTGTAACATCCATCGTAAAGGAAGAGGAGTAAGGCAATGGAACTGATAACGGAGAAAAACCAGCAGATCCTGGGGACGGACCTTGGTCCCAACCCGAACCCTGAAGTCAAACTCTATGATTTTAAACGGCCGGACAAATTCTCCAAGGATCAAATCAGGACCATATCCATCATGCACGAAACGTTCAGCCGTCTCTGTACCACATCCATTAGCGCCATGCTCCGCTGCCTGGCCCATATGAATGTTGAAATGGTGGACCAGACCGATTATGAATCATTCATCCGGTCCATGCCATTGCCTACTGTTTTATTCATCATCAACATGGATCCATTGAAGGGATCCGCCATTTTCGAGTTCAGTCCCAACCTGGCCGACGCAATGATCGACAGGGTGTTTGGCGGTAGAGGGAGGGAATCGGGAAAGAAAACGGATTTGACGGATATAGAACAATCCATTATGGAAGGTATATCCCTGAGAATATTGGGTAATTTAAAGGAATCTTACAGTACTGTCCTGGACTTAAGGCCCCGGCTCGGACAGATCGAAACCAATCCCCAATTCGCCCAGATCGTTCCTCCAACGGAAATGGTTGTTGTGGTAACCATGAACGCTAAAATCAACGATGTCGCCGGCACATTCAGGATGTGTCTGCCGTATCTCACCCTCGAGCCGATTATGCCCATGTTGACGGCACAGTACTGGTATTCAAGCGTCCGTAGAAAAAAATCCGAAACGTGCGTAAAAGTGCAGGCAATGAAAACAGCGTCATCCGTTTACTTTGAAGGCGAAAACCTGTCCCTGGAAGAAATTTCCCTGCTAAAAAAAGGAAGCATGGTTGCCGTCCCGGGATACGACAGGCGGAAGGCGTTCCTCAATTCCGGCGGAAGGGACGTTCTTGAACTCAGACTATTACCTTCCAGCCGGAGAACGCAAATGCATTTTTCCCCAAAAACGGACAACCACCCGTTGACGGATCAAACAGAAAAAGAATTGCCGGCCACGAAAAACGCCGCGCCCTCCCTGACGGAAATCATGTCGGAAGGTCTGTCAAAGCTGTCCCGGGAATGGACACAACAAATGGGTGATCTGAAAAAGCAACTGGCGGCATTGAATGTACAAAGCATTACACAGCCGGACATGAACGGACACGGAGATTCCGGTATAACAAACACCTCGAGGGGGCGGCCTTTCGGTTTCATTAAATATACCGATATCGACTATCTGGCCAATATGCTGAAAATCGAGCACCCCCAGTTGATCGCGTTCATTCTTTCCTGCCTTGAACCGGCCCTGGCTTCGCTTATGTTCCCCCTTCTGCCGGAGGAAATCCAGGTTGACATTGCACGGCGTATTGTCAGGATCGAAAGCGTAGCCCCGGAAGTCCTGCGTGAAACGGAACGTGTCATTCAAAGAAAATTCAAGTACATCCAGGACAGGGAGCTGATTTTCCCCAAGGGCCCTGAAATCCTGAGCAACCTTCTCGGCATCACGAACCGCACCCTGGAAAAAAAGATAGTCGATGCCCTGGAAGCGGAAGACCCCGAACTGGCAGCGCAGGTTAAGGCACAGTACTTTGTTTTCGAGGATATTGTGCTGCTCGACCCGGACAGCCTGATGACCTTGAAAAAACAGGTAAACGAAAAAGACTGGATCCTGGCCCTTAAGAGTGTCGATCCGAAGGTCAAGGAATACATTTTCTCCGCATTCAGCAAGGAGGAAACGGCAAGGCTGGAAGAGCGGATTGTCTCCCTCGGCAGGATAAGGCTCCAGGCCGTAGAAGAAGCGCAGATGAAAATCGTGCAGATCATCAAGGAACTGGAGGAAACGGGGGAAATTATAATCAACAGGGTATGAAAACCATTAAAACACAAACAACCGCAAACGAAGACCACTGGGCCCCCACCACCGGAGAGGGCCCTTTAAAATCAATGGCAAAAAAAAGCCTGTACGGCACATACATATAGAGGAAAATAAAAATCGACATCAGCGGCTGACCGGAGCCTGCCTTGAAGATGCGGACATTAACCGTGAATAAAAACGCGATAACCGCCGAATAGAGAATGAGGATAGCATATGCGACGAACGCCGTAAAAGGCCGGCGGGGAATGATGGGAATAAAACCCTTGCTTTTTCCGCTTCGCGAAAGCAGGTGAATCCAGAGCATGACATACAGCAGGAAAGGTAAAAAAAAGACAACGGTGAAGAATAGATATACAATAAACAGCATTAATATAATGGTACCAATGATGCCTATCCAGGCAGGCAATCCCGTCATTCGCCACTTTCGTGAAATCCGCCTGATATTCAGAATATGACCGGCCAGGATAAAAGCAAGAAGGCAGAAAACGGCGCATCCCACTCCCACCAGAATAATATCGGACAGGGAAAGAAAACCGGTGATATCCGGATAAAGCATCAAGCCGAAAAACGGGGCCGCGGGAATCATCACGCTGTGAAAAATAAAAAGGGGGGACAACAGGAGGACAGGGAGGATAAAAGGCCCCCTGCCGAAACCTTCACGTATTTTTTGCAGGTTCCTTTTTGCCGGCAATGAACACGCGGTTCTGTGCAGCATGGCGTGACAGGCAAGGGGATATCCTATTCCTGCCACAAGCACCAGGGACACAAAAAGATCAGGCACTTCCCTGGAAGATGACACGAGAGATTCAGCCAGGGGAGGAAAAATCCAGAGCGAGCAAATTGCATAGATTATGTCTGCAATGATACCCGCGTACAACGAAAGAGTAATGTTAAACCTGTTTAAGACGGCATGCACAGGTTGAATTTTAATCAATTATACTACAGGAGTCAAAGGGAAGATACTTGATTTGACGCATCAGGACCTTTGGCCGGTCTGTCATCCCCTGTATTCCCGGGCAAGACCATGAAAGCAAAAAAACACCCCTATTATCAAAAAAGAAAACCTTGACAGTTCAGACATTACAATTTCTAATAATGAATTAAGATCATAATTTCCACTTTTTTATTTATTATTCGAACATGGGGAGTTAGGAATAAAAAAATAGAAAAGGGTAATATGAGAAAATTAAAATTAAAACTGATCGGATTTTTAAGTGTTTTGTTCACGAGAACACTTGAAATGTCCACGAAATACCTGTGTCTCAAAAGACTCAGCCTTCTCATTGCCGGATTCGCCGTGTTTCTCAATATAGAAGCGGTGTATGCGGCGCCAAACATCATCCTTATCCTGAACGACGACATGGGATACTCCGACCTGAACTGTTACGGCGGAGAAATCCAGACACCCAACCTCGACAACCTGGCCAACACCGGCGTGAAGTTCACCCAGTTTTACAACACGGCCAGATGCTGCCCCACGCGGGCTTCCTTGTTAACCGGCCTGCATCCCCATCAAGCGGGGATGGGGTGGATGTGGAACAAGGATTACGGCGTGCCCGGCTACCAGGGCGACATTAATAATAACTGTGTAACCATAGCCGAGGCATTGAAAACCAATGGATACCGGACCTACGCCACGGGAAAATGGCATTTGACCTCCTCCGGGAATTCCACGGCAAGCGGCCCCAAGTACAACTGGCCCCTCCAAAGGGGATTTGACCGCTATTACGGGATAATCAAGGGGGCGGCCAATTACTTTGAACCGGACTCACTCACGATTGATAATGACATGATCACCGTTTCCGAGTTATTGAACAGGTACCCCGTGTCGCCGGGACCTTCCACCTACTACCTGACCGATGCCATATCAGACGCCTCGGCGCAGTATATCAGGGACCATAAGAACAACAATTCCGGGAGCCCGTTCTTCATGTACGTGGCTTATACCGCCCCCCACTGGCCACTGCAGGCCCTGGATTCGGACATAAACAAATACGCTGATGTTTTCAATACCGGGTGGGACCAGCTCAGGACCAACCGGTATAACCGGCAGAAACAACTGGGCATTATCGACTCCTCCTGGCCGCTGACGCCAAGGGCGGATAATGTGGCCGCCTGGAGTTCCTATACGGGAAACAAAACGGAACAGGCCACGTATATGCAGATCTATGCCGCCATGATTGACAGGATGGACCAGGGCATCGGGAAAATAATCCAGGCCCTGCAGGATACGGGGTATTACAATGACACCCTCGTCATGTTCCTGGCAGACAATGGCGGATGCGCCGAAGGAGGCGCGTACGGCACCAATTCGGGAGGCGCACCACTGGGCTCAAAAGACTCATTCCTTGAATACGGTGCGGCATGGGCCAATGTATCCAATACTCCGTTTTACCTGTTCAAACATTTTGTGCATGAAGGCGGCATAGCCGCCCCGTTTATCGCGCATTGGCCGAACGGGATTACCGTACCCAACGGATCGATCATCAAAACCCCGGCCGAACTCATAGATATCATGGCCACGTGCGTTGACGTATCGGGAACCGCGTATCCCCGTTCGTATAACGGATATACGATTCAGCCCATGCAGGGAGTGAGTATACGGCCCCTGCTCCAGGGAAACTCCCTTTCCAGGGACACTCTGTACTGGGAGCATGAAGCCCGGAGCGCGATACGCCAGGGTAAGTGGAAAGCGGTACGCCCCTGTGCCGCGGGCCAGAACCCGTTCAACCAGGCCTGGGAATTGTATGACATGGATGCGGACAGGACCGAGATGAATAACCTGGCCGGCGCTTATCCCGGAACGGTCAACGACCTGGCGGACAAATGGGATGCCTGGGCCAAAGCCAATAACGTTTATCCATTGCATAACCAGAATGGAGCGGCCTTCTATCCTCCCTCAGGCGGTTATGTTCGCCTGGAAAACCTCGAACTCGCCGAATGGCTGCAGTGCACGGACACGCCGGACGGATCGGGGGAAAACAACAATGTCCGGGCGGTGAATACCTCCAAAACAGGCACCTACACGCAATGGCGCTTTTTAGATACCGGTGACGGGTATTATAGAATCGAGGATTTGGGCCACATGTACTGGCTTCAGGCATCGAACCTGACGGATGCCACCAACGGCCAGCCCGATTCCTCAGTCATACCCCAGGTAGTAAGGGCGGCCGACACGACAAACACCGGTGATTATACAAAATGGCGGAAAATAAATACCGGCAATGGATACTTCCGGCTTGAAAACAAGGCCACCGGGTTATGGCTGCAATGCACCAACATAACGGATGTGGATACCGGTTCCGGTGACGGCGGCCTGCAGGTTCGTCTTGTGCCCAATACGAAAACGGGAACCTGGACGCAATGGCGTGAAGTGCTTGTAGGATCACCCACATCAGTGCCGACAAACACTCCGGCGCCCACGGCGACGCGGACACCTGTTCCGGCGGCAACGCCAACCCGGACGCCGACACCATCACCTACGGCATCGCAGACGCCGGCGTCCTCGGCCACGCCGACGCCGTCTCCCACGTCTGCCTCAGGAACTGACAGGACGGATGCCGGCGGTACGATAACAGCCCAATACGACGACTCGCCCGGCGGCGAAGACATGAACAAGGCCTTTGACAATACCTCCAGCACCAAATACCTTACCTTCCATGCCTCGGGATGGATCCAGTTCCAGTTCACGGGAGGAAATACGTACGCAATCAACAGTTACGCCCTGACATCGGCCAATGACGCCGAGGAAAGAGACCCCCTGACCTGGACCCTCCAGGGCTCCAACAATGGATCCTCCTATTCAACGATCGACTCCAGGAACGGCGAGGATTTCCCGGACCGCTTCCAAAGGAAGGTATTTACCTTTGCCAACAGCATGGCCTATAACATCATCCGGCTGAACATGACGAATAACTCAGGCACCATACTGCAGATTGCCGAGATAGAATTATTCGGCGGCCCCGGAGCCGCCAATCCTACAGCCACCCCAACGCCGACAAGGACAACGGCGGCGACAGCGACCGCTACCCCCACTCCTACACCGAGTCCCGTTCCCGCCGGATTTAATGATAGTTTCAACGACAACTCAATCGGAAGCGCCTGGACAATGTACGGCGGCAGCTGGAGTGAATCCGGTGGAATACTGAGACAGGATTCCACCACACAGGGCGATCCCTGCAAGGCAATCATAACCGGCAGCGGCCTCAATGCAGCCGGCAACCAGACCATTATAGCCAAAGTGTATGTCGATTCGTGGACGGACGGCGACACCGCCAGGGCGGGCGTATCACTCCTTTCAGGCACCGGCGACGGCAGGGGATACAATCTCCTGTTCCATAACAACCATTCAACGGTCCAGTTCCTGGATGACGCCGTTTCCTGGGGAACCGGCTATACTTTCAACTGGAGCGACCAGACATGGTACTGGTTCAAGCTTAAAATGGAAAACGGCGCATTGTACGGCAAGGTATGGCAGGACGGTACCGGGGAACCATCGAACTGGCCCTATTCCTGGACAAGAAGCGGACGCAGCGGCTACCCGGCTTTGAACGGGGGAACCTCCGGACACGGTGGGTCCTGCACCGTTTTCTTTGACGATGTAAGCATTACCGTGCCTTAACAGGGCACGCGTACGAAGAAAGGGATTGGAAGAGCTGCGGATACCCCCGGCTCTTCCATTTTTTTACCCCGATTGACAGCATCACCATAACAATACATAATTTTTCTATAACAGGAATTTCATGCAGAGGAAAACAATTGGCGTACTTGTTAACAATCTCAGGTCCGCTTTTATCCGCCGGATACTGAACGGGATAACCGGTGAAGCCAGGAAAGAAAATGTAAGTACAATCATTTTTGAAGGCGGATTATTGGGCTCCGATTTTGATTTCAAATATCACAAGAGCACCGTTTACCGCATGGTTCATTCGCAGGAGGTGGATGCCCTTCTCATCTTTTCCTATTTAATATTCAGAAATAAAAACCCGGAGGAAATTACCCGGTTTTGTAAAATGTTCAGGCCCGTTCCCATACTCAATATAGGCATCAACCTTCCCGAAGTTCCTTCAATTTATATCAACAACAAACAGGGCATGTCGGAATTGCTGACCCATCTCTATTCATTCCACAAGTACAAACGGATAGCCATTGTAAGGGGTCCGGCAAATGCCCTTGATGCCGAGGAAAGGTTGATCGAATATATTACCTTCTTTCAATCCCGCAATCTGGAAATAAACACGGACCTGATAGTAAACGGGGATTTCAATTATGATTCCGGCGTGAAGGCTGTTAAAATTCTTTTAGATGAAAGGAAGATCCCGTTTGATGCCATAATCGCCTCCAATGATAATTGTGCACTGGGCATAATTGCCGAATTGAAAAAACGGAGCATTAAGGTCCCGGAAGATATTGCTGTCGCGGGTTTCGACGATACTCTCCAGGCATCAATCATACAGCCGGGCCTGACGACCGTATATCAGCCCATACATGAATTCGGCATGAAAGCGTTTCACACATTGTATGACAGCATGAAAAGCAGCCAGCCAATCACATTGCAGACGGAATTACCAAGCAGTATAGTAATAAGGGAATCATGCGGTTGTATACATGGAGAACAAATCCCTTACAAGGCTGATCTTACACACGGGTTAAATAAAATAACGGAGGATTATCTAGTAAAAGCAGCCGTACCGGCCACAGAAGAGACAACAAGACAAATTAATCAAGTCATCGGTTTATTGCTTAAACAAAAATCAGTTGATGAACAGATCTTAAAATCGGAGTGGCAGTCATTCGTTTACGCTTTATATTCGGCAGGCTGCGAAGGGGAATATATTCTTAAACTCATCTCGATTATACAGGAGTATTTATCATTGGTTCAAAAACCCGGACACCATAAATTGATTACGGAACGTATTGCGCAGATTAACGCCCTGACAATAGACCTCGTGGAAAGTTTCAGGCTTGATTCGGATAATAAAAGGAATGAGGACTGGATGACCTTGCGTGACCTGCATCAAATGCTGGAAGAAAAAACAGATATTGACGTAATGGCTTCCATAATTGAACAATATTTGCTGAAACTGGGATTCAATCATTTCTTTATTGCACTCTATGACAACCTTTTTTCAACCGAAAAACTCAGGCTTGTTTTGGCCTGTACAAACGCCAAAAAACTGGAAATGAAGCAGCCATTGTACGGCAGCAGCAAGTTACTGCCCGTGGCCGATTTGCTGTCCGGTATCGGCCGTTATAATCTTGTAGTCAAAGCGCTTTATTACGGGCCTTACAATATAGGCATTGTTATCCTGAACAAGGAAACATGGGGCTATGATTACCTCGAAGAATTAAGACGCATCCTGAGTGATTGTTTGTTCTATACACTGAGAATACGGGATATTGAAAGCCTGATTACACATAAGGAAGAACTTGTACACGAAAAAACCGAAAACCTGATGACAAGAAACAAAGAATTGAAAGGTATAATAAAAAAGCTCCAGGATTCCATTTCCCTTACGGACAAATCCCTGTCTTTGAAACCGGATTTCAGGATCCAGAAAGTTCTTAATTATATTGAAAACAATTATAATTCACCCATCACCCTGGCTGACGCAGCGCGTGAAGCATTTATGGGCCGGACTTACTTCTCGACATACTTCAAGGAGGCAACGGGCTTTCGTTTCAGCGATTACCTGGCCGAATTCAGGGCACGGAAAGCGGTCCAGCTGCTGAGAAATCCCTACCTTAAAATTCAGGAAATCGCATTCATGGTCGGATATACGGATGCCAATTATTTCTCAAAGGTGTTTAAAAAACACTCAGGTATGACCCCGCAAAAATACAGGGATATTAAATTATAGAAAGCATTTCTAATTTAAGCAGCTATAACATACAACTTATCGGAATGTCCATGATTATTCATTTTCCCAGAGAATATAATTTTCAGGATTCCCGGCGCTTTCTTCTGGTATAGTGTATCCTGCAACGGACATCCCGTACCGGATAGTCGAATCAGGGTCTCCGGTAATGAGCGGATGCCATTCAGGAAGGTCTTTTCCTTCATTTAGAAGACGGTACGCACAGGTATCAGGCAGCCAATCCAATTCCTCCAGGGTATCCGGGCTCAGGTCAAGGCAGTCGGGTACATGCTGCCGCCTGTTTTCATAATCACGGCAACGGCATGTATTGCCGTCCAGGAGTTTA
Source organism: Spirochaetales bacterium (assembly GCA_016928415.1). Classification (GTDB taxonomy): domain Bacteria; phylum Spirochaetota; class Spirochaetia; order SZUA-6; family JAFGRV01; genus JAFGKU01. The sequence goes on from JAFGKU010000011.1 coordinate 43,797, forward strand.
CAGGCAACGGCGGTTAAATAAACCCTGCCCGTTTCCGCGTTCCTCAGCTTGTGAAGGCAGCATTTTCCGCAGCCGTCGCAGAGGGATTCCCATTCCTCTTGATTCATTTCCCGCAATACCTTGGATTTCCAGAAAGGGAGCAACTTTCTCCCTGGATTATTCATTGTTTTCCTCGAATATCTTTCAGGTCCGCTCTTTTATAATAACCACAGGGTGAATTGTCAAGATACAATTCACCCTGTGCTCTCTTTATATAAGGTAGTGTAGAATTCCACCGGATTGAAGGCGGGTAATGAAATCGGCTTTCACGGACATTATTCACTTTTTCTTCAGCTTTTCAAGCTTGGGCCTGATAACCGCCTGGCAATACGCATTAAACGGGTTTTTGGCGAAATAATCCTGGTGGTAGTCCTCGGCAGGATAAAATTTTTTCAACGGGACAACTTCCGTCACTATCGGCGCATTGAACTGGCCGGACTCTGTCAACCCGAAGATTGTCTCCCTTGCCGTTTTTTCCTGTGCCTCGCTGTCATACAAAATGATGGAACGGTACTGTGTCCCCCTGTCCGCCCCCTGCCTGTTCGGCGTTGTAGGATCATGCGCTCTGAAAAAAAGCCTCAATATATCCTGGTACGTGATTTTCCCGGGATCAAAAGTGATTTGAACAACTTCCGCCTGTCCCGTATTTCCCGAACAAACCTCTTCATACGTGGGGTTCTCGGTGGTGCCGCCGGCATATCCGGAAATAACTGAGCGAACTCCTTCCATACCTTCAAAAACGGCTTCCACACACCAAAAACAACCGCCGCCAATGGTGGCTTTTTCAAAACCGTTAATTCCTGAGTCTGTCATGGTTACCTCCCTTGACGGGTATGGCAATGCATTTGCCGCTTTCTCCGGCGAAGAACCCACACAGGAGACCAGTAAAAGCATTGGAATAACCCATTTCATAAAATACCCCGAAATAAAATTAATAAAAATGTTAACAATGGTAAATATCAGCATCATGATTCAGATACATACCCCTGTTGACAAACAGGGGCCAGAAGGGGATACTGAAAACCTGGTACCGGTAAAAACCGGTGAAATAAAGTAAAAAACAGGAGCCATACCATGAAACCGTACAGAAGTAAAATAACAACAGAAGGAAGAACCCGGTCCGGAGCCCGTTCCCTCTGGCGCGCGAACGGAATGACGGATGAGGATTTTAAAAAACCGGTCATTGCCATTGTCAATTCTTATACGAATTTCGTTCCCGGTCATGTCCACCTGCGGGAAATAGGGGATCTATTGAAAAAACTGGTTGATGAAGCGGGCGGTTTCGGTGTTGAGTTCAATACAATAGCCATAGACGACGGGATCGCGATGGGCCACGGGGGAATGCTCTACTCCCTCCCCTCCCGTGAACTGATAGCGGACAGCGTCGAATACATGGTGGAAGCCCATGTGGCGGATGCCATGATCTGCATTCCGAACTGCGACAAAATCATTCCCGGCATGCTCATGGCCGCCATGCGGCTCAATATTCCCGCCATATTCGTAAGCGGCGGTCCCATGGAAGCCGGTATTGTTAACGGTAAAAAATATGACCTTATCGATGTCATGAAAATGGAAGGGGATGATTCCATTTCGGACGCCGATCTCCTTGCGGTGGAAAAATCGGCCTGTCCCACATGCGGAAGCTGCAGCGGTATGTTCACGGCCAATTCCATGAACTGCCTGACGGAAGCCATCGGCATGGGATATCCCGGCAACGGGACATTGATAGCCACTCATTCCCTCAGGCGCAAATTATTTGAAAAAGCGGCAAAACGGATAATGGAAATGTGCACGGAATACTATGAGAAGGGTAATTCAAAGGTATTGCCCCGCTCCATAGCAAGCTACAAGGCATTTGAAAACGCGATGACCCTGGATATCGCCATGGGAGGTTCAACGAATACGGTTCTTCACCTACTGGCCGTTGCACGGGAAGCGGGCGTTGATTTCACGATGAAGGATATAGACAACCTTTCAAGGAAGGTGCCGAATATCTGCAAGGTGGCTCCGTCATCACAGTACCACCTTGAAGACGTTCACCACGCAGGCGGCATAAGCTCTATCCTGGGTGAATTGCACAGGGCAAACCTGATTAATACGGATACTTTCAACTGCGAGGGCAAATCCACCCTGCAGGTTATCAGGGAAAACGATATAGGAGGCAAATACCCGGAGCTTACGGAAGAAGCGAAACAGATGTACCTGGCGGCACCGGCAGGCAAACGCACGCTAAAAGGCATGGGGCAGGATGCAATGAACAAGGACTATGACATGGACCGCGAAAACGGCTGCATCCGGGATGCGGAACACGCGTACAGCAGGGACGGCGGTTTGGCCGTGTTATATGGTAACATCGCGGCAAACGGATGCATAGTCAAAACGGCGGGCGTAGACAAATCCATCTATCAATTCAAGGGTAAAGCCCGCGTATTTGACTCACAGGAACAGTCCGTGGAAGCGATCCTCGGCAACAAAATCAAACCGGGTGATATTGTCGTTATCCGTTACGAAGGGCCGAAAGGCGGCCCGGGAATGCAGGAGATGCTGTACCCCACAACGTATTTAAAATCCAAGAAACTTGATAAAGAATGCGCCCTGTTGACAGACGGGCGTTTTTCGGGAGGTACGGCGGGTCTGAGTATCGGTCATGTATCGCCGGAAGCCGCCGATGAAGGCGTCATCGGCCTGGTTGAGGAAGGTGATATCATAGAGATAGACATCCCGGCCCGTAAAATCGAATTAAAAGTATCACAGGCAGATATAAATGCGAGGAAAAGCAAGCTTAAATCGGGCGGCGGATTTGTACCGAAAAGAGAGAGGAAAGTCTCCAAATCGCTTCAATTATACGGTATGTTTGCAACGAGTGCGGATAATGGAGCCGTCAGGGACTGGGAAAAAATAACGCAATGCCAGCCTTGATGCCAGACCTGGCCGGATTATCAGCGGAGTATTTCTAAAACAGGTCTTGATCTTAATTCAGGATAAAGAACGGACACGGGATAATACCGGTTACGGCCTATCATGGAGACTCCGTCGGAATAACGGGTGCTGTTCTGCCACCAGTCACTGGGAATCGGATCATACACAACGAAATATTTTTTATCCAGACTGTAGCCCTTCACTACTATATAATGCCCGCCGGAATCGGTATAATACCGGCCGAATAAATCCCGGGTATATTCGCCTTTTGCCACCGTCATTTTACCGCGGTTAAAAACGACTATAATAATATGGTCCTTGTCGATGGCATCAAATAGATCCTGTGGTGTATAGGTAACCCTGTAGACATTATTCACGTTGTAATTTTCAAGCGCCCTTCTTAGAAGTTCAAAACTCACGCCGCCGTCCGGATACGGCAGACCGGTAATTCTCCTGATTGTACGGACCGGAACATCCATACCCCTGGACCATGCGATGGACATGGACACGCAGGTAGGGCCGCAATTACCGTTCAAACCGGTATTGAACTGGGTTCTATACCAGTTAACATCACTCCGGGTGCTGTGTTTCGAGGGGATCGGGCTGACAAAGTAAAATCCCGTATGTGTGAAACCTTCAGCGGCAACCGTGATTTTCGACCAGCCGGTATTCATTACAATGAATTTATCCGTATTGCCCACCTGTGTCAGAAGTTTAGGGTAGCCCGTGATATTACAGGTATAATTAAACGGGATCACATCACCTACATTGTCTATTGCTTTGGCATTCAAGCTGATTATATCGCCCTTGTTTACCTCGAAGAATACCGGAGCGTCAAACTGGATATTGGCAAGGGCCCTCACATTAATCGTGAGGGAATTGGATGAAATATGGTTGTTATTTTCATCGACCACGATCAGGTTCACCTTGTAAATTCCCTTTTCCGTATACGTAAAAACGGGATTTCTTAATTCGGAAACCTCGCCGTTACCAAAATCCCATTTGTACGCTTTTACCTTGTCACGGGTAATGGTAGTTACATTGAATTTGACAGTAAAGGGTTTAAGACCTGTCTTTTCATTCACCGTTATATGGATATCTGATAGAAGCCTGGGGATATTAATGAAATCTCCGGGTTTCAGCACCTTCGTACCGATCAATTTATTGTAATTTGCCAATTCATACCTTTTAATACC
>JAFGKU010000137.1 GCA_016928415.1 Spirochaetales bacterium
AAAAAGGATATGTGCTTATCATTTAAAATATTGATCTTAGAAATCAAAGTCATAAAATGACATAAATGTATTTTTATAATCACACTCTGACAATTAAGTATTTTTTTGAAATGCCTTTAAAGTGAATCAAGCCCTTCCACAATCCTGATATGCAGTTCCTTCAATTGCTTTTTACTCACTTTTCTGGGGGAATTCATCATCGGCTCCTGCGCCTTTTGATTCATGGGAAAAGCAATCACCTCCCGTATATTCGCTTCATCGGTCAACAGCATTAATATACGGTCAATTCCGGGAGCAATCCCTCCATGGGGCGGCGCTCCGAGCTTGAACGCCTCGATCATGGCGCCGAATTCCCCGTCCACCTCTTCACGGGTGTATCCGCCCAGATCAAAGGCTTTATACATTATCTCAGGGTCATGGTTCCTGATGGCACCGCTTGAAAGCTCAATCCCGTTGCAGACAATATCGTATTGATAGGCAAGAATATCCAGCGGGTCGCCTGATTCCAGGGCTTTAAGTCCTCCCTGGGGCATCGAAAACGGGTTGTGCGAAAAAATGATGCCTTTTTTCTCCGAATCATATTCATACATGGGATAATCGATTATCCAGCAGAATTTATACACATCTCTTTCAAGAAGGTCGAGGTCCTGTCCCAGCCGTATCCGTATCTCGCCCGCAATCCGTGCCGCTTCTGCTTCCTCGTTGCAAATGAAAAAAACGCCATCTTCTGTCCCGATACCGCAGAGCGTTCGGAGTTCTTCCAATTTCCCTGCACTTAAAACCTTGGCAATCGGCCCTTTTACCTGCTCGGGTTCCCATATGAGGTAAGCCAACCCTCTGGAGCCCAGGCTTTGGGCAAATTCCAACAGCCTGTCAAAGAAATTTTTCGGTTTTGTATAGAGGGATTTCACCGCGATACCCCTGACGACACCCCCGTTATTGATTACTTTTTTAAAAATCTGGAATTCCGTTTCCCTGAAAAAATCAGTCAAATCCTTTATTTCCAAAGGATTTCTCAAATCAGGCTTATCCGTTCCGTATTTGATCATGGCCTCTTTATACTTGATTCTGGGGAAAGGCGCCTTTGTGACCTTTTTGTTTGAAAATTCGTCAAAAATACTTGTTAAAACCTTCTCTATAACCTCGAATATTTCCTCCTGGGTGACAAAGGACATTTCTATGTCCAACTGGTAAAATTCGCCGGGCGAACGGGTAGCACGGGCATCTTCATCCCTGAAACAGGGGGCTATCTGAAAATACCTGTCAAAACCCGCCACCATTAAAAGCTGTTTATACTGCTGCGGCGCCTGGGGAAGCGCATAAAATTGACCCGGATGGAGACGCGAGGGAACGAGGTAATCACGTGCCCCTTCAGGACTTGATGCTGTCAATATGGGGGTCTGGATTTCATGAAAACCCATTTCCGTCATCATCGTCCGGATTTTATAGATAACCTTTGACCTTAAAAGAATATTCTCGTGGACTTTGCTTTTTCTTAAATCAAGATACCTGTATTTCAACCGTGTTTCTTCAGGATCTTCCTCTTCCGGAAAAATGGGAAAAGGCAGGTCATCACATTTACCAAGGATCTCGTAAACTTTGGCAATAACTTCAATTTCGCCCGTTGCCAGTTTCATATTAACAGTATCGTCCGACCTTTTGGAAACTACCCCCTCCACCTTGAGAACCGATTCCTTTCGCAGGTGGGAGATTTCTTCCAGAAAACCCGAATCCGGTTGAATAACGACCTGTGTGATGCCGTAATTATCCCTTAAATCAATAAAAAGGATCCCGCCGTGGTCACGCTTGTTATGAAGCCAGCCGGAAAGTGTCACATTTTTACCTATATCCTGTATAGACAACTCATCGCATTTATGTGTTCTGTAAATAGTCATTTTTTTGCCTCACAAATTTCAAGCAAGTATTATACCAAAAAAATGAATATATGTTGTTTTATTATATTTGTCTACATTTTCCTGTATATAAAGAAGAAATCAAGGTTAACTTTCTATCAAACAGACTCAAACCGGCAAGAAGGATAGGAAAAAAACCTACAATTATGTAGTTCTAAGCTCTTAATATACAAAAATGTAGGAAAAATATAAGTAAGGAGAGGATAACTTGACAACTGCGCTTTAGTTGGGTTAAGCTGAATCTTCATAACATGGAGATTACAGATGGGGCAAATAAATATCCTGCCGTTTAAAACATTGGGATACAATTTCATCTCGGACCCGTACCTTCCTGAGGGAAAAAGCGAATATTACCTGCGCGACCGGCAAACAGGCCTGGAGATAACAGGATTGAGAAACCTGTATGCCCATGAGATAGAGGTCCTGGTTAAAAACGGCAACAAGGTCGATAAATGGGATAATATCCTGGTCACTGACCCTTTTTCCGCCGACCTGATAAAAAATTCCCAGTTCCACGGGCTGGTAAGGATAGGCAGGATGGAGGAGAAAATCCTGGAACATCACGAACTTTGCGTTCCCTGCGGAATAACAAGCAGCGTGGTGATTGCCTGCGATATAGGGGATAATTGCGCCCTGCATAACGTTCATTACCTTTCCCACTACATACTCGGGAATTCCGTCATCCTTTTAAACGTAGATGAAATGCATTGCAGCAACCATGCCAAGTTCGGCAATGGAATCATCAAACAGGGAGAGGATGAACCGGTCCGCATCTGGATGGACCTGGTGAACGAAGCCGGGGGGCGCAGCGTTCTTCCGTTTGACGGCATGCTCGCCGCGGATGCGTACCTGTGGGCCAGGTACAGGAACGACGGGGATCTCTGCAGGAAACTGAAGGAGATCACGGAGCGGACGTTCGACTCGAAGCGGGGTTATTACGGGATGGTGGGCAGTGAAACGGTAATAAAAAACTGCCAGATAATAAAAGACGTTAAATTCGGCTCCTGTGCCTATATCAAGGGGGCGAACAAGCTGAAGAACCTTACCGTCAATTCGAACGAAGGGGAGCCTTCCCAGGTAGGGGAAGGTGTTGAACTGGTAAACGGCATTGTCGGTTACGGGTGCCGTGTTTTCTACGGATGCAAGGCCGTCCGGTTCGTGCTGGGAGACCATAGCAGCCTGAAGTACGGCGCACGCCTTATCCATTCCTACCTGGGCGACAATTCCACCATTTCCTGCTGTGAAGTTCTGAACGATCTTATCTTCCCGGCCCACGAACAGCACCACAACAATTCGTTTCTGATAGCATCGCTTGTCATGGGCCAGAGCAATATAGCGGCCTGCGCTACGATAGGGTCCAACCACAACAGCAGGGCGCCGGACGGCGAGATGCACGCGGGAAGGGGATTCTGGCCGGGTTTATGCGTCAGTTTGAAATATAACAGCCGTTTTGCGTCCTTTGTCCTCATCGCCAGAGGAGATTATTCATACGAACTTTCCATTCCCCTGCCCTTCTGCCTGGTAAGCAACGACCAGTCCAGTAACTCCCTTCAAATAATGCCGGCGTATTTCTGGTTGTATAACCTCTACGCCCTGGCCAGGAATTCATGGAAATTCGAAAACAGGGATAACAGGAAACAAAAAAACCAGCATATTGAATTTGAATGCCTGGCCCCGGACACGGCAGAAGAAATATTTTTGTCCCTTACGCTTCTGGAAGTCTGGACCGCATTGTTCGTTTTGAAAAGGGACGGAAAGGATGCGGGGGACTTGAAGGAATCCGACCTGGCCGACATGGGCGCCAGGTTGCTTCACGACCCCGAATTCGACCCGGGGAACATAGAAGCGCCCGCTGACACCCTTGAACATTCGACGCGGACAGTAATCATCCGGAACGTGAAAAAGGGATACCAGGCGTACAGGGATATGCTCTATTATTATGCCTTGAAAAACTGTGTTTTCCATATGCAGAAAAATCCCTCAATGCGTTTTAAGGACCTGGAGAATTCCTTAAGCGGTATAAGGGAATCATCATGGATCAATCTGGGCGGGCAACTGGTCCCGGAATCCGATTTCAGGAACCTGGTGGAATCGGTTAAAAGCAGCAGGACGCGTACATGGCAGGATGCGCATACCCTGTACGACCGGTTATGGGAATCCTACCCTGACCGGAAAAGGCAGCATGCCTTCAGCCTGCTCAAGGTTCTGCACGGTAAACAGGAAATCACGCACAAGGACTGGAACGCGCTGCTGGAAAAGTATTATGAATTACAGAAATACATGGCAAGGCAGACCCGCATGACGAGGCAAAAGGACTATGAAAACCCGTTCCGCACCATGGTTTATGATTCCGATGAAGAGATGAAGGCCGTGCTGGGAACGATTGAGAACAATACTTTCATCAAA
>JAFGKU010000012.1 GCA_016928415.1 Spirochaetales bacterium
CGCTTACCCGTATTACAGGCTGAACATGACGAACAATTCGGGCACAATACTCCAGCTGTCCGAATGGGAAATAATGGGAATCGTCGGCAACACGAATACGGCTACCCCGACACGTACTTCAACGCCTACACCCACGAGTCCCGCCTCCACATCGACACCCACGCCGACTACCCCGGTAAACCTGCAGGACATCACGAACCTGTCCGGTACGGTGAGCGCCCAGTATTATGATTCACCGTCCGGGGAGGAAATTGAAAAACTGATCGACAACACGACATCCACGAAATACCTGACATTCCATGCATCGGGCTGGGTTCAGTTTGCAGGTTCAAGCGCCGTTGTCACCCAATACACCATATCCTCGGCCAATGACGCGGCTGAAAGGGACCCGTACACGTGGACTCTCCAGGGTTCGAGCAACGGTTCTACGTGGGTGACATTGGATTCACGGAGCGGCGAGGATTTTCCGAACAGGTTCCAGACACGGGCATTCACCTTCGGCAATTCGAACGCTTACCCGTATTACAGGCTGAACATGACGAACAATTCGGGCACAATACTCCAGCTGTCCGAATGGGAAATCTTCGGGGCCGTGAACAACACGGCAACGTCAACATCGACACCGACCAGGACCCCCACGCCGGTCCAGGCTACGGCAACGCCGACAAGGTCACCGACACCGGTACAGAATACACCTACACCGAATCAAAGCGGTATTTGTTTCTGCAGCCACGATTATGCACTCTGGAACTCATGCACCATTTATTTACAGGGCGACAGGGTCCACAGCTGTACTACGGGTCATGACTATGAAGCCAACTACTGGACACAGAACAATGATCCATCCGTTCATAACGGCAATGGCGAAGAATGGATTGACCTGGGTGCCTGCAGTGGATCGGCAGGTGTCATCGAGTCGGTGGACAGTCCCGGATTCCCGGGCAAGGTGTTCGCACCTTATGTGGACGTGTCCATATCGCCCACATTTTCGATTTACAATTGTTACCAGTCGACCGGACAGAGATACTACACGCTTGCTTTCATCTTGAGCAGCAATGGCCAGGCCGCCTGGGGCGGCGTCCAGACACTGGACTGCCCCTTTTACCTGGATGAAATCAACAGGGTCAGGAAAGCGGGCGGAGATGTTATCATTTCCTTTGGCGGCGCGAACGGTACCGAACTTGCCACGGCAATTACGAATGTTACCACGCTTACATCGGAATACCAGAAGGTCATCACCATGTACAAACTCAAGATGATCGATTTTGATATAGAAGGCGGGGCCGTAACGGACAAAGCCGGTATTGACCGGAGAAGCCAGGCCATGAGAAACCTTCAAAACGCGAATCCGGGCCTGAAAATCAACCTCTGCCTTCCTGTCATGCCCTATGGCCTGACGGCGGATGGTGAGTATGTTGTGCAGAGCGCCAAAAATGCGGGCGTCAGCATCAATGCCGTGAATGTCATGGCCATGGACTACGGCGGTGCCAATTCGGCCATGGGCCAGGCGGCCATTGATGCGGCGAATTCCACGCGAAGCCAGACCGGATGTAATATAGGCATCACGCCGATGATCGGCCAGAACGATTCACAGGGAGAAATCTTTACTTTAAGCAATGCCTCCGAAGTACTTAATTTTGGTAATAACACGAGCTGGGTGGTTCTCCTCGCTTTCTGGTCTGTCGGCAGGGATAACGGCGATTGCGCCGGACAATCATACGCATCACCGATCTGCAGCGGAGTTTCACAGTCCCTGTTCGAGTACACCAACACTTTTAAACCGTTTTCAAGATGATATTGAGATGAGATTACGAGGGGCTGTCCAAAAAGTTTGGGCGGCCCCTTTTTTTATTTTCTGGCCCGAACGGTATAATTAAAGAAGTTTCCTGATTATTTATTCATCCGTTCCATGATATACTGCCCGATTTTTTTCAAGGCTTCCTTATGGTCGGATTCCCTTAATACGGAAAGATTGTTTATCGCTTTTTTCACGTACATGTCAGCCTTTTCCCGGATGTTGTTTCCCGATTGAAATACGGTATCCCTGTCGATGGAGTCGTCCGACAATTGAAAGGCAATACCAATATTCAAACCGTATTCATACAGGGAAGTGCAGATTTCATCCGCTATTCCGGCAACCTTCAAGGCGGCGAGAATACTGTCTCCTATCAGGTAAGCGGTTTTGTTTGTTATCAGCGTCAGGTAATCATCGCAGTTCATAGTGCTGCCCAGTTTCCTGCACCGGGCTTCCATGACTTCTCCGAAACACATTTTCCGTGTGAGAGAAGTGAGGGCATTGATTAAATATATCCGATTTTCCGTACTGATATTTTCTGCCCCGGCGATCACGGAAAAGGCTTTTGTGAACAACAGGTCTCCTACAATGACGGCAACCTTGTTCCCGTAAGCTTCATTGAGGCTCACCTGGTCCCTTCTGCTTTTAGAGCTGTCTATTATGTCGTCGTGAACCAGGGATGCGGAATGAATCATTTCAATGACAGCGGCCAGCCGCAGGCATAACTCCTTTTGTTCCGCGGAAACGTTGACGGAATTGACGGCGAAAAGGATCAGTGCCGACCTGAGCATTTTCCCCGGCTTATTGAACAGATGCTGGAGAGCCTTTTCAATAAAGTCAGAATAGGAGGAGGGGTCCATTGATTCCAGTATTGATTTGACATGGGAATTCATAACATTTTCGATGAATTCCAGGTCGGCTTTGACAGGCTCAATTATATTACGAAAATTCCACATAAATACCTTTAAAAACTGCCTTTATTTGTTTGATTATCGGTAAGCTCTCTATCTATATTTCCTTTCACTGCAATGGAAAGCAGTGTTTAAAGGTGCCTGCTGTATGTTACCCATAAATGATTTTGTGGACATACCTTATCAAAATGGACTGAATAAGTCAAGCCAAACGTGGTTTTTGGAATTATTTAAAATGGAAGCGGATTTTGATGCAATTTCATAATTCGCATGATTTTCCCCGAAAAGGTGCTTGCAGGAAACCATAAGTTTTAATATGATTCCCTAATCAACAATCCGGTTGGAATGAGGTATCCAAAAGCTGAATTAACTAAATTCAGTACGAGCCTGCTTTATAAATAATAATCATGGTTGCAAATTTCTGAAAAACAGGATTGGTCAGGCACAAATATTCAGGAGCTATATTTGAGAATACTTTTTGTTATATCAGATACAGGTATGGGCCACAGGGCGGCGGCCGAGGCGCTGATTAAAGAATTCAAACACCAGCTCGGAGATAATTTTAATTATAGTCTCATTGATCTGTTAAAAGAATCCAATGTTTTTTTCTTAAAGGATTTTCCCGTTTTATATGGGAAAATAGTACAGGGGAGATATCTGCTCAGGTTATTCAACCAGTTCTTTAATGTAACGCGTTTTCGTATCGGGTTTTATCTGACAACCCTTTTCTTCAGGACGATTGTATTGTTCTCCAAGCACAGGTTCAGGGATATTTTCCGAATGGAGAAACCTGATATAGTTGTTAATGTTAATGCGTATACAAATGTCGTCATACAATGGACAAAGGTGAGGGAATTGTTCGATTTTAAATTCTGCAACGTGATTACAGACCTGACTAATATAAATTATGCCTGGGCTTTCGGTAATTATGACCTCTGTGTGGCCCCGAACGAGATGGCTTATGATGATTTAAACAAGTATCATACTCCTAAAAGGGAAGTTCTGGGGTATCCCCTGGACAGGAAATTCTTAAACATTCAGAGCGTTTATACAAACGGGGACGGGCGGCTGAAAATCCTTATATTTGCCAGAAATATTCAGAGCATCCTTTCCCTGGTAGGGGCCGTTCAAAAAATAAAGGATTCCCTGAATATAACGGTGATTTGCGGAACCAACTATGACGTGAAGGAATTACTGGAGCAGCGGTTTGATTTTATTCATATTCTGGGGTATGTGGGGAATGTCCAGGATTACATGACCGAAACCGATGTGGTTGTTTCCAAGGCGGGACCTGGGGTTATTATGGAGGCCATTTATTTAAATAAACCACTTATATTAACGCATTATCTGGGAAACCAGGAAAAGCGGAATGTTGATTTTGTGGAAAAAAATAATTTCGGTTATTATTGTCCCACTGCAGAAAGCTTTCTAGAAACAGTCGGCAAGATAAAGGAATCCAGGCCCGTACCCACCAATAAGGGATTCCATGATCAATACAATACCGGTAAAATTGTGTCCCGGATTTTAAGTCTTCTACAGGAATGATCCCGAACCCTGGTCAAGATAACAGGTTTTACTGTTCCCTGGTGTATTTGTGTTTGATGGCTTGAGGGTCGGTAAAAGTGTTTTCAGGAACTAATTTGACACGGATTTGTAAAGAGGGATTTCCTTCCAGCGCCAATTGATATCCGCGATTTACCTTTAAAACATATCCATGTATCTGTTTTTCATAGTACTTTATTCTGTTTTCATCTATAATCAGAGACTTGCCCCGTACTCTACTTCCACACATAATCCTTTATTATAAGATTCATCTTCCACATAACCTAATTTAGAGCGGCCCGTCATTTCTGAAGCGATAGAGGCATGAATTTTCTTTACAGGTACCAGTAATATAATGAGATGCAGAAAAAATTTACCATTACTATTCCCACAATGCCCTGATGGCCGAAATTACCGGCCGGTTTTCCGTTTCATACCAGCCGTTCTTTTTTACGATCCGAACAATCCCGAACCATTCCTCGATATCGTTCGGGTCCTGGGTATAGGAATCCTCAAGACCGTATTTCCACCAGGCATCCAGGTATTCGTGCACAATGACCCCGGCCAGGGGTCTTTTGGCTGTCAGGATGTCCGTTATATTTTGTGTTATTCCCTGGGCTTGTTCAGCTTCCGTGTTTCCCCCATACCCGTAATCCGGGGAGCCTGCATGCGGAGCGTTCGGGCTGACGCTCAACCCTGTTTCCGTGATTAAAAGGGGCATGCCGGGGTGCTGGTCTTTAACGAGTTCGATCCACCCCTGAAAATGGGTGCGCGTTGAACTGCCGGTAGGCGGCCGTGGCAGGTAGTAGGGAACCGCGTACGAGTAGGCGTTATGGCTCCTGAAATCAAGGAACGGCGTGTCTATGATGTCATAGGTCCTTATTTCATTGGCATACGTTATCAGGTTCTGGTATTTGTAATGCATCAATTCGTAGGTTTTCAGATAATCGGCCATCTCGGCAAGAAATACCTCCGTTGCGGTTACGGGTGCTTCTGTTTTTATATATGTCCCTTTGTATGCCTTTATGCCCGGATGAAGGGAATCCGTGTTGAGGATACTTTCGCGGCTGAGTTCATTACCGAGTACATAAGCAACCAGGGGAGGCGGAGAATCAGTATACACGGAATAAATCCTGTCGACAACATCCCTGATATAATTTTTACATGATGCCTTGTATGTGCCGTCCTGGAAATCGGGAGCCGCGCCGTCGAACCAGATTGTCTGGAGGAAATGAAGCCCTTCTGTTTCCTTGACCGCCTGGTGGCAGAAGGCCGGGCATCCCCAGAAACGCACCGCATTGGCGCCCAAATTTCTGATACCGGCCATGTCTTTTCTGATGCTGGCTTTTAGCTGGGCGGGGATTGCTTCGGACGCCAGGGGCTCCAGTTCCCAGGGCAGGAAGCCCGGGTAAGCAGGTACGTATACCACTCCCTTGATAAAAAACGGCTTTCCGTTCTTCATTATTGAATCGCCCTTGACGGAAAAAAGGGAGGGGCCGGGGGTAAGGACCGGTTTTTCCGACACGCAGGAAGATAATAAGGTAATGGTAATTATGGGCAATATCAGGAACCGTACGTTGTATTTCATGTCTTTTAAAGGAAGTGTAATTTATGGTTTTTTAATTATCAAGTGAATGGAAAAGAAACTTTTATTAGTTACATATTGACAACGAATGGTTTTTATGATACTGTGCAAGAACCTATACAAATAAAAATTCAACGGAGAGTACTGTGAAAAAAATAATTCCATTATTTGGTATTTTAGCTATTTTTATGTGTTGTGAACCTGCGGGTCCTGTCAATAATGCTCCCCTCGTCTCGATAGACAACGGGAATTTATTGGTAAAAAGCGGCGTCACCTTTACCATTACTTCCCAGGTAAGTGATTCTGACGGCGATGTATTGTCCCAAAGCTGGTATATAAACGATGTTATCCAGCCCGGAGAAACGGCAACAACATTCAATGCCACGTTTTCTCCTGTTTCAGATACGGTATATGTTATAAAATCAACCGTATCGGATGGCATATTATTGACAGAGGATTCGATCACTGTTTTGGTATTTGACGATTCTGCTGCCGGTTTATCCGTCATTGACCTGGGTTCTGTCAGTGGGGACACGGGAAGTGACGTAATATCTTGTAATAATACGGGTGAAAAAGTCTTAAAAGTGACGATGACAGAGGATAATAACACTGTATCTGTTGATCCGTTATCAATAAATATAGAGGTAACGCCGCCAGCGGATTGTGATTATGATGTGATTGTTTCTGATCATTCCGATTTCAGTCCCGAACTAGATAGGTCTGAAAACAGGGGGACGTCAGCGGATTCCGTATATTTAACCTGGAGTGATGCGATAGGAAGTTCTCCCCCAATTCCAAATGGCATAGATGATACAAGGATTTTATATATCTGGGTTAAGTGTTACAGTGCCGTTGAAAATACCGAATGGAGTTTAACAGTAAATGGGAATGTATAAACTCTTCAGATTGGTGGCACATAACTGGAATTTATATTTCAGAAATTGACCGGTAGTTTATTTTGGAAAATTTAATCCGGGTTTTCATATTTTTTATATATGATGTCTATACCTAAACCATTTATGAATATTCTTATAAATTTTTTATTCGCTTTAAAGGCTACTTTAAGCCATTTCAATGCATTGTATTGATCCTCCATGTGTAAATAAGCAAGAGCGGTTTTATATGCGAGGATACTTGAAGGAGAGTTCTCTTCCCCTTCATCGACCCAGCAATCAAGCCGGAGAGAAAGGAGCCGTTCAGGAGTGAATAGCCTGATGATGGCATCATCAGTAATACCGTTTTGATATGCATTCAATTCTTTTCCCCATGGTGGTGCTATCTGTTTATATTTTTCATCCGTCATTCCTTTTGTTTCGGAAGTATTCTTGCCAAAGTACAGTTGTGGATAAGTATCTTCAAAGTAGAATGTGAGCATCGTACCTGTAAGATAATCCCAGATAGGACTCGTATTCCCATAAGATAGACCTAAAATATAAAACCTGATTGCCGCTTCAGTATTTGAATTGATGTTAAAATCACCGAGTGCCTCGTAGGCCTTTCTGAGAGGTTTTCTCTCATTGCATTGGAAGTCAACAGAAGCACTATCAAGCCAATAACCAGTACCGTATTTTACCGAAGCAGGCTGTTCGTCTTTGATTTCGGTATTGTCCGGCCCGTAATAAAAAAAAGATGCATGTTTTATAACTTTAACCAGTTTCTCGAGTACATAAGCAGCCCTTTTTTTGTCATTTATTTTACTATTTGCATTTTTATCAAGCAATATATGAATTTGACTGTTTATGCTTTTTTTAAAATATTCTTTGAAGTTAAAACCATTTTGCGAGGAGAGATTGAGTACATTTAAGATCTCGTTGAGATTGTTTTGTTCTTGTCTGATTAAATTATTTACTGCCTCTGGTATTAATCTTTTAAATAATGATATCACTTTTTTCTCTTCGGATACAAAATCGTCTTGTGATAGGTATTCCTGTATAGATTTTAAATAATCATTATTGTATTTATCAGGAGTTTTTGCATTAAAAGCATAGATATCCTTAACTGCCATATCCACCTGAAACAAATAGGATAGGAATGATTTGAATACCTCTGTGTTCCGTAAGGTGTTCCTGTCAATAGAAGAAATTTTTTTAAGTAATCTGAGTTCTCGTTCCTTGGTTTTTCTGGCAAAAGTATCTATGTATTTTTTTACTTTTAAAACAAGATTTGTATCCTTTTTTTGCTTATTATCATTTTTATAATTGTATAACAGAAATCCTAGAAGTTGTGGGGGTATTATTTTATTATTGAATGCCTTTCTATAAAAATTATTAAGCGAATCAATCATTTGTTTATTCTGAGAATTTGATAATAATGATCGATATTTTACATCTACTCTGATCAGATCAAAGTATGACTGAAGCGTATTCTCTCTATCCAGGTTTTTAATCATGGTTTGAATGTTTTTTTCTAATTCTTTATACTCCGAGTCTTCTTTTTGTTTTGTCTGCCCATTGTATTTATAAAAATAAAGATAATCTTCGTTATAGGGGACAAAGAAGTCGTAATCCGGAATAAAGTTTTTATTCATATACTTCACTATGCAATATGGATCATGTTCTGAATAATTCACTTTCAAATTTAGTAATGATTTTGTTTTTGTTTTATCTGTAGGGAAATGAAACCTAACGGTAATTTCAGCATTACTTATGGGCTTGGATAAAGTTTTTCCGGTTTTAAGAATATAAAAAGCCCCAACCTCTTTGTCTGCCGCTTCCCAAGAAAGCATGTAATCGATCTTTGTATATTTGATAATCAATTTCACTTCTTTATCATGCTGCATGTAAAGGTCAAAACCGTAAACGAAGTCATAATTTATGTCCTTGTAATCCGGATTGATTCCATGAATATATTTATTGAAATTTAATTCTTGCCCGTGACATTTAATTTGTAAATCATCTATAAAATTATAAAAAGATCTATAATTATCCTGATGTGCATAAGGATAATCTACCGGAAATCCGATTGTTAATGACTGGCTTTGATTATTATTTCTAAGAGTATACTCGCATTCATATTCCGAGTAAAAAAAGGCTGTGCCGGAAACGAATTCCGAACAGCGATAAACATCAATCTCTATTTTTTCATCGATAATTTCAAGGCCTGATCCTGAAAGAGGATAAAGCATTCCCCATTGTCCGGTTTGATAGTATACAGGATTTGCAGAGGCAAATAAATTCAAAAAAACTGTGGATAGAAGGATGTAAAGAATTTTCATATTTACATTTTAATGATTGCCAATGGGAAAATCAATTATGTAAAATGGATGTCGCATAATTTTTTATGAAGATCGAATGATCACGTAATTTAAAACCGGGCCGCCTGCTGAATATTACAGGAGACCCGGTATAGAATCACACAGATCTAAAATGCCGGTTTATTCACCCAACCGTGAACTCTCTTCAACCAGGGAGACAAACTCGTTCCTGTAGCCTTCTTCATCGTATCCGAGGCTGCTCCTGGCCAACTCTAGCACCTGCCTGTAGCTGGCATTTTCTTTATATTCCGATTGTGAGAGGATAAGGCCCCATTCCGCCACGGCCGATGCAAACCGGAAATTCACTGATGCCGAATGAAGAGATGTATCCTCATCCCGTACTGCAACCTCGATGGGTATGCTTGTATCGGAATCCGGCTTTTTATACCGGAATTTGAGTGTCACGATGTCGTCCGTGGCATACGCCTGCTCATTCACCTTTGTGGTCTGGTATTTCAGTTCAGTGGGCTGGTTGTAACCCTTTGCCGGTACGATTTCATAAAGGGCCGTTACCGTATGGCCGGCACCGAGTTCACCGGCATCTTTCGTGTCGTCTTCAAAGTCTTCCCTGGCAAGCATCCTGTTCGAATAACCGATCAGCCTGTACGAGTCTACCCTTGCCGGATTGAATTCCAACTGCAGTTTGACATCCTTGGCGATGGTGAAAAGGGTGCCTGCCATTTCTTTGACCAGGACTTTGGCTGCTTCCTTTAAATTGTCAATATAGGCGTAATTGCCGTTTCCCTTGTCGGCCAGCTGTTCCATTTTCGAATCCTTGTAGTTGCCCATCCCGAATCCTAAAATGGTAAGGTAGATGCCCTGCTTCCGTTTTTCCTCGATAAGACGGACCAGTTCTCCTTCGCTGGACGGACCCACGTTGAAGTCGCCGTCCGTTGCCAGGATGACCCGGTTGTTGCCGCCCTGCAGAAAGTTATTCGCCGCTGTTTCGTAGGCAAGCTGTATACCTTCACTTCCGGCGGTAGAGCCCCCAGCTTCCAGTTTATCAAGAGAGGCGAGGATATCCCGTTTCTTTTCACCCGATGTCGAGGGGAGCACCAGACCGGCTGCACCGGCATAAACCACGATGGCCACCCTGTCATTCGGCCGCATCTGCTCTGTCAGCAGGCCGAATGCCTTTTTAAGGAGGCCCAGCTTTTCCGGTTCGTCCATGGAACCGGATACATCGATGAGGAAAACGAGGTTGCTCGGAGGAAGGGAAGCCAGCTCCATTTTCCTGCCCTGGAGGCCGATGAGCAGGAGTTTATGCGATTCTTCCCACGGGCAGGCGGAGATTTCTGTTGCAAAGGCGAAGGGATGTTCACCGGTGGGTTCGGGATAATCGTATGTAAAGTAATTTACCAGTTCCTCGATCCTTACCGCGTCAGGAGGCGGCAGTTCACCGTAGCTGAGGAACCGGCGCACATTGGCATAGGATGCGGTATCCACGTCGATGGAAAAGGTGGACAGGGGATTGTCTATGGCCTTGAGAAAACCGTTTTCCCTGTATTTCGTATACTCCTCGGTGTTGAATTTTTCAGCGTCTTTTTTTGCATTATATTTGTCGACCAGGTTACTTAAATCCTTGTATTGCGGCGGCGTCTGGCCTTCCGATCCCAGAGAGCCGTCAGGATTATACCCGGAGCCCTCAAATGCCTCTGTCTGGTAGTTTAATGTTAGTTCTTCAAGGTCGCCGCCTTGCAATACATCGGGTTTGCCCGGTTCATCCTTATACCCGCCCTTTCCGTCCGTTTCCCCGGACAGTTTGGGTTTGGACTTGGTGTCGGATATCGTGGATGAATCAAGACGCGATATTACAGTCTTTTCTTCTGTTTCGGTTATGATGACTTTTTCCAGGGACTGCATTTCCTTGTTTTCCATTTTTTCCATCCTTCCATTGGTGGATGTCTCCGAAATCAGATCCGATTTAGTCCGGGTGTCCTGCGGGCCTGTCTGCATCAGGATGAAAACCAGGAGCACGGCCAGTACGGCAAACGCGCCGCCGAAGGACAGGATGAGCCGGGGCTTTAACAGCCTTTTAAACAGCGACGGCCTGGTTTTCCCCATTTCGCTTAACAGTCTTTTTTTTAGTGATTGTTTGAAATTATTGTCGATTGGTGCATCGATTTTTGATTCCATGAGCTTTTTTACCGTCTTTTCAATTTCCTTTTCCCTGTCTTTGAACGAGGGATCGATTTCATAAAGCTCGTTTAATATTGATTTTATCGTCATACGCATAGTTATACTCCTTTACATTTCACATGAAAAGCACGGCCATGACGGGAAGGGCGTCCTTTAATTTCGTAATGACCCGTGAAAACATCATCTTGCAGGCCGCCTCGCTTTTCCCCATTATCCGGGCAATCTCCCTGTAGGGGAGTTCCTGCCAGACCCTTAAAATAACGATGTCCCGCTGTTCCGGCGGGAGTTTGGAAAGTATTACCTTCAATTCGGCAACCTGTTCCTTTACCTGGTAGTCACAGGCCACATCTTCCGTGGAGGGAATGTCCCATACGTCCCCTATATCCACGGAGGACCGTTTTTTCCGGTAAAAATCGATAACCAGATTGCGCGCTATCCGGTATATCCAGACCGGGATACTCCCCTTAGCCGGGTCGAAACGATGCCTGTTCTGTAAAACATTCAGGAAGGTCTGGCTTGTCAGGTCTTCCGCTGTTTCCCTGTTGCATGTTTTGTAATAGATGAAGCTGTAGATCTTATCGATATAAGCATCGTAGACATGCTCGAATTCTTCCCGGGTCAGTCCCTTTTTTGAATCGGTGGAAATCGTCTCCTGCATGGTATCTCCTCTTGCTTTTCAATCTCTGTGTAAGGCACCCCAAAAACCGACATTTCAGTGGTTTCCGCCAAAAAACTATTAAAAAATCGGGGTTTTTGGGGGTGCCCGGAAACAATCAATAGTTTTTAACGGCACACTATAGTATAATACGGGCATTGGACTGAAAAGTAACTGATTTTCCGATTATTATGATGAACAAGAAGGATTTTTTATTTCTTTTTGATATTGACGGCACGATTCTTGATACCCTCGGTGCGGGTAAAAAGGCATTCACAGAGGCTTTTTCCGCTGTTCTGGGTGACGACCTCCCGGCTTTCGAGCTGTTGGGGGGCATCGATTTCCTCATTTTCAGGGACGCATTCCGGTATCTGAATCTCCCTGAAGATACGTTTAATGAAAAATGGGGAGAGTTCAAACGGGTTTACCTGGAAATAATCGCCGGAATTTCGCGGAGTACCGATTGGACCCTTTATGATAATACCAGGAATATAATAGAAGGATTGGCTGTACAATCCCAAATCGGTCTGGTGACCGGGAATATGAGGGACGGTGCCCGAATAAAGCTTGATCATTTTGGCTTGTATAAATATTTCAAGGCAGGAAGTTTTGGTGAGGATGTCGAATCCAGGGCGTCCCTGGTTTCCAATGCGGTCCATAATGCGGAAAAGGTGTACGGCCGGACATGGGAGCCTAAGAATATATTTTTGTTTGGCGATACTTTGGTAGACGTGCAGAGTGCGATCGATAACGGGATAGAGCCTGTCCTGATAGACCACAAGGAAAGGTATACCGGGAAAGAAGGAACCCCGCCTGCCCGGTATTACGGCCGATTCGTGAATGCAAACCTGTTTTTGGAAAATGTGTTTAGCGGAGAAAGATCTGAAAAACTGAATTTTTTTTAAAATAAAAAGGCCCCGAAAACGGGGCCTTTATTGGATTATCAGCCGATGGCATCCGAGCCAGTTTCATTGCTCCTGATGCGCACACAGCCTTCCAGAGGCAGGATAAATATTTTACCGTCGCCAATCTCCCCACTCTGCGCTCCTGTAACAATGGCATCTACGGTAGGTTTTACAAAATCATCGTTTACGGCAATCTCGATTCTCACCTTTTTTAGAAGGTTCACTTCCATTTGAACACCGCGATAACTTTCGCTGTATCCTTTCTGCTGACCGCACCCCAGGGCGTTGGTCACGCTGATCTTGTATACTTCCTTTTTATACAATTCCTTCTTAACATCGTTCAGCTTGTGCGGCTGAATATAGGCAATAATTAATTTCATGTCTGAACCTCCTTACTTACTGGTTGCTGAAAACCTGGAAACCGCTGTATGACTCGTTCCCGTGTTCGGAGATGTCGAGTCCCATCATTTCTTCCTTGACCGAGACCCTGAGGATTCCCAGTACCTTCAGTACACCGAACAGAATGCCTGCCGTCACGGCGACCCATGCAAAGACGCTGACAGCGCCAAGGGCCTGTATGCCGAGCTGTTCAAGGCCGCCCCCAAAGAAGAGTCCCGCCTTGATCCCCGCGTACTCGGCGCCTTCCGGTGTGGCAAAGAGACCAACCGCCAGGGTCCCGAAAGCACCGCATACACCGTGCACGCTGATGGCGCCAACCGGGTCGTCAATGTGGAGCACCTTGTCGAAGAACTCAACGGACAGCACGACAAGAATACCGGCGATCAACCCGATAATGACTGCTCCGCCTGGGTTCACAACCGCCGTTGGTGCCGTTATGGCAACCAGTCCCGCCAGGGCTCCGTTTAACGACATGGATGTGTCCGGTTTTTTAAACAGGATCCAGCTTGTAAACAGTGCGGCGATCGCGCCGGCTGCTGCCGCTAATGTCGTTGTAACGGCAATGGATGCAATCTGGGGTGCATTCCCGTCCACGGTACTGCCGGCATTAAAACCGAACCAGCCGAACCACAGGATGAAAACTCCCAGGGCGGCAAGCGGCATATTGTGGCCCGGTATGGCCCTGACTTCCGTCTTGCCGTTCTTTGTTTTCAGGTACTTGCCGATTCTCGGCCCTATGAGGATGGCGCCCATCAAGGCCGCCCAGCCGCCGACCGAATGAACAACGGTTGATCCTGCAAAGTCATGGAAACCCAGATTGGCCAGCCAGCCGCCTCCCCAGATCCAATGCCCGGAAATGGGATAAATCAGTGCCGAAATGAATACGGAATAAATCATATAAGCACTGAATTTGGTTCTTTCCGCCATGGACCCGGATACGATCGTGGCGGCCGTGGCTGCAAAAACAACCTGGAACATGAACATTTTCAGTGTTTCAAAACTTGCTGAAGATAAAAACCAGCCTGTCGTTCCGAACAGCCCTGACTGGTCGGCACCGAACATGATGGCAAAACCCGTGAACATGAATGCTATGGCTCCCATGCAGAAATCCATCAGGTTTTTCATCATGATGTTCGAAGCGTTTTTAGCCCTTGTGAGTCCGGTTTCAACCATGGCGAATCCGGCCTGCATAAAGAATACGAGTGCTGCCGCAACAATGACCCATACCATGGTCAGGGCTCCCTGCAAATCCGAAATGGCGTTCAAAGCCTCTCCGTCGCCTTCACAAAAAAGGGGGACAGAGGAAAGTGATAACAGGAAGATCATTCCCAGTATCAGTTTTCTTTTAGTAATCATAGTCACCTCCTGTGTAATCTCTGTATTTTAATAAGCAAGAAATGTGCCTAAATTCTTATTTGAATTAAAATATTTTAAAAAATTACTGAAAACATAAATAAAAAGAGTGAATAAAGGTGTTTTTAATATATTTATTTCCTACATCTATGATGTAGTTGGAATAAATTATTACGTAAATGATTACTAAAATCAAATTAATTACATTTATGTAGATATTTCGAATGTACTTTTTAATCCCATTAATCAATCTATAGGGAACTTTAATTATCAATTAATGAGATTTTTTTTAAAGGGAAGTCCTGGTGTCAGGACTTCCCAAAATAAGATACTTATGAAGCAGTCGGAGTTGGTGAAGGCGAATCCGTTGGTGTGGGGCTATCTGTTGGGGTCGGACTATCCGTTGGGGTCGGAGCCGGGAGTTCTGTCGTATAGGGCAGTGACATGTAATGAACGCCCAAACCCGTAAGCTGACCGTAATAGGGCCCGAAGATACTGCTGTAATGCGGGTCCTGGTTTGAAGGTATCCGGCCGTAAAACCAGGCATACCTGAAAACCATGTCGCTGTTCTCGCAGAAAGTGATCATATCTGTCATACAGGTGACCTGTTTTGCCAGTGTGTCTATGGTCCAGTCCCAGGCTGTATGCCAATTAGCCATTTCGGTGACCCAGACCTGCTTGTTGTATTTTTCAAGTTTGCTCAGGAAATAATCCAGGCCGTAGTCATAACAGTGGAAAGCGAGATAATCGATAACAGGGTCTCTCCCGTTTGCATTATTAAAGGCCGTGTAGAAATCATCGAGCCAGACTTCGTAATCGCTGTAGCCGGACATCGTTCCCCAGTTCATGGCCGGGCCGACAATCTTGATATCTCTCCCGGAATTGGCAAGATCGGATTTAACCTGTTCGTATTTCAACCAGACAGTTGCCGCCTGCGACGGAGTCATATTGGCCTGGTCCGTCAGGTTGGGCTCGTTCATGACGAGCATGTATTTCACTTCGGGATGGGCTAAAATGAAATCCTTGATTTCAGTCATCTGACCTGGGGTTGGATTGCCCCAGAGCATCGGAATGAATTCCATGTTGTACTCGGAATAATAATCAAATGACACGTTGGGCTTGATTCCCCAGCTGTAATACCAGCTGACGCCGTTTTTTATGGCTTCAAAATCCCTGGGATCAGACATGCTGTTGTAACCCAGCCCCCGTTTAAAACTTTTCGGCGCCAAAGTCGCCGTAGGGCCGGGTGTGGCTGTTGGACCTGCCGGGATCGATGGTTCTGAATTAAAAGAACCGCAGCCGGTAATGATAAGAAAAAAAAGGGGGATACAAAAGGTCAGTATTATTAAACGCTGCATTTTATCTCCTGATGAATGTTTTCAAGTTATTATATTATTGCAGCTGATTATACATTAGTGTTTGCCGGGATTCAAGAAAAAGTATTGATATACCGGTCTTGGCGGGCAAAGTCCACAAGATAGTCCTTTAAATAACAACTTTGTCCAGACACTGTAAGACGAGTGTATGATTCAATTCCAGGGTGCTTCAGGATCATAAATATCTTCCCTCTGTGTGTCGAATTTATAATCCTTGATTTTATTGTCTTCATCCAGGTAAATCATATGTGTATTGATTATATGTTCTCCGGAACCTCCCTGGAAATACTCAAATTCTTCGATCAATACAAGAAGTCCGGGTGTCCGCCTGATTCTTACCGGCTTGTTTGTTTCGGTATCGGCTTCTATTGATATTTTTTTTACGATACCATCCGGGCCAAAACTAAAGGTTCTTTTAATTATACCCGTTGAAGCCGAGTAATCGAAATATGTTTCTATTCCGATAATTTGCCCCTTCTGGTCGCTTTTAACAGATACAAGCAATACTTCCTCTATCCGGCCCTGTTTGATTTCCTTTTTCATCTGAGTGTATTCGGTGATGAGAATTTTATGAAACATCCCGATGTTAATTCCTTTTCTGTTAATTATAAAAAGCGGCATATCCCCGTAATCCATTACGGTGTATTCCTTTTTAAAAGCACCTGTCGTCGTATCATCGGCAAATGACAGGAAATAATAAGTATACTCAACAGCTTTTCCCCCTGCAATCAATTCCCGGTTATCGGGATTTTGAGTATTTGCAAATTCTGCAGCCTGGATTCCGATGAGTAACGTAAAAAAGATAAATACGATAGAGATCAATTTGATAGTTTTCATATAAATAGTATAATCTTTATACAGTTGAAAATAAAGGGAAAAGCAACATAGTATTTAAATCTCTTCCCTGTATACCCGGTTTTAAAAAAAAGATTGTGGACAAACCCGGTGAACCGGGGATACAATCAAGTGATATTATCACGGTATTGAAGGATAATAATTTATGGTAGAGGATATAAGTTCGGAATTATTGAGCAACGGCGCTTCGTTAGTGGGTTTTGCTGATATTTCCATACTGGATCCTGTGGTAAAAAAGAATTTTACCACGGGTATTTCCATTGCCGTAGCCCTGGACCCGGTTATTATTAAAAACATAACAGAGGGCCCGACTATTGAATATGACAAAGAATACAAATCAGCTAATGACAGATTGGATAACCTGAGTTCCATGATTGCCGAGTATATCGGGAAGAGAGGTTATAAAACCGGGTACTGGGGAGCCACTAATGACGGGATTTACGGGCATCACCTGACAAAGCTGCCGCACAAGACGATGGCCACACTTTCGGGCCTTGGCTGGATTGGCAAATGTGCGTTGCTGGTTACCAGGCAATACGGTTCTGCCATCAGGTTGACCACTGTCTTGACGGACCTGAATATAAAGATACCGGATGTATCTATTTCCGGGTCATCCTGCGGGGATTGTACAAATTGTGTGGACCTATGCCCCGGCCATGCCCCCAGTGGAGTGAACTGGAGAAGAGGTATGTTTCGTGATGAGTTTTACAAACCGGATTCATGCAGGATGGCAGCAAGGAAAATAGCAAAAGAACGTACCGGTATCAAGGATACGTTCTGTGGTATCTGTATTGCCAACTGCAAATATACAAAAGAATATCTGGATGGTGGGTTATGAGAATAGAACACATAGGTTTTTTAGTGTCACAACCGATCGCGATGGGAGATTGGTACGAGAAGCATCTTGGCTTGAAAAAAATCAGGTCATTGGGTGATAATGAACAGGGAGTTGTTTTTCTCAGGGATGACGGGACCGGTACTGTTTTGGAATTCGGGAGATTAAAGGGCAGGTCGGTTTTTAACTACAACAATATGGATCCGCTTCTGATCCATATTGCCATTGAATGTCAGGACCCCACGGGACTGGCAAAAAAACTGGAAGCGGCAGGTGCGGAAATAATCGGTGAGTCCCCAATGGCGGAAGGGGCCAATGAAAGGATGCTGGTGAAAGATCCATGGGGTATAACGATTCAGCTTATTAACAGGGTGAACAGGCTGAATTCCGGGAAAGGTGATAATTAATTATCAGGATTTGGAGGTAACACATGAAAAAAGAATTTGATGTAAAAAAACCAGATTGCTTGAAGCCGGAGTGGCCGGGAAAATACGAATTGTTTTCCTGGCTGGATTATGTATTCAATATTCCCTATCCGGTTTTCATTATCACTACGTTGAAACAAAACGGAAAGCCGAATGCCAACCTGCATTCCTGGGGATTTTTCACCGGTGACGATGGCAATTATTATTCGGTATTATCAATTCTAAAAACATACCATACCTACCAAAACATTAAAAATACATCGGAATGGTGCATCAATTTCCCTGTCCTGGGACAAAAAGAATCGGCTTTTAAGACCATAGAAAACAATAAACCGGAGAATGATGAAATTATTGATTCCGGTTTTACCATTGAAAAATCAAAAAGAATTGAAACACCAAGGATCGGGGAATGCCCGCTCAATCTGGAGTGTCAACTTGAATGGGATAGAGAATTATCGAAGAACAACCAATGGCATGTTTTTTGCGGGAAGGTAGTGTATTTTGCTATTGATGAAAATATTATACTTAAAGATGCCGGGGAGCGCGTTAAAAAATTCAATATTATGTATAATGTGAGAAGCCCTTTGAATCCCGTTAACGGTAATGCAGGAAAACCTGAAACAGGTATTTTGGATATCCCGGGCAATAGCGATTGACAAGGGATTTGATAGTGGATAAGGAAAAAATAACATTTACCAAAGAGAAGGAAACGTTATTTATTCCCCTGTATGGCAAGGCAATGGAAAGTAAAAAAGCAAATGCTGTCCTGATCGATAAAAAGGCGGAAGAAATCATTGAACTGATCGATTATGATTTCAGCAAATTAAAGATACCCCAAAAAACGGACATTATGATGGGCCTCAGGGCTAAAAAAATTGATGACTATACAAAGGAATTCCTCTTACGGAATCCTCGCAGCATAGTACTCCACTTAGGCTGCGGGCTTGACAGCCGTTATTCAAGGATTGGTAACAATAATGCCGATTGGTACGAACTGGATTTCCCTGAGGTGATTGATATAAAGAAAAGGTTTTTCAAAGAAACCGGAAGGTTGCATTTTTTGGCGTCATCGGTAACAGAGTTGGAATGGATATGCCATGTCCAGGAATCAGAAGGTAGTGTTCTGGTTCTGGCTGAGGGATTGCTGATGTATTTAAATGAGGATGAAATTAGATCATTGATGGAGGCACTTTCGGAACGATTTTCCCATTACAGGTTTATTTTTGATTGTTTCAGTAAATTGACGGCAAAATACGCAGGCGGGCACCCATCACTGAAGCGAACGGGAGCCGTTTTAAAGTGGGGAATCGATGACCCATTGGAAATGGAACGCTGGGATAAGCGCATTCATTTTATTGAGGAGTGGGGTTTTTCCGATTCCGACGAAATTTCAAAACTAAGCTTTGGCAACAGATTCATGTTCAGGTTTATGGGTTATTTCAAGGCGGCCAGGCGTGCGCATAGAATTCTGGTTTTTGACATAGACAGGCAATAAAGGGAAGGCACTTTACTAAAGGTTTGGCCGGTTGAACCTATTCTTTGTTAGTAGACAATTTTTTATTTTTCCATTTTTTTCGGTTGACAGCTCATGTATGTCCTGTTATCATTACATATAGATTGGAAACCATGAAGGTTTCCTGTTTTTATTATTTATTCAAGGAATGGATTGAACCCA
>JAFGKU010000138.1 GCA_016928415.1 Spirochaetales bacterium
GGTAAATTGATTTTTATCCAATCCCTAAGTCATTGTTCTATTTGGATTTAGGGGACAGCGGGAATTACTCTGTTCCATCAAGTATATATTATACATAGTTAAAAGCCTGATTTGTTATCATCAGCGGAAGTATTACCAAGAGCCCTATCCGAATAACCTCAGCACCATGTTCGGGTGCCCCTGGATAAAGCGTTCAAAGTCCGCACTCGCCCCTTCTTCCAGGTACCGCCTGAGCTTTGCCAGGTCCTTTACGTTTTCACCGATTACGGCCATCATAATTACCGTTCCCCTTTTCACCTTTCCCCACTTGAAAAGGGAATTGATGTCCTTTATCCGTTCTCCGCCGTAGTAAATGACAATTTCCACACCGGGGTGGATATACTCGTATGACCTGATGATTCTTTTCCATGCCTCCACATTCCCATTATGGAAAAGACCGTTCGTGACCGTGATGCCGTACATCCGGCTCATCTCCCTGCCGCCGTCGGTGCTTTCCGCATCCTCCGTGGTCACTGAAGATTTCTTCGTTTTTACCGCCTGGGATTTTACCGCTTTCTTGTTAAGCTTTGGTCTGGATTCCGTTTTAGCGGCGGCTTTTACCGTGCCGGGCCTGAAGACGCACTTTCCCTTTAAAAGCTTCGGCTGGGGACGTACGGTTTTACCGGATAGAATGTCTATGACGAGTTTTATAGCCATTTCATAAACATCTTTCCCGTCAGGGTCGGTTTTATCGTATTCCCCCGCGTAGATCGTGATAAACTCGTGCTGCTTGAGGAATTTCGCCTTTTCCCAATGCAGTGAATTCTTCGGGTTGATCGTGAGCACACCGAGCTCGGGATGGTAATAGACACAGGTCAGGTCCACGGCGTTCCAGCGTGAAATGGTTGCAGCGGCTTTTTCGAATTCGGTGAAATCCTTTTTAAGATTGAATGAACCGTGGGCATAGTGGTACTTATCCACCAGGAGCACATTGACCATGGGCCTGAGTTGCTGTTCATCGATCGTCTTCTGCGCCAGGGCGTCATTGAGCAACTCGGCGAGATTCTGCCGTTGTTCAAAATCCTCGATGAAATCCTTCATCGTTTCTATATGCTTGATGGTGCTGTTGCAGCCTTCACGCGTACCCAGTATATCACGGCCATAATTTATGTCTTGCATCATAGGATAGAATAGCATAATCACAAAATTACAGCAACCAGTGCTCAGTTGAAAAGAATAGTATCGAACGATTATACAATAAACGGGGCTAATGATTCTTTAACTTCGTCATTAACCCCGAAGTTTTTATTCCGTAAACTTGATCCGGTTCCAGACGCTCGGGTCCTTGTAGAAATTCTTTTTGCCGAACCAGAGGGCCTGTGATTCCCTGCTTCCCTTGGCATCCGCATCATCAATGGCCAGGTTAAAACCATAGACGGCACCCGGCTTGATCTTTACATTATTGAACTCGGTCCAATCAATCCGGATTTCAAAAGCATACCCTTGAGCAGTTTTGACCGACAGGCCTTCCCCCTTGCAGGCTTTCGATGTGGCCATGTTCCACAGGATCGGCTTAAGGTCCTTGCCGTTACCGGGATTTAAAAGCATCTGGAAATCGTCCCCGGAAAAACTTGTTCTCTTCGGATCATCCTTCAGGTTGGCGCCGAAAACAATCTCCACACAGTCGCCCTGCCACGAATCGCTGTTTTTGAACTTGGTTACAAGCGGTGAATCATCGGTCACGTCGCAGCCTAAATAGAGGGAATCGGCATCCCACGTGATTTTAATCTTAGCGCTTAAATCCGCATCGTCTTTCCAGGCATCGCCACCCTCTGCCGCAATGCCGCCTTCACGGCTGATCATGAACACGGCCGCATCCGCAGGCCAATCCGAAAGATCACCGTCGATTTTCAAGGCTTTCTTGAGTTTTCCCACGCTCAAAGTTGATTTCTCCTCAGCCGCGAGCATCGGTTTCAGTGCCTCAACGTACTTTTGACGGTTCTTCCGGAATTTCGGGCCTATCCCGGCGAGATCATCACCGGAAGAACAGAAATAGGCATCTTTGAAGACGGAATACGCCGCTTCAGCGACCTTCTCATCCCCGTCCAGAGTCCAGTCCGTTTCCTTGTCGATATTGAACCAGACAATCGATTTCAACGCAGGGAACTTTACGGGTAGATCGGCCCCCATCTGCTGAATCCACTTGACCTTGTCACCGCCAACCGTACCGGAGGCGAATTCACTCAGCATGAGCGGTTTGTCCGGGATGTTTTGAACTATAGCCACGTACGCATCGATAAAAATATCGGCAAAGGCATTCCAGCCGTAATCGAAGCCGGGCTGATGCCCAAAATTGTACCCGTCAATGCCGACCCAGTCCACGTACGCGTCACCGGGATATGCCTTCAGGAACACGTTCCAGTCTTCATCCGGATACGAGGCATTGTTCACACTCCAGATCCACAGGGCATTTGTCGCCCCCTCTTTCTTGAAGATATCATGCAGATAGCGATACGCCTTGACGAATTTGCCGGGGTCATTCCCGTTCAGGGGAATTGACCAGGGATACCAGTTGCCGTTAAATTCATGGCCCCACCTGAGGAAAAACGGTTTTCCATACGCCTTTGCGGCCCGGGCCCAGGTTGTGACGTAACCGTCCCATTTACCCGCAAGAAGCTGGTCCAGGTTGAAACTTGCCTTGTCTCCATTGATCCAGGCTTCCCAGGTAATGTGAGGGATGTATCCCTTTTCTGCCAGTCCGGTACAGACGTCAGCCGGGAACTCACTGCTCCAGTTGATGTACCACATGACCTGCGCGAATTTTTTCCCGATCCGCGATTCAAGATCCGCCACCTTGTCCAGCGACTGTGCATACCCGGGACCGAATACGCCGAGATAGCATCCGTCTTCATTCGTGTCCTTACTGACAACCGGGTATGTCTTGAATTTCCGGCCGGCGGAAACGCTTTTCTCGCCTGACATGAGCTTCACATCGTCCAACTCCAGCCATCCCTTTTCCCCGTCTACCATGGAGGCGGTTTGAAACTGTACCAGGAAAGATCCTGTGGCTCATCCATCATGAGCTTGACGAGTCCGTAACGGTACTGGTAGCCCGAACCAAGCGTATAATCGAGCCTTATTGCTCCCGCCGACCCGTCCCGGCCGGGAACGCGGCTGATGACGGCAGTAGAGGTGCCTTGGTTCGGTGTGTCATCCTCGGCGATCCATTTACCCATAGGAACCTCCCATTTATCAGATTCAAAATCCCCCAAAATCAAATCGGGCAATGACGGGGCAGACTCCGTGCCGTCCCCGTTACTCTCCGGTGTGCCGACGCATCCCCATATAGAGGCAAGAAGTATAATGAATGAAATTAAAGCTATTTTTTTAAAACAAGTCATGTCGTTTTTCATAACCCCTCCGGTAGAAGATAAAATGTAATTTTTTATTATATACATATTTTATCCCCAAATACCCTTTAACGATAGATTCGGCAAGTAGGGAATTAGCAGTACCTCGAGTACGGTTTTGGGCGGACTTCCGGTTGGGGGGGGCGGGTTACCTTTTCACGATCGGGATTAAAAAATCAATTTCAGAATCCGGCTGATTGCCGTCCTTGAATCTTTCGTCAAAAACCTGTATGGAAGCAGGATACGCCTGCCTGTATTCCGACTCCATCAACCATTTATCCATATCATCATTCGCACCTGCATAGCCGCCGTTTGCCAGCTTATGCGTAAAAACGGCGAAAAGACCGCCGGGAATTATTTTAGTAAACGATTCTATCGGCTGATCATCAAATTTTTCCACCTCAATACCGGCCATGATATGATATTTACTTGTATTTTCGGGGAATACATGCAGTTCATATCCCACACCCGGTTTGGCATGCTGTATGGAGTCTTCAATACGCATAAAGACGTCCCAGAGTTCCCCGATGTCTCCCCCATACGATACACATCCGACAAGTTTTAATTCATCCCTTTCCACAATTTTTGGTAACAGCATTGTTTTCCTCCTCAAGTTTAATAGATTCTGACGAGTTAATGGCTCCCGGGAAAACCCGTGAACCCCTTTTTTTCTAAAAAGACCGGGCGGCAACCGGTGACAGTTTTTAAAAGAGCTGGTAAAGGATATCTGGGATTCAAAACCATAGTCAATGGCGATTTCGAGGATCCGCCTGTCTGATTCTTTCAATTCCCTGGCCGCTTCGGTCAATCTCCTTTCGCGGATGTAATTCCCGGGAGTGTTGCCTACGATTCGCTTGAAAATACGGTGAAAATGGTAAGGAGCGCAATAGGCCGCAGCGGCAATATCATCGAGATGTATTTCCTCTCTCAGATGCTTTTCGATATAATCTACGGCCCTTAGAACGATTCCCTCGTAATAATCCGTCATGATTTATACTATAAAACTATTTTGAGATTAAGTATAAATATTTTTTGCTAAATATAAAAAATAATTATCACACATTTTTCCTGAAATGAATGGTCAATTTTACTATAGACAATACAATCACAAATACCATAGTAAACAGACCGACCAATGCTGTGGCAGTCATGATATCGCCTGTTATCCAGCTATGCGTGTCCAGTGACCGTATGGTTTCCGATTTCTCAAAGAACGGATTTATAAAAAGTCTCAGAGAAACAACGCCATAAAAAATGATGGGCAGAAAAAAGTTTGATCTGTTTTGAATAAATTCTCTTTCAGAGGGCCCCGGAAGTCACTGTTACGAATATTCGGAATTTAAGTGTAGAGACACATGGGAGCGTGCTGTGGAAGAAATAACCTGGATAGTGGGACTTCTGGTCATAAGGCCATATATATCATTCTGCCCCACCTGAAAATGAAACATTATCAATTTTATTAAATTCCGTCTTTATTTTTACAAATTTTTATGCTATTTTTCAAATATGGATATTTCTTACTTGCACCCACAATTTATTCTCAATGAAAAAGGTGATAAAACGGCAGTTATCATCTCACTGGACAAATACAACAAGCTTGTTGAAGATCTTATGGACCTTGCCAAAATGGCTGAAAAAAGGGATGAACCCTCCATTTCTCACGACAAAGTACTTGAAGAATTGAAGAATGAAGGACTCCTTTAGTATCTTTTGGAAAGCATCCGCAGTCAAGGAGCTAAAGGTTTTACCCAAAAAAGAAAGATTAACCATCTTGAGAAAAGTTGAGGAGTTGGCTGAAAATCCCTTCCTCAAGGAAATAAAAAACTTGTTGGATCCGAGCATACGTATAGAATGCGAGTTGGAAATTATAGAGTAATTTCCAACGTTTCCAAGAACATCCTTAGAATCGATATTATCCGAGTCCGACATCGTAAAGGCGTATATAAATTTTAATCAAAATTTTATTGGTTCGTTCAATTAACTGCTCGGTCCTTTTTCCCTTGATAATAATAAGGCACAAACCTTTGTTTGAAAGGATAAACCCAATCATAAAATCTCTAAAGCATTATTAATGAAAGGATAAATTTTTGGTTTACTTCTATACTGTTATATGTACCGTCGGTTCATTTTTAGGAACAAATTTAAACTAAATCTTTGCAAGTTAGTCATTTCTTATGTTCGAAATTTACTATGCTTCAATTATAGGACAAAACCCAAAAAAATATAAAAACAAGTCTTGGCATAATTCAGAGTTTACAAGCATACCAATTTTTCTTGCCTTCGTAATAATTATATGCTATTATGCATTCACCGTGATCAATACAGCAACTTCAGAAATAAAACAACCAAAGGTACACAAACGCGGCCCTTACAACAAAGTCACCACAAACTTTAAGCTACTTTCTAAAACCGGTATCCTCACCGTGAAAGAACTTGCTTCCATGGGTATTCCACCTTCAACGTATTACGGCTGGAAGTCCATTGATTTCTCACAATATATAGGCATGGATAGGGATTCACCTGAGACTCTCAATGATTATTCGTTAGTGTTTACCTGTCAAAAACTCCGTTCCGTTATCCGGCTTTTGGCATCCATTATCAGGATTTATCGTAAAATCTCAAAAGTTAGCTTTAAAAGCAGTGTTAAAAAATGCAAAGAGCTGGTTGTCAATGCCATAACAAAAGCTAAAAACTATATCAAGCCAGAGGTTGCCTGCCGTTTCTTTCATATCTCGGTCAAGACATTCTATTCCTGGGCCAAACAGGTAGTAAATCCATGTTTAGAATCTGTTTTTAAGCTTTGCCGCTGTATCTGGCCTAACCAACTTACCCCGAAGGAAACAGCTGCCATAAAAACCATCTTTTCCAAACCTCGCTATATGGGCTGGCCCCTGGTTTCCATTTATTATCATGCCTTTAAAAATAAAGTCTTTTCCTTTTCCCTTCATACCTTCTACAAATATTCGGCTCGGTTGGGATTTGAATTATGAGGTAAATGAACCGACACTAAAAACTGACCCGATTCTTTTAATTACAGACGGCGGGCCTGAAAACAAAGGGGAAGTGAAAACATACCTTAACACTGTTCCCATCAAGCAGATAATCGCTCAGAAAGATATCAAATTTTCAAACTGCATGGTTGAAGCCGTCAATAAAAGGTTAAAGTACAATTTCCTTTTCCATCAAAAAATTCCGGTCTTCAAGGAACTGGAAAAACATCTTGCCTGTGCTGTTACTGAGTTCAACAATGTCAGGCCGATGGGTGTTCTAGGAGGGCTTACGCCGCAGCAGGTTTTGCAGGGGCAAACGACAGATAAGGAAAAAAACGAAGACAGGTCAATGGACGCTGCAGTAGTAAGAATCCGTGAAAACCAGGTTGCCAGGTGTGAGGTTTGCAGGGTATAATGATGAAATTATTTAAAAGTTGGAATTTAATATTGGTTTTAAGTACCGTTTTTACTGGTAAGTTTTTGTTTTCGGTTAACTAATATACGGAGCTGAGGTCTTTTAAAAACTGTATTAGGGTTTAACTACGGAATTTCACTGTTCCAAATATTCGGAATTTATGTGTAGAAACGTATGGGAGTGTGCTGGGGCTTTAAAAAGAGTCATCTCATTAAATAAAACAATAGAAATCTGTCCTTATTTCCCAACTTTAGAACGCTGGATTTTTTTCTTCGAACGGCGATTTACAGAGGATTTACGCTGCTTGGTATTAACTATTTTTTTAATTTTCTCGCGATGACGGCGGTCTCTCAGTCGCATTAATTCTCTTAGGCCTTTATTGACACTTTTGGAATCCGGGAATTCTTTCATGATTTCAGGTTCAAGAATCACAATATTTGTGCCTTCTTTGTATGCTTTATGGTATTTACCACGCACTCCTTTTGAGAAATCGTATTCTGGAAGCATTTCAGTCTCTTTTTGTTTATTGTTCTTCATAATCCTTTTTTTCCTGCTTAGTGGTCTTTCTGGCGCTGATAATCCTTATCGAACGCCCTCTATCACAATGTACTACAATAAGCAGGTTCTGTCTACAAGATAAACCCATTGTGATAAATCGGTGTTCTTCCGGCTTAGAATGAACCGGGTCGACGATTGTTACCGATAGGGGGTCACCAAAAACAGTCGCCGCTTCCTCAAAGGATACCTCATGTTTTTTTAGATTCGATTCAGCTTTGTCTTCGTCCCATTCAAATACAAGTCCCATTGGAAGCTATATTACAGATTTTTCTTAACTTTTCAAATAAAATATTTCAGGTATTACAAAAAAA
The DNA here is from genome assembly GCA_016928415.1 of Spirochaetales bacterium. GTDB lineage: Bacteria > Spirochaetota > Spirochaetia > SZUA-6 > JAFGRV01 > JAFGKU01. The sequence goes on from JAFGKU010000138.1 coordinate 7,664, forward strand.
ATGGAACTCCGGCGTTCACAACAGCTCTCTCCCAACCGCCCGCCCCGTCCTTCATTACTCCACATACAGACGCTTTTATCCCGTCTGGTCTCATAAAGCGGCTCCAGGCGGGTTTTTCCTTTGTTTAATCACGATCCAGGTAATGGCTAAAAGACCTATAATCGTAAATACGTTCCGGCAGGTTTATCCACATTCAACGGACCGTCGTACTACCCATAATGGCGCCATTATGGGTAGTACGACTAAAACCCGCCTTCCGATCGCCCTTCGGGTAAAAAGAACAATCATTCTGTTCACTTTATGAGCCTGGCCGGATCCACTTGAAAGTGCTCCCAGCTTCAAGCGGACGGGGCTTGGGCCTGGGCTGGAAGATTCACTGTTTTTAATAAAGTACAGCTGGTCGCCCGCTAAAGCAAAGGCCTCTTGCCTTCGTACAGGACACGGAAACGCAGTAACGTTTCTTAGGTTCCGCTTTTGGACGTATAGGGTTCACCGGCCAAATCTTTGACGGCAGCGGGAATCGCCTGTTGAAAGCGACCGTCCCCGGGCCTGCCACAGGCGATTTCATTTCTAGCGGCGCCGTTTTCTTATCTTTTCCACTACTTCAGACACGCTTGTCTCCTTTAGCCAGTTCTTCCTGTCCTTAGTATAATCTCCATGGCCCAAGTCAAACTGCTGAATAAAACGTGCCATGCCTACAGGCCCAAGCTCTTTTTCCAATATAGCAAGGCCAACTTCCATTATCTCTTCGTTGGTCATTTTTGTTACATTTACCATCAAAAAACCTCTTTCAACCAGTTTACTGGATTTTCCACCCTTATTCCATTCTTTTCCTGGTTCTGTTTTACTATCTTCAAAAAAGCGTCGTCAACCGTAAGTAAAATATCGGCTCTCCCCGCTTCCACACAAGCTACATGCAAAGCATCATAGGGCCCTATTCCCATATCCTCCAATTCCAAGGCCCGTTTTATTGTCTTCTCATCCACCATCACTTTGCTTTCGATTTCCTTTAATAAAGCCTGTACTCTTTTCTTTTTCAATGTATCAGGAATTTTATCAACCTCAAATTCTACCACTTCACTGCTTACCCATTCCCATTCCTTCGTGACGCAATGCTGCATAATCAGTAAAATTGCTTCCGCCTCAAGCCGTAACCTGTCCTGTTCCTGCGTGTCAAACGGCCTGTTCAGACAGCAGACGTCAAAGTAAATCTTCACTTTTCAGACTTTCCTTTCGTTAATTCATTTTTTAGCCTATCGATTGTCTTGTCCAGACACCTTTCACGTTCACTTTTTGAGGGATCACCGGTCAAGTCATTGACGGCAGCAGGAATCGCCTGTTGAAAGCCACCGGGCCGGGCTCACTACAGGCGATTTTTCCTTGCTTTCCCGCAATTTCCATGTTATTATACCACCACATATGATTGATTCGGCAACTGTGACTTATGCACCCAATCCCGTTAAAACACGGAAAACGTACAACAAAATCGCGACCTCTCTCAAATACCTCTACGTTTCCGGTTTTTACTCCGGCAAGGAACTTCGCAACCTGGGTATCGCCCCTTCCACCTATTCCTCATGGAGAAACACTGACTTTTCCCGCTACCTCTGTTTTAAACTTGACTCCGGACTCACCCCCGACGAGTTGAAAATGATCCTTTCCAACAAGAAACTCCGCGCCATCTTAAGGGTTTCAACCACCATTATCAAAATCTTCTCCAAGATTTCCAAAAAATCCCTTTTCTCCGGTGCCAGGCGATTCAAGGACCTTGTGATCACCACAATTACCAAAGCCAGGGATTCCCTCAAATTGGACTTAGCCTGCCGGTTCTTCCATATTTCACCCAGCACCTTCCATTCCTGGTCAAAACAGGTGAAAAACAAATGCCTGGATTCTACTTTCAATCTCTGTTTGAGGATCTGGCCCAATCAACTGACCAAGACGGAAGTGAACGCCGTCAAAACCGTTTGTTCCGACCCTTCCCGCAGGGGCTGGCCTCTGATCGCTTTCTATTACCGGGCATTCCGGGACAATCTCATTTCTTTTTCCCTCAATACCTTCTACAAATATGCCGCTTGCCTGGGTTTGTCCCGCATCACTCCCAAAAAAAAGCGGTATCCGGCCGGAATCAGGGCCGATGCACCCAATAAGGTTTGGCACCTGGATGTCATGAAATTCAAGACTATGGATAACAAATGGAGTTTCATCCATATCCTTGTCGATAATTTCAGCCGGATGATTCTCGCCTACAGGGTATCACTGAAACTGGAGGCCGCCAATACTCTTAGCTGCCTCAGGGAAGCTTATTACAAATACATCGATAACACTCCTTTATCCGAACACGAACCGGTTCTGCTGATTTCAGACGGAGGTGCTGAAAACACGGCTACCGAGGTAAAAACCTATCTCTCGACCGTTCCGATCAAGCAGCTCATCGCCCAGAAGGACATCTCGTTTTCCAACAGCATGGTGGAAGCGGTCAACAAGAGCCTGAAGTATAATTCGTTCTTCCAGGCCAACCTCATCGATCACAATGCCCTTGTGAAGCATTTGGCGGCGGCAATACCGGAATTCAATTCGGAACGGCCCCTGGGTGTCCTGGAAGGACTTACTCCAGAGCAGGCATACAACGGTGAAAAAATAGACATGCAGATCGTCAGAACCCGGCTTGATGAAGCTGCAAAACGCAGAATCCGGGAGAATCAGGATTCAAAGTGTGTGGTATGTACCGTGGAATGAAGAAATTTATGGATTTGAAGAGAATATTAAGCGATCAATGGGTTTTCATGTATGTTATATAGCAACAAATATGGCTTTTAAAGCGGTTTATTGAGGATCACAACACAATCCAGGGTATGGGGTGTGGTTATTCACCATTACGAAAATTCGAATATTAAGTGTAAAATCGCTTGTGGTTGTGCTGGGCAACTGCCAATTCCGTAATATTTTATTCTTCCATAATTCCCAAACAAATGATATATTACTCAATGAAGGCAAGGAGTTACGGGTACTTTGAATCCTATTGAATTTACTGATAAATATAGCATTGAGTATTCTATTAAAACCAGCATTGCCCATAAAAAAAAGTATGGGCAGTACCTTACCCCTCCTGTCGTTGCCCAGCGAATGTCCAGCTACATTCAAAAAAAGGAAATGGCAAAAACAGCCATTTTAGACCCAGGCATCGGAACCGGAATATTAGGAATATCTGCATGCCTTAAACTTATGGAATCTTCCCCAACTATCAAGCAAATACGTCTTATCGGGTACGAAATTGACAAGGATATTATTCCCTTTACCAGAAAGAATCTTAATTACTTAAAAGAAATGCTGTCCGAAAAGGGGATATCTCTGCGCTTTGAAATCAGAAACAAAGATTTTGTTCTCGATAATTGCCATGTTTTCGATGATCCTAACAGTCTTTTTCCAGCTGACCCGGTAGAATTATTTGATATTATCATCGCCAACCCACCGTATTTTAAACTTAACAAAGATGATATAAGAGCGAAAGCTGTCACTCCGATAATTTACGGACAACCTAACATGTATTCGGCTTTTATGATAATTGCCGCCAATCTATTAAATAAGGGGGGCGATTTAATATTTATTACCCCGCGAAGCTATACATCCGGTTTTTATTTCAAAAAATTCCGTGAGGAATTCCTGAATACCATCAAACCCTTGAAATTTCATCTTTTAGGTTCCAGGAAGGAAGCCTTTGACAGAGATTCGGTATTGCAGGAACATTTAATAATTCATGGTACGAGAAAAACGACTTCAAACCATAATTACAAGGTAAAAATCTTGTATTCCGATGGAATAAAGGACATTAACACCCCTAAAGTAAGAAAAGCCGCTTTTAAAGATATCATCAACTTAAATTCTCCAAATCTGCCCATTTTTTTACCAACATCCGTCCAGGAAGAAAACATCATTTCCAAAACATTATCGTGGGAAGGATCTCTTCATAAATATGGGATGGAAATATCGACAGGGCGTGTTGTTCCTTTTAGGGCGCGGGAATTTCTTTGTAAAAAACGTAATGGCAAAACCACCATTCCGCTAATTTGGCTTAATCATATTAAAAATAAATCCATTGAATGGCCTTTGGAAAATTTTCATAAGGAACAATATTTCATAATAGCAGACGGCTCTTCGAAGTTAATCAATAAAAAAGACAATTTTGTTTTACTCCGCAGATTTAGTGCCAAAGAAGAAAAAAAACGGCTGAACGCAGCACCGTTCTTTATTGATACCATTCCGGATGAATACATTGCGATAGAGAACCATGTAAATTACATTTACAAAAGGTCAGGGTCATTATCAATTGAAGAAACCATGGGTTTATCAGAAATATTAAACTCCGCCATATTAGATACATACTTCAGGACGCACAACGGGAACACTGAAGTCAGCGCGACGGAAATCAGGGACATGCCCTTACCTTCAATAAATACAATTAAAAATATTGGGAAAAAGAAAATAAAAAACGCTATCACGATTGAAGAAGTAGATGAAATCCTTCTACACTCAACCTGAGGAATTTAAATGAATAAAATAAAAGACGCTCAAGCAATATTATTGAATCTGGGAATGCCGACGGCTCAATGCAACGAAATTTCCGCGCTGACTTTTCTTGCTTTATGCGGCATTAAAAATACCACAAATTGGGAAAAGGCAACAAGGAAAAGCCTGACTGTAACCAAAGGCGTTATGTCTTTTATAGCAGAAAATTATAAAAAGGAATATGCGCCAAATACCCGCGAAACTTTCAGGCGGCAAGTTCTGCATCAATTTGTTCAGGGTGGTATCGCTGATTACAACCCCGACAATCCCAATTTGCCAACAAACAGCCCGCACGCACACTATGCGGTTACTCAAGCGGCACTTAAAGTTGCAAAAGCATTCGAAACGGATAATTTTAAAACTGAAGTCCAGGCTTTCATTAAAAATCAGGGCACATTATTAGAAATTTATCAGAAAAAGCGTTACAAAACAAAAGTTCCCGTAACTCTCCCGGATGGCCATAAAATAGAATTATCTCCCGGCAAACACAATAAATTACAGGCGTTAATCGTAAAAGATTTTGCTGCAAGGTTTCTAAAAAAACCCGTTGTACTATACCTGGGAGATACTGCCAAGAAAAACCTTCATATCGAATATGAACATTTTGCCGAACTGGGAATCAAAATAACTGAACACGATAAACTGCCGGATGTTGTCATTCTTGATTCAAAAACTAAATGGCTGTTCCTCATTGAGGCTGTTACCTCTCATGGTCCCATGACTCCTAAAAGGGTTGTAGAGTTAGAAGAAATGTTTAAAAATTATTCGCAAGGCTTAATTTTCGTCAGTGCGTTTCTTGATTTCGCCGAATTTAAACGGCATTCAAAAGATATCGCCTGGGAAACAGAGGTGTGGATAGCCAATTTCCCGGAACATATGATTCATTACAATGGCGATAAATTCTTTGGGCCGAAATAATCCCCATAATTAAATGCCATTCTTCGTAAAAAAAGATTCCCACATTTTCAATATTTCTTGCGATAATGTAAGTGCATTTATTTTTGTACCATCGGAACATACAATGTCTATAGACTCTTCTCCTACTCCCCATGCCCCTTTACCATAGCGGCCGCACCCCCATCCTTGATTGGAAACGGCAGATTGAGTTTTGGGTGGCTTTAGTAATTCAAAGTGTTTACTGGCATTTGCAATATCATGGCAAATAATAAAATATTTGTTATCATAGATACACTCTACTTCATTTCTGACTTCTAAAGATAAGGATTCATCATTTTTAATCCATTCTAATAAATGATAGGCTGTTATTATAAAATTGAAAAAACGGTCACCAGTAACTTGTTCATCTAAAAGCGAAATATCTCTTTTTAATTTGGATAATAGATCTTTTGCATTATTAAAACCATATCTCAAGTCCATTAATAGTCCTGTTAGTGAAAAATACTCTTTTCTTATGTATTTGTGCAAGTTCTTCGGTCTGAATAGTTTGATTTTTTACATCGTTTCTCATCCAAACACCGGCCCCCAGGATTATCAAAGGGAAGAGGCCTCTCAGCGGACCCCTTCCCCCGCCTGAAAAACGCCCGCCCCCCTTCCCTTAAGGTTTCCCTTAAGAATCCCTTCCTTATCCCATCCCCCAGTCAAAATGGTCCAAAAAATTAACCGCACACCCTCTGAAAAACAGCTCTGTCCGGACACCTCCGGAAAAGGCCAATTATACAGGCGGCTAATTTTTTGCTCTTTGCCATCTTAAGGGCAACCACAAGGGAAGGGGGATGCGGCTGCGGTTGTGCGACTGGCAGTCGCACAATCTGTTCAAC
>JAFGKU010000139.1 GCA_016928415.1 Spirochaetales bacterium
ATCTATTTATAGGAGAAACCAATGCTTATTAAAGCCGTCAATAACAAATACATTCATCAATGGCTTGAACTGGCCAAAGAATTGGAACCGGTTTTTCAGGCTCCAATGGCCGGTGTTCCTTCCTTCCGGGAATTCATCCAGTCCAAAATAGAAAATCAGGAAGCCTTTATGGCTTTGGACAGAAAGGAAGCACTGTCGCTGATGGGTATTATCGCCTTTTCAAGAAAATCCAACCGTATTTCCTGGTTCGGTGTTTTCGGGAAATACCGCGGAAAGGGAGCGGGATCCAAATTATTGGAATGCGCACTTAGTCATCTTGATTTTACCCGGGACATAGAGGTCATTACTTTCAGGGAAAATAATCCTGATTCCCTTCCGGCGTTAGCCATTTATAAAAAGTATGGATTTGAGGTAGTTGATGAAAACTATCTCTGGGAAGGGCAGAAGAGGTGCTTGATGAGGAAATCTCCACGATGATACCTATTGTGGTTGTATTTCTTCTTTACTCCTGACCCTGCTTACAATGGCGGCGAAAATGATTTGAACAATTCCTATGCCCAGGCCAATAATACCTGTAACGATCATTGACCGGCTCAATGGCGTTGAAACGGAAACAATCACTTTGGAAACAGGCCCATTTGTAGAAACTCCATCTGACAAGGCATATCAATATAAAAAGGGCAATAAGCGATATGATCATATATACCTGCAGGTCATCACCCGGAACAAACCGGATTATTTCCACGATCTCCGGATTTGCTTCCCTGATTTTTTCTACACGGATCGTTTCAAAAGTCGTTTTGATGATATCTGCATTTGATTTTACCATGTCTTTTATCTTTTTTTCTTGTTCAGGGGATACCTTGACACCTGCATCCTCCTTGATTTCGAGCAGGGTGGAATCAACCATTTTTAAAATAGCGTCCTTTGTCAAACTCAAACCGGTCCGTTATTTTCGCCTATGTAGGCGGATAAAAATTCCTTGATGGAATTGGAATTAAGAACGGCGTCAACGATCTCTTTGGGAATGCCGTACGTTTTGGCGGTTGAATAAATATTCTCCAAAACTGCCGCATTGCCGGTGTTCTTGTTTTTATTGTCCGTTTTTTCCGTTCCGGTCGCTCCATCGCTGCCCGCGGTTTTTTGTTCCACTAAAATTTCCCTGACATCAATGGTTTTCAAGGCTTCCGTAATTGTTTTTGTAGTGATGAAATTCCTTATATTAATTAATGCCAGGGTGGCAATCTCTGCGGTGACCAGCGCAATACACAATATGGTTGCCAGAATGTATTGAATCATTTTCAACGCCTTCATGATTCCTCCTGTCCCTGTCAATTATAATGTTTTTACTTTTCAATAACAATTATTCACGCTTGTTCAGTATCATTATTTGTTATAAAATCAACAGATATGAATAACAGGTTTTTCAAAACAGGCAGCCGGTCATGACAAAAGAAGAGTTGGGAAAACTGTATCCCGTCAGGATTGTTGCTTATGATCCCGAATGGCCCCTGCTTTTTGAGAAGGAAAAACAGTCTTTGCTCAAGGTACTGGGAACGGACCTGGCCCTGCGTATTGAACACATGGGCAGCACGGCCGTACCTGGCATGGTTGCCAAGCCGACCATAGATATTCTCGTGGAGATACCGGAAACGGCGGACCGGCATACGATCATTGGAATTATGGTTGAAAACGGTTATATTCATATGACGGAACAGAAAAAGCACCTGATGCTCGTTAAAGGGTACACGCCGTCCGGGTTGGCGGAAGAATCCTTTCATATCCACATGGGGCCCGGTAACCAGGACTGGTTGTGGGACAGGCTGTATTTCAGGGATTACCTGAGAGAGCATGCCGATGTTGCCCGCCGGTATGAGAAATTAAAACAAGAGCTGTTTTCTCAATTCGAGCATGACCGGGAGGCCTATACGGACGGAAAAGAGGCTTTTATAACAGAAATAACAAAGCTGGCAAAACAGGTTTTAAAAAACGTTGATGGATAAGCGGGAAAACACCTGACACGCGCTTATGCACAGGCTTTATTCAATCAGGAGCTTGGGTTTTTCGATGGCATACCCCTGTGCGAAGTCGATGCCCAGCTTTTTTGCGATTGTCAGGATCGCGTCGTTCTCGATGTATTCAGCGACTGTTTTAAGCCCGAATTCATGCCCCATGTTGTTGATCGTCTTGACGAGTATCAGGTCCAGGTTGTTGTCCACGATGCCTTTTACGAAGGACCCGTCAATCTTGAGGTAGTTGATCGGCAATGCCTTTAAGTAATTGAACGAAGACCAGCCGCTGCCGAAATCGTCAAGGCTGAATGTGCAGCCTATTTTTTTTATTTCATTTATAAAATGGATGACCTTGGAGAATTTGACTATTGCCGCCGTTTCCGTTATTTCGAAAGTTATATTTTCGGGAATGACTTTGTGTTTTGAAAATATATCGGTGACGAAATTGAGGAAAGTGGGGTCTTCAAGGCTGAAGCTGGAAACGTTGACGCTGAAGTGATGCTTTCCGTTTTGCGAGAGTTGTGAGAAGTTGGATACCAGTTTACCGATCACCCACCTGTCGATGGTCGGCATCAGATTGAACCTTTCCGCTATGGGAATGAAGGCGGCCGGGCTGATAATCTGGTTTTGATCATCGTACATCCTTATGAGAACCTCGGAATAAGTGAATTCCTCCCCGGTGGAGTACAGGGGGCGGATCATCTGATGGAAAAGACAGAAACGGTTGTTGTCTATGGCATGGATGACTATGGGAAGTATGGAAATTTCCTTTGAATAACTTTCAAGTTCAAGATCATTGGCATCAAACACCTTCAACTTATTGACGCCGTTTTTCTTTGCCACGCTGCACGCGATATTTGTATTATGCATGATCTCCATCGTGTTCTGGATAAAGGGGTGTATCTCGGACAAGCCGGCGTTGATATATACCTTGTACTGTTTGTCTTCCCAGTTGAAACTGAGATGAGAAATATGGCTGATGATGTCATTGATTATGGCCTCACCGCGGTGCAGGGGGCAATAACTCAAAATGATGCCGAACTGGTCTTCGCTGAGCCGTGCTATGATATCCGAATCCCTCAATTTGGATTTCAGGGCATTGGTGATCATTTTAAGCAATTCTTCAGCGCTGATCTTCCCGGTAGTTTCACTGATCACCTTGAATTGATCAATTGCAATGATGCACAGGACATGGTTTTTATTTTCATTTTTTGTGATTTCCAGATATTCGTTCAGTTTTTCCTCGAATTTGGCATGATTGAGCAAACCGGTCGTCCAGTCATGGCTGGTTTGATAGGTGAGTATCCGGGACATTCTCTGGGATTCCGTCACGTCATGAAGTATCAGAATAACACCGATCACCTTCTTGGTTCTGTTTTTTATGGGGGAAACGGATATTTTTATTTCATGCTCATGGCCCTGCCTGTTTCTAATAAGGAACATATCCGTCATGTGGATGATCCGTTTTTCCTCCATGACCTTATTCAGGATGCCTTTCAGATAATTGACATCGTTCGCGTACTGAATTTTCAGAATATCATCAATCTGTTTACCATGTCCCGCCTTGTTGGCAATGCCGGAAATATTTTCCGCTATGGGATTGATATAGTTGATATTGCCGTCGATGTCCGTTGTTATTACCCCGTCCCCTATGGATTCAAGGGTGACCAGCGCTTTTTCCTTCTCTTCGAAAATAGCTTCTTCGATTTTTTTCCGCCAGGTGATGTCCTGCAGAATTCCCAGGGAGCCTATCACTTCTTTGTTGTTTTTATCGATAATCGGGATGCTGGTGTCATTGAGCCATTTTTCCTCACCGTTTTCCAGCTTGAACTGTATGTCGGCCCTGTATTTTTGCGTGATGCCTGTCTTGAAGGCCATTTCGTAGTCATTTTGTGTCTTGTAAGGGGCGTCGCTCAGTCTTTCAACCCGAAGTATCAGGTCTATCAATGCCTTCCGGTTCAAATTTTCAGAGGGTAAATTCAAAATACGGGTGATGGCATTGCCTATAAAGTCATATTTTTCTTCACTGTAATTCAATTGATACGGAATGCTGTCGGCCAGTTCGATAACGTTCCTGTAAAGATTTTCCCGCATGACATAATCGTTGTACAGTTCTTTCTGAAGGGTAATATCGATGAGCATTCCCATGGATTTTATGACTTTTCCCGTTTTATCTAGAATGGGAATGCTGATGTCGTTCATCCATTTTTTTGTATGGTCTTCCTTTTCAAAGAGAAAATCGATATTGAAGAATTTAATTTTCTTGGTTAAAAAGGCGTTCTCGTACTCATCAATGTTTTCATAGTTGGAAACGGTTGCAAATGAAAATTCCAGGATCCTGTCGAGTAATTCCGGCCGTGAGAGTTTTTTGCTGGGCAGGCCCAGGAGGGTTTCCACGTTTTCGCTCATGTACGAGTAGGTATTGGTTTCATAATCCAGTTCATAAACGATTATTCCGGCTTTTTCCAGGAGGGCTCTGAATTCACTCTTGAAAAATTTACTCGAGTCAAGAATTTTTTCATAGGAATGTAATAATTCCGTCAGTCTTTTTATTTCTTTGTTGAGTTCTTCAATCGATTCAGGTTTGTTGTCAAGATCATCCATCAATATACACTATTATAAATACAGCAACGGTAAAAATCAAATTTATCATTCAAGTCTTGAATATGGAAAATATATGTATAATTGAAATTTTATTATTTTTTTTATCCTTATTTTTACGTAAAAAAGATAGTCCTAATAAACATCTTAATAGATTTATCACTAAAAATTTGACTATTGGAGATAATCAATGTATTTTCTATTATGTGAATGAATAACGAATTTGTAATAAAAAGATTATTTTCTATTTTCTAACCAAAATAGAAGAGATCTTTTAAAGATAATGTCAAAAAAGGAGGGTTGTATGAACAAACGTCTTTTAGGGATTATCTGCGGGTTTTCTGCCCTATTGATCCTTCTGTTAGTGGGCGCTGCATGTAATAATGTAAACGAGGAAAATTCAGTTATTATATCCGATGGCCTTGCTCTGACCAAGTCTATAACAACTATAGCTACCGAAGATTTTGAATCCGGAAACCTTTCCGGAGGTACGGGATGGTCCGGTAACTGGACGGCGACCGGAGCGGCGGGGATATTATCTGAAAGTCCCCAGGCCGGCACATACCATGCCCGGCTGTCCAATGATTCAACATTCAACAGGGGCATCGATTTAACAAATTACACGAATGTACACATGACACTTTACTGGAAAACAAGTGAATATACGGCTGGTGATAAAGCATATATCAAAATATACAATCCCGGTTTAACTGTTTTGATGAGTATCAATAAAAATTCCGACAGTCAGGAATACGTCAGCGCAGACCTGTCCCTGCTTTCAGGGAGTTACGCAACCATATCATTTGAACAGGTTGTCAATGCGGACACCGACTATTTCTATATTGACAGTATAGTCATAACCGGAGAATCGTCAGTCGAACCCACACCGACCGACACACCCGAACCCACATCTTCCGGGTTGGAGAGTCCAAGTCCCAGTATAAGTACCAGCCCAAGTCCGACGCCGACCACACCCCCTGTAATAAATTCTAAAATTTTCGGTTACTACGCCTCCTGGTCCATCTATAACGCCCGGCAGTATTACCCGATCGACGTTCCGATCACGAAAATCACGCACCTGATGTATGCGTTCGCCAATATTGACTGGAATGAAACAACCGGCCTGGGTGATATGGTAATAGGGGATGAATTCGCCGACCTGAACAAGCGGTTTGACGATTATCCCGGCACAAACGGTATGTCTTTATACGGGTGCTTCCAGACATTCAGGCATTTGAGAGACTATTACAATCCCGGTATGAAATTCCTCATTTCCGTGGGCGGGTGGTCCTGGAGCACGTACTTCAGCAATCTTGCCCAGACACAGGAATCAAGGTCTCATTTTGCCCAATCCTGCGCCAGTTTCGTCAGCACGTACCAGTTTGACGGCATTGACGTTAACTGGGAATTCCCGACAAGCGCGAGCGGCGATGGGACAATTTTCAGGCCGGAGGACAAACATAACTTTACGCTCCTGATGCAGGAGGTCAAATCAGCCCTGGAGGCACAGGGTGCCATTGACGGTAAAGATTACGAGATTACTATTTCAACGGCAGGATACAAGAAAAGGATAGATGAAATTGAACCGACGGCTTTGGCCGATCTGGTGGATTATATTCTGGTTATGTCATACGAATACAGGAACCAACAGATGGAGGTTACCGGACATAACGGCCAATTATATGCCAATCCTGCCGATACTATCAATAACGATTCTCCCATTTTTCTCAAAACACAAGCCAATGTGGACCATGGGATCCAGACTTACCTGGTAGATTATAATGTGCCTCCATCCAAACTGGTCATGGGTATCCCTTTCTTCGGACGCGGCTATTCCCGTACGGACAATGCAAACAATGGATTGTTTCAGCCGTTTGGACGGATTCCGAGAGGGAGCTGGGACAATACCGGTGTTTTCTCCTATCCTGATGTAATGTCCAAATCCGGCAACATTTACTGGGACAATGTATCAAAGGCAAGTTATTTCTTTGACGGCTCCCTTTTTATTTCCTTTGAGTCAACGGACGCCATTGCCGCCAAGGCGGCGTATGTTCATGATTATAACCTGGCAGGCATGATGTTCTGGGATTTCGCCAGTGATGCTTCCAACGAACTGGCTGGAGCCATTTACGATGATCTTTCAATGTATTGAGAAATGAAATGAATGGGGGGTAATATTACCGGCCCGGCCGCACGATACCGTGAGGCCGGGTTTTTTTTGAGAAATAATAAAAAACGTTTACCAGGTATCGCCGGGTTAGTGTTGACTACTCACCTTCTTTTTTATAATCTTAATATCAATGTTACCCTTGAATAAAACGGTAGGGTACCTCTAAAACTATTATTTATCTTGGGCACCTCCAAAAACCCCTGTTTAAAAGGGTTTTGATTCTGTAGACGGCTCCAAAAGGATGTTTTTAGAGGTGCTTAGTATTTTAAATGTGCCTGTCAAACAGGTCGGGAGGTTAGATGGCTAAAACGAATGAGATGTCCAGGTGTATAATCGGGGAAGGTTCGGTGTTCGAAGGCAGGTTTTATATAAGCGGATCAATCCTGATTGAAGGAAAATTTCAGGGTGATATAAAAACGGATGACCAGGTCATTGTCGGTCCAACGGGAAAGGTAAAAACGGATATATCGGCAAAAAAGGTGACCGTGGCTGGTACCTTGATAGGAAATATCAAGGCGGAGGAGGAAGTCAATCTTTTGCAGAGCGGAAAGGTACTGGGAAACATCGTGACACCCAGACTTGTCGTGGAACAGGGCGTTGTAACGGAAGGGAAGATTGTCATCACCGCCGAGAACAACAAGGACATTTCAGGCGTCATCAAGGAATCATTTGGAGCGGATGCAACCGATATTTTCGCTGACATGGCGAAAGGGAAGAAGGAAAAAGCCAGGCCGAAAGATGCTTCGGAGGATTCCGAAAAGCGCGTATGATACAGATAAAAACAGAGGATGAAATTCGCGCTATCAAGGCTTCCGGACAGATCTGCGCCAGAACTTTGGCCGAAGTAGGCAAAAGAATAAAAGACGGTATAACGACAAAGGAACTTGACGATTTTGCCAGGAATTACATTCAGGATCGTGGCGGCATACCCGCGTTCCTGGGATACATGGATTATCCGGCCACCCTCTGCATATCCGTCAATAATGAAGTCATTCACGGTATCCCAGGTAAAAGGCGGCTGAAGCAGGGTGATATCGTAGGTGTGGATTTAGGTGTGAATTTGAAGGGATTTTTCTCCGATTCCTGTGTCACCTTTCCTGTGGGAAAGGTATCCGAAGCAAGACAAAAACTGTTGAAAGTAACGGAAGAATGCCTCGTTCTCGCCATACAGCAGGCCAAAATGGGCAACCGGATAAGTGACATATCCCGCGCCGTTTATACACATTCCAAAGCCAATGGGTATGATGTTGTACGAAATTACTGCGGGCACGGCGTTGGATTCGAGCCGCATGAAGATCCACAAGTGTACAATTACGTGTGCTCGGGCGCCAATCCCAGGCTAAAACCGGGTATGGTTCTTGCCATTGAACCAATGGTTAACGAGGGAACACACAGGGTGAATGTTCTTTCCGACGGATGGACCGTTGTTACCGAGGACGGCAGGGATTCCGCGCATTTCGAACACACGGTAGCCATTTTAAATGACCGGACGGAAATATTGACCCTGATAGAATAGATGTAACGCCGTTTTTCAAGGCTGCGGCAAAGCCTGTACACGGGATGTAACCTTTTTCATCCCGTGATTGTCTTTAATATTAGAAGGAGTACTAACTATGTGGTTAAAAAAATTATTCAAATCTGAAAAGATATTGATGATCAATATCGCTCTTGTCTGTCTTATCATTGGTTTTGTGTTTGGCGTTATTGCCTTTACCGGTTCCGGTAAAACCTCCGGAGATAATATCGTTTTTGCAGAGGACCTGAAAAAAAGCCAGCAGGGTATTGAGACACTGGAGAGTATACAGTATTCGTTTAACCAGGTGGCGGAAAAGGTTCTGCCCGTTGTCGTTGAAATCGATGTGGTGAATATTGTCTCCCAGGACGTCCCTGAATGGGGGTTCCCGTTCGATTTTTTCTATGGCCCCAACAAGGAAAAAGAAAACGGCGACAAGGACAAGGAACCGAAGAAACAGGAATTCAGGAAACAGGGCCTTGGTTCGGGCGTCATTGTCCGTAAATCCGGCGGGATGGTGTACGTACTGACTAACAACCATGTAGTCGGTGATGCGGACGAAATCAAGGTCAAGTTGAACGATTCAAGGGAATTCATGGCCAAGCTCATTGGGAAGGATGAGAGGAAGGACCTGGCCCTGGTTTCATTTGAAACTGCTGAAAATATCCCGATAGCGACACTGGGTGATTCAGATAAATTGAGGGTAGGGGATTGGGCCCTTGCCGTGGGAAACCCGATGGGTCTGGAATCGACAGTCACGGCGGGCATCGTCAGCGCCCTTGGCAGAAGGGGAGGGCCCGGTGAGAACATAAGTGATTTTATCCAGACCGATGCCGCCATCAATCCCGGGAATTCGGGTGGAGCGCTGGTCAATATCCGCGGCCATGTAATCGGTATCAACACGTGGATTGCCTCGACAACGGGCACTTATGCCGGGTACGGCTTTGCCATTCCCATAAATAATGCCAAGAAGTCGATTGACGATTTTATCGCTTATGGCAAAGTGGAATACGGCTGGCTTGGTGTCCAGATTTCCGATCCGCGGGATGAAATACTGAAACAGATGGGAATCGAAGGAAAAAAAGGTTCCATGGTTTCCCAGGTTTTCAAGGGATCGCCTGCAGAGAAATACGGCCTTTTACCCGGTGATTATGTGACCAGGGTCAATGATATGGATATCAAGGACACGGATCATCTCATGAGGGTTGTCGGTGAAATAACGGGGAGCCAGTTGACCAGGTTCGATATAATACGGGAACGGAAAAACAAAACGGTCAGTATAAAACTGTCCGTCCGTCCCGAGGAAAAAAATATCGCCGCACAGAACAAAAACCTCTGGCCGGGAATGATCGTTTACCCCATTACGAAAGAAATCAAGGATGAACTTAAATTGAAGGATTCGAACGGTCTCATTATCCTGCAGGTTCTGGACGGGACGCCTGCAGGCATAGCCGGCTTCAAGGAAGGCGACATCATTCAAAAAATGAATAATGTTAACATCGGGACTGTCTCGGATTTTTATAAAAACCTGAACGACAAGTCAAAAAAGGAATTGATGTTCAATCTTCTTCGTGAAGATACTGAATTTAAAATAGGCCTCATCAGGTAGACGGAATCTGTCTTTGAAAAGGCTGTTTCTTTCGTACAAAAAAGTCATGAATAACGCCGTTAAAATGGCCTGCCAGATATACAGGTCGGGCTTTATTCCTGACATTTTTTATGTTTTTTTACGGGGCGGCGCTTACGTAGGGAACATCATCAGTGAATATTTCAAGGCCGCCGGGCTGGGCCATAAAATCCTCTATGCGGCTGTGGTCATAAAATCGTATCCAACAGCCGGAAAACCGGAAAATATCATCCTGGAGGGCTGTACGTACGATCCTTCCTCTCTCGAAAAAAATCAAAAAATTCTGCTGATAGATGATATATTCGATTCGGGAAGAACGCTGAATTATTTTACGCGTATTATTCATTCCCACGGCATCCCCCTGGAAAATATCAGGATTGCCGTTCATGACTACAAGGAAAAACTGTATCATAAAAACAATCACTTAATCAAACCTTCTTATTACGCGAATTATTATGAACTAAGGTCTGAAAAGGAAGATTTCTGGATCTCCTATCTCTCCCATGAATTTGCGGATCTTCCCCCGCATCTAATAAAAAAATATTTCAAAGGTGTGCCGGAAGAATATTTTCCGGGGAATAATTTTTAACGGGCCGGGGAACTCGCTGACGCGGCCATCCATGGCCGCTTTTCCTCCCTTTGGTCGGCGCTCGTTCCCTTCGAGTCCTCTTTGTTATAAAAAAAAGATCAAACCACACTTCGGTGATTTGATCTTTTTTTAGCAGGGGCAGGACTCGAACCTGCGACCTCCGGGTTATGAGCCCGACGAGCTACCAACTGCTCTACCCTGCGTCGATGAATCTATATTTACACTAAAATGGAAAAATAGTCAACAGTTAATTGAGGATTATTTTCTGGCCGGGTACTTTTTCGATATTGTCAAAAATCCAGTTGCTTGCATCACGGATAACACTCGTAAGAATAACGGCTTCAATATTCGTTTTCGACTTTTCAAGCAATTTAACAAAGGAATCTGAAGTATGGATTTTCCTGAATTCAATTTTTGATGTATCCAGTTTTTCCCTGGCAACCGTATCCTTGCCTGTTATGGAGTTGAGCATGTACATCGTTAGCAGGTTGAGAATGGGATTCAGTTTCGAGTCAAGCAGAATGACGTATTCCTTTTTTGCGCTTTCAATCTGGTTTTGCTGCAGCAGACTTAATGCGTAATTCCATCTTATCCAGTTTTGATGGGCATTTTTTTTATTTGATAGAATTTTACCGAAAAATTTTTCCGCCTCCTCGGCCTTGTCCGCTAAAAGATACGGAATGCTGAAGGGGATGCAGAATTTATCTATGAATACCGGCTTCTTTTCATTCAAATAAATTTTTAATTTCAGAATTTTATCGAGGTTGGATGTCATGAAGTACGTGTTTAAAAGAATTTTGACATATTTGCCATTGATCCTGTTATTCGCGTAAATCTCGTTTTCGAGGAAAGAAATCAGGGATTCCCAGTCTTCCTTTTCCAGGAGGGTGAAAAGCTTCCAGTTAAGCAGGAAATAAACATTGAAAACGGAGATTGTGAGAATGAAAATGATAAAGGCAAACCAGTTATTGGTGAGAAACGATAGAAATTGATCCGATCCTAGAAAAAACAGGGGCATCAGGAAAAGAGCCAGAAAGGACAGGCTTATTATAATGTTAAAAATTAGAAAAATTGATTTAAATTTCATCAGAAAACTCCTATAATATAAATGGAGTGTAAAGCAATTTCTTGACTAGGTCAACTAAAAGAGGTCCATGAATGAAACGGGTACCCGTCAGTAAATTAATCGCAGATTCTTATGTAAGTAACCCCATTTATCTCGATGACGGTTATATTCTCATCACCTCCGATATACCCGTTACGCGTGATCTCATGCTGAGACTGCAGAAATGGGGTTTTTCAACCGTATTAACGGAAGGCGAAGATGTAGCCGTTTCCGGTCCGACGATAACCCAGGCTGAAGCGGACAAGGGTATCCTTGGCGAGGCCGTCCAGGAAAAGGAGAAGCGGGAGCAGGTCCAGTCCCTGTATTATGACCTGATTCGGTTTGCCGAATCGCTTTTCAAGGACCTGGTCATGAAGCATGAAATTGACATAGCCGCCATTGCCTCTAAAGTAAAAGACATCATTGAGATGTTGAAGGAGAATTCGGACTACCTGTTGAGCCTCCTGTCCATGAATTATCCCTCGGAGAATTATCTTGTACCCCATGTGGTTAATTCAACCATCTTGGCCGTCTCGATCGGTGATTACCTGAATTTACCGCCGCACAAACTTATCGAGCTGGGGAATGCCGCCTTTCTTCATGAAATGGGCATGATTAAAATTCCTTCTTCGCTGTATTTGAGCAAACGTGTACTGAATGAACAGGAGAAAAAAACGGTTACCTCGCATACCGTTTGGGGTTATAAAATCCTGAAAAGCCTTTCCATTCAGGAGAATATTGCCACAACCGCTTTGGAGCATCATGAACGAATGGACGGCAGCGGATATCCGAGAAAGATGAGCGGGAATTCCATTTCACTGTTTTCCCGCATTGTTGCGGTCACCTGCTCGTTCGACGCCTGTATTTCCAAAAGGCCCTATAAAAGCCAGCTGGAAGGTCATGGCGCAATGCTGGACCTGTTGAGTTCAAAAAAGACCACGTATGATGAAAACGTGTTAAAGGCCCTCGTTTACAAGCTTTCCATTTTCCCGCTGGGCAATTATGTTTTGCTTTCCAATAAATCCAAGGGGATTGTGTACAAAACGAACTCAGCAGACCCCAGGTTTCCATTTGTCAAAATTGTTATCGATGAAATGGGCAACCAGATTGAAAATCATATTGTGGTGCCGACATCCAAGCAGGATGGCCTGTTTATATTAAAATCACTTAAGGAAGAGGAAGTCGGGCTTAAAAAAGACTTATAACGGGATTTTATTTGATTTTCGGTGGCCGGTCCAGGTTTGTGAACATAAGGCCGAATCCGCTGTGGGTCACCTCGTTTTCCTTGTAGAATACCATGGCGGACCGGATTACGGAAGCCTTGCCCGCATACCCTTCCGAATTCCTGTCCACAACCTTGATTTCAATTTCTTCCCCCAGTTCGAATATTTTCAGGTCTTCGGATAAGATAAAAACACCTCCATAGGAGAGGTCCTTGGAAAGAAACTCCATTACTTTTTGTTCACCGGAGGGCAGGGTTTTTGTAATGATAGTTTTCAGGACAATATTTTTCCTGTCATATTCTCTTTTTTCTTCCATGACTTATATTGTAAGACGTAATGCCGGTTGTGTAAAGTGCCATATCAAATATACTTCATACTCTATTTGACACGCCGGCTGTACCTTATTATAATCAAACAATGGAAGCCGTCATGAATTGCAAAAAAAAAGTTGTGGTTTTAACCTTATTATTCATGAATTGCGTTACGCTGTTATTTTCCCAGTTCTATGCAGACTATCCGGAAGAGGAGAAACAGAAGCTGTCCCAGGAGTATTTCCGTCTCGGCACCTATCTCCTGGAAATAGGCCGGCAGGAAGGCATTAAATACATTAAAATGGCCTATGATATGAATCCTGAGCTTGGTGTATCTGCCGTGGATGATAGCTACCTGGAAAGCAATGACATAAAATACCGTTTCAGAAGAATGGTTTATTCATTCGTTGCCGGCGATTTTAACCATTTTTTCACATTTTTTGGTAAATCAGTTTATATCGCTATTGAACAGAAAACTTACATTCAATGGGACTGGCAGGACCGGATTACCGGTTATTCCGGCAATGTGTCTTTCCCCGGTTTTTCACCGTCCATGCTTTTTGATCTGGATTCCGTTGCCGTGTATCCCGAACGTTCTTATTATATTCTTGAGACATACTCTCAAAACAGTGAAATAAGGGATTATTATCCCTTCTTTTACGGCAAGGTATACTTTTTATACGGATTATCCGGGAAAAAGTGGCAGATATGTGCCATATTCGATACAAAGCCTGATAAAAATTTATTGAATTCCTATGAATTTTCGCATGACACGGCGGAAATAACGGACCGGTTTCTTTCCGCATTAAAATTGTTTTCTATTGGTGATTTTGAGGCCATGGCTTCTTTATTTACGGAAGACATCTATTTGGTGGATCTGAAGACCTCGATAACACGTAAGGAATTGTCATTTACATTGAAAGGACTGATCGAAGATAAATCCGCCCCGCTGGATAAAAATATTCCGGATTTCAATTTTATCCAAAACCATGTACGGGTCATGAAATTGAGCGAAAAACCTGATTTTTTCAATGAAGAATCCGGTTTTAATCCGATATATGTTCTTGTGCTGGATGAAGACCTGTTAAATACGGAAAATTTACACGGAATCTGGCAAAAATACGGTCAATACTTTTTTGTTTCTGAAAATGGAATTTTCAGGATTATGGCAATGAAATGAGAAATTGTGGATAATTTTAATTGTAAAGGACAAGTATAAGTGAGAATTACTGATAAAATTCTCTTGCTTTCTAAATTCAAAATGTATATTATTATTTTTAAGACGGAGTGAATTTATAATGTATACTTGGGAGGACAGATATTAAAACGAAATCCGATTTTCCAAGCATCAACGAGAAAAGACCGGATGGCATGAAAGATGATGAAACTCCTTTTCGGGTGCTGGTCGTAGATGATTCCATGTTCGTCCGGAAACAGCTTTCTCAAATACTTACTTCCGAGGGCTTCGATGTCGTTGATGTAGCCAATAATGGACAGGAAGCGATTGACAAGTATAAAAACTTTTTTCCCAAAATAGACCTGGTGACCATGGATATCACGATGCCGGTTATGGAAGGAACCGAGGCGCTTAAACTTATAATGGAATTCGATAAAAATGCGAAGGTAATCATGGTAAGCGCAATCGGCAAGGAAGATATGGTAAAGCAATCATTGCTTTTGGGAGCCAAAAATTATATAGTTAAGCCATTGGATAGAAAAAAAGTACTCGACCGGGTGCTTAAGGTTCTCAGAAAAATATAGCAAAGGACAGCATAGCCGGCGCCTGATCATTAATGGAACAGATAAATGAATCCAAACACCATTTAGAAATAATTTTTGACTCAATCTCCGAACCTATTTTTTCCGTAAACCCGGAGAGGATGATAACCCGTCTCAACAGGCAATTCGAAGCCGTCGTCGGTACAACATTCAGTGAAATATTGAAAAAAAAATGCTACACGCAATTATACAAACGCCGGTCCAAATGTGAGAATTGCCCGCTGGAGAAGATACTTTCAACAGGGAAAAAGACCCAGATAACAATTACCGTGGATAACTCCATTATTTATAATGTAGATTGCTTCCCCCTGATTGACACGGATGGCAAGGTCATTTCCATGGTGGAATTTGCCCGGGATGTCACCCGGGAGGAAAGAATGAGGAAGGAGCTCATCAACCTTCAGGAGCAGACCCTGGAAAAATCAGCCCATATTGCCTCTCAAAATATGAAGCTGGAAAAGGCCTATAATAAAATCAGCAGGGAGTTGGAATTGGCCAGAATGGTCCAGAGAGGTATTCTTCCCCAGGACCCGCCCAGTCTCCATGAACTGAGAACCGGTATTTTATACATGCCCATGGAAGAGGTGGGGGGAGACCTATACGATTTTATACAGATTAACGAGGATATACTGGGTATCCTCATGGTTGATGTGACCGGACACGGAATTCCCGCCGCTTTTATAGCCGCCATGGCTAAAATATCGTTTTATTTGCACGCAAAGAGCTCTTTTTCCACGGCAAGAGTTTTTACGCAGGTGAACCATGCCTTGTGCAGCAATCTTCATACCTATGAATTTTTCCTCACGACATTGTATTGTATCGTTGATTTGATAAACAACAGGGTCCGTTATTCCAATGCCGGCCATCCACCGCTCCTGATTTACCGGAAAAAAACGGGTCAGTTGGAGAAATTCGCGGACAAGGACGTGATCATGGGATTCAGCCGTGACGCCAAATTCAAGGAACTAGACATAGAATTGAACAAGGGCGACAGGATGATCATTTATACGGACGGTGTTTATGAATGTTTGAAAGCCAATTCCCATGATGGTTTTTCACGTTTCAAGGAAATAATTCTTTCCAGCGCACACTTGAGCGCGGAAGAACAGGTGGGGCATATCAAACAGGAAATAAAATTCGTGCTGAACGATGAACCCCCGGCAGACGATATTTCACTGCTTGTTTTTGAAATAACACTTGACAATAAATACATTTGCTTTGAGCTGAACAGGGAATTTGAAACAAATGAC
The DNA here is from genome assembly GCA_016928415.1 of Spirochaetales bacterium. Lineage (GTDB taxonomy): Bacteria > Spirochaetota > Spirochaetia > SZUA-6 > JAFGRV01 > JAFGKU01. The sequence goes on from JAFGKU010000139.1 coordinate 16,181, forward strand.
AATCTGACTATTCTTGCGGTCAGGCACCCCCTTGAATTTGAAAAGGTCATCTCCAGGGTCCTCCACGTAATGGACAGGGAGATGTTCCATGACAGTATAATCAGGAATACCAAGTTTGCCATCTACGAAGCCTTGAGCATGTATTATAATTCCGATGAAGACGGGATCAATACGGTGTATGCCGCCTATAAATGCACAAAAAAGGATGAATTAACGCTTGTTATTGTAGATAACCGGTATCTGAAAAAGGGAAGCATGAAGCCGTACTATAAAGAGGTTCAATTCAGAAGGTCGTATGAGATCATGGAGAAAAACGTCGAAGAACTGGATTTTATCGAGAACGGAAAAAAAATAGTACTGAAGATCAGGAACAGGTAAACATTATATCAGGTTTCTTTCCTTTGCCTCATCGATGAGTTTTTTATTCCAGAAATTCACATAAAGATAATTGGAACGGTCAATGGAAACTTCTATTTTACTTGCCCTCTCCTGGAGCTGTTTGACAGCCTTGTTGAGAATGGTCAATGCGTCGTCCAGCGGATTGTCCCTGTCTTTGTAAAGCGCCGAGGAATAGAGGTACGAATAATAGGATGTATAGGGATCGATTTTGGAATAGGATTCTGTCCTGTTTATATTATATAATTCCTGCAACCCTTCCTCATTCTTCCCGTAGTGACATTTTACATAGGCGGAAAAAGCGCGTATGACCTTGTCAAAAAGCGTTGATTTTTTATCGAGCCGCATTAATTTGCCTTCTATTGAGCTGTACCCGTTTTTCCATGAAATGATGTTTATAAGGCTGGTGACTGTTTCCTGCCTGTCGGGACCTTCCCCGATGCTGCACTGGTCCAGGTAGGAACCGGCCTTGGTATTCTCCCCTAAAAAGAAATACGCCTCGCTTAAATAAAAGTTGACTTCCTTGCTTGATTTAAGACCTTTTAGAATACGGATTCCCACTTCCATTTTATTCTTGTAAATGAAAGTCCGGGCTATCCATGCATTGATGGTGTCCTCCGCTTCAAATACGGAATAAATGTAGGAGAGGAGAAGGCAGTCCTGGAATTCTTTAAGCGCTTCCTTGAACTGGCCCAGTTCAAACTTGATTCTTCCCTTGAAAAAAGTAAGAAAAAGTTCGAGGTCCCTTCTGGCCATTGAATTGGCGATTTCCCGACCCTTTTCCGCCATTTGAGAGGCTTTTGAAAGATTGCCCAGGAGGAAGAAGGCAATGCCTTCCAGGGTCAGGATTTTAATCCTGTCGTAGGTATGTGACTCGATGGGAAGGATCCTGTCGGCCATTTCCAGGTAATCCACCGCATCATCCGCTTTTTCCTCCGCAATCTTGATGCATCCCATTTCCGTGTAGGTTATGGCCTTGTCTTCCACATCGCTGTAATCCTGGAAGTCCATCAGGGCCGATTTTACCGCGCTCATCGCTTTATCTATTTCACATTGGGCCAGCTGGTACCTCGCTATGTTGAGAAACAGCGTACCGCGGTACGGGCTTGAATTGAATGTCGGGATTGTGGCCCCGATTTTGTTAAACACGGCTGTTGCTTCCGGAATTTTATTTTCAAGCAGGTGCATCCTCAATTCCGATGAGAGCAGAATGACCTTGAAATGCTCCCTGTGCTCTGATTTCAGATAGGTATAGAATGACAGGTTTTTAAGAATGAGGTACGGTTTGACCCCTTCCAGGTTATATTCGTCCAGTTTCTGCTTGATCAGGGATTTCAATATGGTGAGGGCTTTATTGTATTTTCTGCTGTTTTTAAAAAGGGAAAAAAGCAGTACATTGTTGTTCAGTTTCCTGCTTTCCGTAAGCTGCATGATGTAATCAATGAAAAGCTGTTTTAAAAAGGCGCTTTTCTCCCCTAAATGCCTTTCAATTTGCGGAAAAAGCTGGGGAAATTTAATGAAAAAGTATTCGTCGTACGAGATGATTTTCATTTCCTTGAGATACTGGTATATCTGGATCAACAGCTCTGTATGGTATCCCTTTGAAACGAGGAACTGGGTGAGTCTTTGTTTTGTGAGTAATCCTCCTGAAAAATAAATGAAGAACAGGACTTCCTGCGTATTCCTGGACATCCCTTTACTGATAAGCCAGAAGACAATTTCCTCCTTGTCCGGAAATTCCCATGATTCCGGATTTTCATTATCTTCCATGGCCCAGCTGAACAGTTTTATCGATTTTTTGATTTTTCTGGATTTTTCCAGGTAGAGAAACAGGAAAAAAATTTTGAGTATATCACCGGAAGCGTACTGATCAATGGCCTTGCATATTAATTTTGTCGCATTGAGTCCCGGGTACATGGTGTGGATAAAGGAACGGATCTCGAGAAGGCTGACCGGGTTTATTTCGATCCTGGTAATGGGGAAGTCATTGAATTCCTCCGGTATTGCCGGTTCGGTGGAAACGATCACCGGCATGAACAGGGATTCTGAAAGAAAATCCTTGAATATAAGACTTAAGGCTTTCAATGTTTTGGCATGGTAGGCCTGAAAATCATCGCAGACGAACAGGGCCGGCAGGAGATCTTTTTTCATGGACTGTATGTATGCCGAGAGATACAGGTTATACGTAATATAAAAATCCTCGAAAATATGATCCGGACATTTATCCGTTGCCTCGTAAGTTTTAAGGTACCGCAGAAGGTCATGAGTCTCCTTCCATAATGCCTGCTGGTAAGGCTTCAGGTGATGGATTATCTCATTGAGAAAATTGAGTTTGATGCTGTTGAGGAAGGGATGAATGTAGGATTGCTTCCTGAACCGCGTGTATAGTCTTAAATACTTGTTCTGGTTTTTTTTCATGATGATTTTGGCAACCTGGTCTATGAGCATGGTTTTCCCGGTGCTGGGAGGACCGTAAATGTAGAGGATTTCATTCGGTTTTTCATTGTTCAGTATGGGCGTGATGGCGTCCAAAATCATGTTAAGCGCATTTTTTCTTTTCCAGACCGGTTTTTTTTCTATGGACAGATCTTCGGTATCGATTTTTCGTTCCAGCATTTTATAAAAGCCCGATTGCTCTTCCAGTTTGACGAATTCGGAAAAGCTCTTTTTGTCCGGATGCGTCAGCCATACGCAGGAATCCTGGGGCAATGATATCAGCATCTCTTTTTTTTCAGCCAGGAAATCCGTGACGAGGGCTTTATTCTTCTGCAATATCAGGATATTATAACCGAAAAGTTCATTACTGTTGTCGTTCAGGATTTCCCTGATTCGGTATGTGAATTCGATCACCTGTTTCGGGTCGATATTCTCGTCATTCAAAAAGTCGAAATAATAGAGACCGTTCTTCTCCGTTTTAAACTGTCTCTCTTCCGCTTCGGCTAACTGGGTAAATTTTTCTTCAAGCGCGGCAAATAATCCGGGTTTTATTTTCATCAATTGAGTGTAATTGATGACCTCCGCCAGTATCGCATACATAAGGGGATTATAATTGGCTCTTCGGCTTTTGTCTTCTTGTTTTATTAAAAAAAAAGTCCAGAAAGTATAAAAAAAAGCATTTTACTTGACTTCAACAATATTTCGGTGTTACACTTTATTTATTGATTGTTTTAGCCGAAAAAAGACTTAGGTAGTAATGAATTATTATGATTGTTATCTCAGAGCTGACAAATTTACCGTTCAGGAAGGACTATTTTGACGACATTTGAAATAATCGCCAAAGCAATGACGCCTTTTTTCGTAAAAGCATTTATCTCACTGACGATATATCTCTACTCAACATACATTCGTGACAGGAAAGTACTGCCTGCCCTGAATATTTTTAGAGTCATCGTTCTCATTCTTCTACTCCGTGACCTGGTATTCAGCGGCATGAGCATCCTCCTGGAATTATTTTCCATCCAGGCTTTCATTGACCAGCTTTCCATCCTGGCTCTTTCGGACGTATTGATCATTCTCGCATACCTGTCGTGGGTTCGGAAATATACGGGAAAACGGAAATCCGACGTTATTATTTATTTTCTGAATTTAGGCATACTCGTCCTGTTTGCTTTGAATATATTTCTCTTCAAGCTTTTCATGGACTATTTCAATTATTTTTACTTTGGCTGGGTTGTCCTGAACAGCATCATCCTCATAGCCATCATGTATGGCATTTCGGAATTCAATACGGAGGATGCTACCATAATTATAGCCGTGAGGAATGTGATCACAACGGTTTTCCTTCTTGAGCCGCTGTTTATGTATACCTTTTTCTCCGGAAAATCGGTTAATGTTTTCATAATCCAGACCATATTGCTCCCGCTTTCCTATTTCCTCCATATTTTCATCCTGTACAAATACAATATCATGCTGGACCAGGAGGAGAGGAACAAATACAATTTCATCACGAACGATCTTGAATCCCTATTTGAATTCATGAGGGTTTTGGGCGGAGCCATCGCTGAAAAATTGAGCCTGGATAAAATCCTCACCTATATCATCAGTTCCGCCGTTAAAACGACATCGGCCAGTGCCGGCGCCATTCTCATGATTGACGAGTATGACGATGTCCTGAAGGTCGAGGCGGTAAGCGGTTTTTTCCCTCCCGTCTATGCCGTTCCGGACAGGGTGAAACTGAAAATATCCAGTTGTGAGGCATATTTCGCTTCCACGCCCATTCCCATTGGCGATACGGTTTTGGGCCAGGTGGCCAAATCGGGCGAACCGGTATTTGTCAGGAATACCATGGATGATGAGCGTATGAAGAACAACATCCTGAACGACACGTTGTATATCAGCTCCATCATGATCATACCCCTCGTGATCGCAAAAAGGGTTTTAGGAGTTCTCTCTATTATACAGAGGGAAAGCGGAAAAATGTTCTCTGAAAGCGATTATTTCCATCTTAAAACATTCGCCGAATACGCCTCCCTCACCATAGACTTCATATTGACATACATGGAACTGCTGGAAAAGAAGGAAATGGAAAGAGAAATCGGTATCGCCGCCGAAATCCAGCAAAAACTGCTCCCGAAAAGACTGTTGAAGATGAAGAATGCCAAGCTGGTGGCATACTCGGTACCGGCAAAAGGTGTCAGCGGCGACTATTACGATGTCTTCAATCTGAAGGGCAATAAAATCGCCCTGGTTATCTGCGATGTTGCCGGGAAAGGCGTGCCCGCCGCCCTTGTCATGGTAATGGTAAGGTCCATCCTGCATTTGATAGCCTCTTCAGACAGGGATATTTCAACGATTCTCACCTGGGTGAACAGGGGTATTTCCGGCCAGGTTGACATCGACCATTATGCCACGATGTGCATGCTTTCCTATGATGAAGCCTCCCAGGAGGTCGTGTATTCCAATGCCGCGCATCACCCGCTGCTTGTCTACAGGAAAAAGACGAAATCCATAGAGTATATTGATACGGAAGGGCTGCCCATCGGCATAGAAAGAACAACACGCTACGGTCAAAAAAGACTTAAACTGAACAGCGGTGACATCATCGCCCTCTACACAGACGGTATTATCGAGGCCATGAATACCAATGGCGAGCAATACACCCTTGAGCGTTTTTCAGATGTTCTCATTAAAAATTCTGATCTTGCACCAAATCAAATTATAGATATAATAAAAGAGAATATAAATGCATTTGTCGGCAATGCCAAACAGCATGATGACCAAACGCTTTTGATGATGAAAATTAACTAAGGGAAGGAGATAAGATTATGGAATTGAAGATAAGAAAATCCGGATTAATCTATATAATCGATGTGAATGGAGAAATGGATCTTTACAATTCTTATAAATTAAAAGAATTAATTTTGAAAATGATGGAAAAAAGTATCGAACAATACATCATCAATCTTGAAAAAGTCGACTATATTGACAGCAGCGGGATCGGGGCCTTGATTTACATTTGTTCGACAATAAAGAAGAAGAATATGCGGCTCCGGATATGTAATATCCACGGTTCCGTTAAAAAAGTTATTGAATTAACCAAATTAATGGGTTATTTCCCTATTTCCAATAGCGTTGAAGAAGCAATCAAACATATTGAGGCGGAATAAGGGGAGGTAATTCGTGAGTGATTCTGAAATAAAAGAAATTCTTGTGGATGATAAATCCAAATTATTCGATACGACCGGAATGTTTTATAAGGAGTTTCCCAGTGATTACAGGCAAATTCGTTATTTTACCCTGTTGATCGTACAGAAAGCTCCTCCGGAAATCAAGGAAATCAATCTGTTGGAGCAACAGGTCAGTGAATTGATAAAAAATGCCGTCAAGCACGGCAATAAAAGCAATATTAAAAAAAAGGTTCGTGTCTGGTTCATCTTTGATACTGAAAAAGCGCGGTTGATCGTGGAAGATGAAGGACCCGGTTTCCAGGAACTGGAAAAATGGAACAAATTCAATCGAAAGAGACTGCAATGCTTTTACAAACAGGACTTTGAACATATGGCTGACTTTGTTTCATTCCGCTCCAAAAGCAGTGACGATACAGACGGCGGGAACGCGCTTTTCGCCGCATTAGAATATTGGAACGACGGGGTTGTCTTCAGCACGAAGAAGAACAAGGTAGCGGTGCAGAAAACTTTCCCCATAAAGCGCCACGGCATAGAAATCAAGTAAGATATTACAAGCTATCTCAAAAATGTTTTTTAAGGTCTTATTAATGTTAAAGCATATCAAGTGATGACGGCGGGATGCCGTTTTCCCACATTTTTTTATATTCATTCGTATACTGTTTCTCGTAAAGGAATTCAAAGAGGAATCGTAAATCTTCCGGCCGTAAATCCGCGTACTGCAGACCAAAATACCATATTTCATTATCATGGAATTTTCTCTTTACAATCGTGCCGATGGATATTTTCCTGTTCAGAATTTTCAGGATAATGTCCAGGTGCGTACCGATATCAATGGCCTTGATTATTGTATCTGAATCATGTGAAAATAACAGTCCGGAAGCGCTGATGTCGATGATACCCGCCCTGTATTGCCTGTCAGCCTTCTTTTCATCCCTGTAATACCCGTTCTTTTCAAGGGAATAAGCCAATATCTTGGAAAATTCGAACGTGTATTTCACGTTTTCATGCTCGATCCTGTTTTCAAAATTTTTGCTCAATATAAAAATATACCCGATCATGTAATTGTGGTATAAAATGGGGCAATACAATTGAGAAACAATTCCTTTGAAGAGCGTTCCCTGTAAATAGGATTGTACTTTTTCCTTGACCCGGTTGAGCGCCGTCCCCATGCTTACTTCAAATGAAAAGAAATCCTGGAGCGTGACTATCTTTTCCTGCGGCAGGAAATCGGAAGTCGGGAAACCTTCCTTCGTTTCCTGCAGCCAGATCAATTTTGCCGTTTTCTGCATCAATCTTTCTTCATAACTCGTTATTTCCTTGTTCCGGAGCATCACGATCTTTGATTCGAACCCGGAGGCTTTTATCCTTTCCTGGAATTCGTGCAGGAGTTCCTTGATATTGTTTATATCGAAATTATCCCGTATTACAGGCTTTTGGAATTTCTCTTCCTTCTCCGTTTTAGGATAATTCAATTTTATTGTCTTATCCTTTATCTGGAAAAAAACCTGGATGTCACCTTTTTTTTGTATTCGCATGTATTTTCTTTTAAGGCCCTTGTACATGAACTCCGGGTTTCCCAGAATAATCCTGTCGTCCGTTATATCGACTATTTTTGAACTAAAGGTGCACATGGTGTTGTGGTATGAAAAAAAAATTTCGGCGTCCTGACCGGTTTTGAAAGGGACGGATTTATCTTCAATAAAAAAGCAGGTTAGTTTGTCGTTTTTATATTCCTTGATTTTGGCCAGAACTGAATTGTTTTCAACGAGGATTTTTATGGTGAATTCCTTTTCCATTACGCTTCGAATCATGAATTCCCGTTCAATCCTGCTCAGGCTGATGCTCACGGCGACAACCCCGTCTGAAAAGTGTCGGGAATGAATTTTTCCCGCTTCGTTGAACCTCCCTGGGAATTCAAACCGCTTAAGTCAGCTATGAAATCTGAAACCACCCATTTATTATTGACCCGGGTCATATACAGTTCACATTCGGTACTGCGGACCGTACCCCAAAGACGGACATGAAGCATAATCTTATCGGAGTAATCATTGGTAATAAAGCCGATCCTGTACTTGACCGGCGAATCCTTATTATCAATGATTTGCTGGAGGATATATTTGATCCTGAAAAGTTGATCTTCCTTGATTGATTTTACCGGTACCTTGCCATTGACGAGGGATTTTAAAAAAATTTCGGCCGAGGAAAGGATGCTTTTTTTTTCAGGATTGCCCGTATTGAGATTCTGGATGCTCCCTATTTTGTAATCTTCAGGCAGAATATCCGGTTTATTTTGATTTTGCAGAAGAATGCTGGTCTTCTTGTATCGGTTCAATTCACCCGGGAGTGTGGATTTTTCTTCTTCTTTTGACAGTTTTATTGTCGAGTCCCCCGGGGTCGGCACAGCCTGGGCGGAATCCGGCCGGGGTGTTGCCGGTGCCTGGCCGACGGTACGCAGCCTGGGATAGATCCTGTTGCTTTTTTTTTCA
>JAFGKU010000140.1 GCA_016928415.1 Spirochaetales bacterium
CAATTTACATTTGGGATCGTTTATTTCCCTGGAATCGCCTTGCCGCGGCTTTTTATAAATGATATAAATTACTTTACCAAAGCAAAATGATTGAGAAAAAAGGGAGGCACTCGAATGGGAAAAACCGTAACCGAGAAAATACTGGAAAGCCATATAGTGAAGGGTAAATGGGAAACGGGCAGGGAAATAGGCATTAAAATAGATCAGACCCTGACGCAGGATGCAACAGGTACAATGGTCTATTTACAGTTTGAAACGATGAACCTGAAAAAAGTCCAGACGGAGCTTTCCGTTTCGTATGTTGATCATAATACGCTCCAGTCCGACTTCAGGAATATGGATGATCATTTATACCTGCAGACCGTTGCGGCCAGGTTCGGCATCTATTTTTCCCGTCCCGGCAATGGTATTTGCCACCAGGTTCACCTGGAGCGTTTCGGTATTCCCGGAAAAACGCTGCTGGGTTCCGATTCCCATACGCCCACCGGCAGTGCACTGGGCATGATCGCTATCGGGGCCGGCGGACTGGATGTGGCGGCCGCCATGGCCGGCCTGCCTTTCTACCTGAACACCCCGGAGATAATTGGCGTGCACCTAACGGGCAAACTGCAGCCGATGTGTTCCGCCAAGGACATCATCCTCACGGTTTTGAAAATGGAAACAGTTAAAGGCGGCGTTGGTAAAATATATGAATATTACGGGGAAGGTGTGAAAACGCTGAGTGTCGAAGAACGGGCCACCATAACCAACATGGGAGCGGAACTCGGCGCCACTACTTCGGTTTTCCCGTCCGATGACAGAACGAGGGAGTTCCTGAAACTGCAGAAAAGGGAAAAAGTCTGGAAGGAGATTCATCCCGATCCTGATGCCAGTTACAGCCGGGTCATTGAATTGAAATTGTCCGGGATTGTGCCGATGATCGCGCTTCCGCATATGCCGGACAATGTTGTGCCCGTCATGGAAGTGGCCGGCACGAAAATCAACCAGGTGGTTATCGGTTCCTGCACCAATTCCTCCCTGAATGATCTGGGAGTGGCCTCGGATATTCTTGACGGCAAGGTGATTTCCGAGGAAATATCCCTGGGCATAGCTCCAGGGTCGCGCCAGGTATTCAAAACGGCGATCGAACATAAAATCATGAACCGGCTTGTAAGCAGTGGTGCAAGGATACTGGGCAATGCGTGCGGACCATGCATCGGGATGGGTTTTGCCCCCTGCTCGGAAGGGCTTACCCTGCGGACGTTCAACAGGAATTTCAAGGGCAGAAGCGGTACGGCCGATGCTTCCGTCTACCTCGTGTCTCCTGAAACAGCGGCCGCCTCCGCCCTGAAAGGGGAAATAACGGACCCCCGCACCATAAAAGGTGTGAAGAAAAAAGATTACTCCCACCTTGTCATGATCGACGATTCCATGATCATCAAGCCTAAAAAAGACAGCCAGCCGGTTGAAATAAAGCGCGGACCTAATATCAAACCATGTCCGGTTGCCAAACCCCTGGGTAACGATCTTACGGCAAGGATATTAATCAAAACGGAAGACAATATTACGACCGACCATATCATGCCCGCAGGATCGAAAATCCTGCCCATGCGCTCCAACATCCCCGAAATATCAAAGCACGTCTTTGAATCCCTTGATCCTGATTTTTACAAAAAGGCCCAGGCCGCCGGTAACGGCATCATCATAGGCGGTGAAAATTACGGCCAGGGGTCGAGCCGGGAGCATGCCGCGATAGCCCCCATGTTCCTGGGTATTCGCGCCGTGATTGCGAAAAGTTTCGCCAGGATCCATAAAACAAATTTAATCAATTTCGGCATCCTGCCGCTTACATTCAAGAATCCCGCCCATTATAACCTGATCGATACCGGGGATGAAATTACCATTTCAGGTATCCGGGACAAGCTTTCAAAACGGGAAGAACTTACGGGTCAAATAAAGGCGAAGAGCATTGAAATTTCCCTGCAGTACGACCTGTCTGACCGGTTTCTTGACATGGTACTGGCCGGTGGTTTATTGAACATGGGCAAGTGATAAAGGGGCGCTTTTTAAGTCTATTGACATGCTGAAAAAATGTATGGTAATTTGAATTTTAAACAAAAATTGAGGAGTTTATATGTCCGGTCATAGTAAATGGCATTCGATTAAGCATAAAAAAGGCGCCATAGACGCCAAACGCGGTAAACTGTTCACAAAGATCATAAAGGAAATCATCGTGGCGGCCAGAATGGGCGGCGGTGATCTCGAGGCGAACGCCAGGTTAAGGGCGGCTGTATTAAAAGCAAAAAGCGCCAACATGCCCAAGGATAATATAGAGCGGAACATCAAGAAGGGGACAGGAGAACTGGAAGGTGTGGAATATACAGAGCTTCTCTACGAAGCTTACGCCCCGGGTGGTGTGGCCCTGCTTATCGACATCCTTACCGACAACAAAAACAGGATTGTCAGTGAAATAAGAAACATCCTTTCAAAGGGGGGCGGTAACCTCGGTGAAACCGGGTGTGTTTCGTACCTTTTCAAGAAAAAAGGAATCATTGTATTCGACAGCACAAGGTATTCGGAAGACCATGTGTTGAACGTGGCCCTGGATGCAGGCGCCGAGGACGTTGTGAATAACGGCGATTCCATCGAGGTTGTAACGGCGCAGGAGGATTTCGAAGCCGTTGTGGCAGCCCTGGACAAGGCGAAAATGGAATATGAATCCGCGGAAGTGATGCGTATTGCCGATGCCGAAATTACGCTTGACAAGGATAAAACCCAGAAGGTACTTAGATTGATTGACAACCTGGAAGATCATGATGATGTTCAATCCGTTGCCTCCAATTTAAATGTGCCGGATGATTTCCAGATGGATGAATGAAAACTGTCATCGGTATTGACCCGGGATTGTCCGCTACGGGATACGGCGTCATTCGTTACGCCGGGGACTCTGTTGAGTACGTAACCCATGGCTGTATAAAAACCCTTCCCGGTGATGCCATCGAACAGAGGCTTTTAAAGGTTTACACGGAGCTTGCCGGGGTTATTGACGAATACAAACCGGAGGAAGCCGGCGTAGAAACCATATATTTTGCCAAAAATATCCAGACGGCCATTCCGGTGGCCCATTGCCGGGGAACCATCCTTCTATTGCTTGCCGTAAAACATGTGGAAGTTTTCGAATACACGCCGCTGGAGGTTAAAAAGGCCGTTGTGGGGAAGGGAAGGGCGGAAAAAGACCAGGTGCAGAACATGATCAAGATCATTTTCGGTATGAAGGAAATCCCCAGGCCGGACCATGCCTCCGATGGTCTTGCCATCGCTTTCTGCCATTCCAGCAATGCCTTGTACAGAAAAACAATAGCCCCGGCACGCAAGATGTGAGACGGGCCGGACAGGTAAGCGATGTTCAACAGTATTGAAGGAAAAATAACAGCCAAAACCCCTGACCACGTATTTATAGCCACCAATGGACTGGAATGGGACATATCCGTTTCCAGGAACTGCTCCCTGACCCTGCCCGGACCGGGAACCACGGCAAGGTTGTATCTTCACCTTCATCACCGCGAGGACCAGATGCGGCTTTTCGGTTTTTTTTCCCCTGCGGAACGGGACCTGTTCTTTGCGCTTTTAAAGGTGGAGAGCATCGGTCCTTCATTGGCCCTTAAAATTCTTTCCGGGATAACATGCGAGAATTTTATCCAGGCGGTTGAAAGGGAAGACCTTGCCCTCCTGTCTTCCGTCCCCGGCGTCGGCAAAAAAACGGCGCAGAAGATCGTGTTGAAGTTGAGCGGCAAACTCGCCATGGACGACGGTGAGAGCGGAACGGACCATGACATCGTGTTGGCGTTAACGGGAATGGGTTTCGGCCAGAAAGAATCCAGGGATGCGGTAAAAGCGGCTTTGCGTGAAGTTATGAAAGGGGACCTGACAAAAGAGGAATTTGAAAAGGAACTGCTTAAAACGGCCATCAAGCTGGTTGGTAAATGAGATGAACGGGAAGAGATATGGATGACACGAGGATTTCAAGCGGAACATACCTGGGTGATGAAGACATTGAAGAGGTGACTCTCCGCCCGAAGGTTCTGGAGGATTTTGTGGGACAGAAGAAACTCCGCGAAAACCTTCTTGTCTATATCCAGGCTGCGCGCCAGCGCCATGAGTGCCTGGACCACGTATTTTTCTCCGGTCCGCCCGGCCTGGGCAAAACAACCCTTTCCGCCATTATCGCCAATGAAATGGGCGTTCAGTTCAGGGCCACCAGCGCACCCGCACTCGAAAAAGCGGGAGACATCGCCGCCATCCTCACGACAATCGGGGAAAACAACGTGTTTTTCATCGACGAGATCCACAGGCTCAAACCCCTGGTGGAGGAAATCCTGTACTCGGCCATGGAGGACTTCCAGATTGACGTTGTTGTAGGAAACGGCCCCGGCGCCCGTAGTATAAAAATACCCCTTCCTCCCTTTACCCTGATAGGTGCCACCACCAAGGCAGGGCTGGTATCTGCTCCCCTTCAATCACGGTTCGGCATCACGAACCGGCTTGACTTTTATAATTTATCCGAAATAGCCGAGATCATCCACAGGTCCGCCCGCATCCTCGGTATTGCCATCGAAGACAAGGCTGCCATGAAACTGTCCCAATGTTCCCGCGGCACGCCGCGCATCGCCAACCGTCTATTACGGCGGATGCGGGATTTTGCCCAGGTCTGGGGCGACGGCGCCATTACGACAGCCATCCTTGCCCGCGGTCTGGATGCACTCGAGATAGACGAAGCCGGCCTGGACAACCTTGACCGGAGAATCCTGTCCATCATCATAGAACGGTATAAAGGCGGTCCCGTCGGATCGGAAACCCTTGCCATTTCGATCGGTGAAGCGGTGGATACACTGGAGGACGTGTACGAACCGTACCTCATCCAGACCGGATTCATAAAACGCACACCCCGTGGCAGGGTCGTGACCGAACTGGCCTACAAGCACCTCGGCAAAGTCATAATCAAAGATGAAAACCAGGGACTTCTCTTTTGACCTTCCCGACCGCCTGATTGCGCAGTATCCCACGCAGAAGAGGGGCACTTCGCGGCTCATGGTGGTCGACAGGAAAACACGTAAAATTCAGGACAGCCTGATTACACATTTGAAAAATTATTTACTTCCCGGCAGCCTCCTCGTACTGAACAATACACGTGTGAGGAAAGCTCGTTTCTATGGTGTCAGTGAAACTCAGGGGAAAGTGGAATTTGTCTTTCTTGAAAGAAAGGAAAAGAACCTGTGGAAAGTCCTGGTGAACAAGTCCCGTAAGCAGAGGAAGGGCAAGCGCTTCGTGTTTCCCGGCGGCGTGGAAGCAGTCATCGAGGAAGGTGCGGGCAACATCAAGTGGATCCGGCTGTCGCGGGAAGTGGATGAAGCCTGGTTTGAGAATAACGGCCATATGCCCCTGCCGCCGTACATTAAACGGGAAGACCAGGAACTCGATACCGAGAGGTACCAGACGGTGTATTCACGGATTCCAGGCTCCGCCGCCGCGCCCACGGCAGGTCTCCATTTCACCGATGAATTGCTTGACGGTTTAAAGGACAGCGGGATTGATATTTATTACCTCAGCCTGAACGTGGGACTCGGTACGTTTCTGCCCATCAGAAGTGAAAACATCGAAGACCATGTGATGCACGAGGAGGAGTACACCATTCCCTGTGAAACCGCTGACGCCGTCAACACGGCAAGGCAGGAAGGTAAACCGGTTGTCGCTGTCGGGACTACGGTGGTGCGTGCGTTGGAATCGGCTTGCGAGGAAGGCGATGTTAAAAGCGGTACTTTCCGTACTGGTATCTATATATATCCCGGTTACAACTTTAAAGCGGTTTCGTCGATGCTTACTAATTTTCATATACCGGAATCGACGTTGCTGTTACTGGTTTCGGCGTTTGCGGGGACGAATTTGATTCGTGGAGCCTACAGGGAAGCCATTGAGAAGGAATACCGGTTTTTTTCTTATGGGGATGCGATGCTGGTTTTATAAGATAGGTGAGTGGTGGTGTATAACGTGGAACTGAAAAGGCCATTAAGAGGAAGAGAGAGCACAGAGAATTCGGAGAGCACGGAGGGAGAGAACCTTATTTGTTTTTAGTGAAAGGTTAAGGCATTGTGGGAGTGAATGGGGGAGATTGACACAGAGGCACGGAGGGCACGGAGAGCACGGAGGGAGAGGTCCTTATTTGTTTTTTATGAAAGGTTAAGGCATTGTGGGAGTGAGTGGGGGAGATTGACACAGAGGCACGGAG
>JAFGKU010000141.1 GCA_016928415.1 Spirochaetales bacterium
GACTGGGAAGAGGTAGCTAAATACAGTCCGGAATACCGGGCGTATGTCATCGGGGAAAGGGAGAGGTTGGGAGAGAACCATCCGCTGTTCATGACGCAATATCGTTTGCTGCCGATACGCGGCGGCGGCGGTTTCGTGAACCTCCAGCAGCAGGCGCAGCTGCAGGGCGAACACGCAAGGAAAAGGCAACGGAAAGAGGGAAAAGCCTATGTGGCAGGCATAGACCTGGCCGGTGAAGCCGAGGAAATCGAGGGCGATTATCTGACAAGCGCGGGGCAAAAACGGGATTCCACGGTGGTGACGATAGCCGAACTGGATTTCCCGGGTCCGGAAGAAATCAACCGGGAACCTCATATCAGGGTCGTGGAACATTACCGGTGGACCGGGAAGCCGCACACCGAGCTTTACGCACAACTCGTGGATATCCTGAAAAACGTCTGGAAGTGCCGGAGCATAGTAGTGGACGCGACGGGCATCGGGGAGCCGGTGGCGTCTTTCCTGAGAAAGGCGCTGGGGCACCGGGTAGTCCCGTTTACCTTTACGCAGAAATCGAAAAGCGAGCTCGGGTTCAACCTGCTGGCGGCGGTAAACTCGGGGAGACTGAAAATGTACCGGGCCGACGGCTCGGAAGAGTACCGGGAGTTCCGGCAGGAGATAGAGAAGGCAAGGAGCGTCTACCGGCCGAGCCAGACGATGAATTTCTACGTGGACCCGGCGCAGGGGCACGACGACTTTTTAATGAGCCTGGCGCTGACGGTCGAGGCGGCGGAGCGCTGCCAGCCGAGGAGCGCGAGGGGAGGGGAGAGGAAATAAACAAGATACAATAAAAGACCCGGATAAAAGACCAAAAAGAGGATAAGAGAGAATTCCGACTGGATTCCCGATCAGGTCGGGAATGACAATAAACGTTCTACTCGATGATGATATCAAGGTTGTTCAGTAAAACTATGACCTCGGGGTAGGAGAAGCGGGTCTTTTTCAGGGTGTTGGCGCGGGGATCTATAGCGTAGTTCCGGGCGCCTTTGAAGTCGGCGCCGGTGAGATTAGTCTTCAGGAACCGGCTTTTTTCAAAGTCAGTATTTTTAAAGTCGCCATTGCTAAAATTCGACTCGGTGAAATCAACATCTTTAACTTCACATTCCGACATTATGATATTCGGGAGTTTCATGAACCCGAAATTAGAGTAATCGAGGTGGCAGTTCTTAAAGCTCAAGTCCTCCGTCTTCTGCGTCCGGGTCCAGTCGATGCCCATCAGCTTGCAGCCGGTAAACGATATACCGATGATGCGGCAATTCAACGGTATTACAGCGCTGAGGGCGCAATCGGTGAATTTGCAGGCAGAGAAGCGGCAGTTTTCAAATCTGGTGCTGATAAAAGTACAGTCTCTAAAGGTGCATTCTTCAAAGATAATGGACTTGATTGTCTCGTCTGCCAGAGACAGCCCGGAAAAGTCGGCCTGGTAATAGGATTCTTCTGAAAAGGTCACGGTTGATATTATATTATTTATTGCAAGTCTTGACCATATTTTTAGAATATTACCGGGGAATGGGGAGGGGTATGATAGCCCCTCCCCGAGATCCTTCGCTCCGCTCAGGATTACTTACAGGATATCTTATCAGCACTTTTTAACGGGCTGCTGGAGTTCCGTAACGTATTGGGCGGGGTCGGACACGGATTCCGGGCCGGTGAGATAAACCTCGCGGTCCGGCCCGTCGAGCTCATAGCCGTTGTCCTCGCACCATTCCATGAGGGCCCGATAAGCATTGCCGATTGTCTCGTACAGGCCTTTATGAATGGTGGTGACAGCCGTCTCGATGCCGGGCAAGTCGCGAATAACGAGAGGTTTCTTGATTTCGAATTCTCCATTTATGGGAATGGCCGATTCTATGTCAACATCCTTTTCTCGGTATTCCATGTCATGATAGATAGCAATGAACGGCCCGGCGATTTTCGCGGCGTGCGTCTGATAGACGGGGTAAAGGTGTTCGACCAGTTGAACGATGTCGTGGTAGGTAGGCACCGTGCCCCGGACGGACACGATTTTCACAGGTTCCACTTTTTTAATAACAAATTGATAATCCGACATTTTACCTTCCTGTTCAAGCTGGCGCAATACTCTCTCCACCTGTTCGAGTCGCTTTTGTATATCAGCAACATGCTGCTGAAGCTCGGCTTTTTTGAGGATAAATATGTCTCTCATCTGTGCCGGCGTGAGACTGTCCCGTACGAGGAGTTTAATCTCATCCAGAGAGAGGCCGAGGTTCTTGAGAGCGATGATATAGTTGAGCCTTGGGAGCTGGTCGGCGGAGTAATAACGATAGCCGGTGAACCGGTCCACCCTAACCGGTTTCAAGAGACCGATTTCATCATAGTAGCGCAGGGTCTTGACGGTGACAAAGCTCAGGCGGGAGAAATCGCCGATCTTGAACAATATACTCCTTTTGTAATTAATATTTGGAAGGTACCTTCAGAAATGAGTATAGACTGTACGGTAAGGGGAGAGTCAAGGGGGTGATCTTGAAACATTTTTTATCTGATAATAGACTTAGTATGGGAGAAGAAAATAGCAAAAGAATATTGTATCGTTTAGGCGAATCTGGGACCAGTAACCCAACCTACAAGAGTACCTGCAAATCCTGAGAAAAGATACCTCATCGTATTACATAAGTCAATTTGTTGTTCATTAGGTTGTGATTGGAATGCAGTAACAATCCATAAAACAGCGATGACGAAAAGTAATATAGCTAGAACTTGCAAACCTTTGAAATACTGTTTAGACAAGCTCAATCGCTTTCTAGGTTTTATCGGTGGAGGAGATTTAGTCCTATTTGGAGATCTTTTTTGGCTCGATCTAGGCATTTTATTTAAGAGGAATCACTTTTCCAGTCTTTCTTTCAATTTCTATAGGTATAGAAGGATGGATTATTGAATGTATTATAATATCAAAAGTTGATCTTATAAAATAAAATAGTTTTACTAAAATGCTATCAGAGAATATCATATTCACAGGATAAGCATATGATAATTGTTGTGAATTATCGACGAACAGCCTGTAAATGTAATCACCTGATTCTTCGAGAAGTCTATACAAAATGTTATTTAGCTCAACATAACGTTTAGGATTGGTAATATTATCTTTACTAATAAAACCAGATAGTTCAAATATTATATTCAGTTTTAGACAGCCTGCTACTGCACGATCAGAGCATAGACTCGAAGCAACATCTACAGGAGAATTAACAAAACCTGGATAATAAATCTTTGTTTTCCAACATGAAATTATAAATTCCATTGTTTTATCAAGTTTGAACCAAGATGGTATACTATCATAATAACCATGTGATAAGAAATAGCGAAAGATTTGCATCGCAGCTCGAGTGTGGGCAATATTATAAGGCAGGGTTTCTTTTTTCTCATCATCTTCTTTGGGACGAGATAAAAACCCTCCATTTTTTTCATCCCAACATTGATGAAGATATTCGTCCATTTTTTTTACTTTTATTTTGAGATCATTGTTAAGTGAGTCAAATTCAACATTAAAATGCCCAGAACTAGCGAGTGTATTTCTAATATTAGATAAAATTTCCAAAATGCTGAATACGTATGAAGTTGTTGATAAACAAGGATATTTGGAATCGTAGGGTTTGTAGGCGAATATCTTTTCTGTTTCATATTGGAAATCTTGTGATAAAAGTCTAAGTAATACTGATTTGTATGGAAATTCTATTGAACTGAGATCAAACTTGGATGATAACTCAGATTGGAGATAATTAAAGATAGAATAAGCAGAAACAGCTGTGTAAGTCCCAAAAATGGTATATCTTCTATCAACGAAAGCGGCGAAACATCCATCGCCATCATAAGCTTCCCTTGAATTCAATTGATTAAGTAAAAATTGATGAGTTGCTTTTAAAACTGGTATCCACGAATCAGAAAGTGTCTTATAGGTATCAAAAGACTGTCTCGCAATTCTTAGTCCAAGATCAATGGCATGCAAACTCGATTTAGTTTCAAAATAATAACGGAAAGTACCTGTTACTATATCAATAAAATCGTGATGAAGCGCATAGTCCGCAGGGGGACACTTGGTAATTTCAAAATTGTAGTCTTGTGGAATAGGGGATTTGAAATAAAGATCATCAAGAGAAAATTTGTCCTTTGAATTTTTTATCAGAGAAATTTCGTTACGTATTTTCTGAGATGTTCTGATAAAATACAAAGCGTCAAAAACCGGGAAAAGACGCCATTTCCGATAATTATCCTTTAGTTCTTCTGCGGGTGCAGTCTCTGCCCACAGATCTATGGACTTCTTTAACAATGAGTTCAGATTTTTCTGCATTACTACCAATATTTCTGGTTTCTCACTGGTGAATGATTGAGTGATAGTGAGGGTACATATTTATGGAATTATAGCACAAATATTTTCAGAGTAAAAGTCCATGATATGCAAATTTCATGCTCGTTTTTTGAATAATGATTACTAATTATTCACTTATACTCTCATTCACAGGAACATCTTCAGTCTTAGCTATCAAATTCTACGTAAATATTGTCATTTCACATCAGGAAAAGGAGATGGAAATTGAAAAAATAAAGACCCCCTCTCCGCCGGGAGGCAGGATCCGGGAGAGAGGGGGCAGCAAAGGGGATAACTTCTTAAAACCGGAAGGCGGTGCGCCGGCCGAGAAGGTAACCGATACAGAAAACCAGCACCGCCCCGATGCCCATGGTAAGATACAATGGCCACCCGGTGAATTTGAACGGCGGAGCGATAGCGAAATTGGCCCCGGCGGTCCAGGCGCCGGAATTGGAAGCGGCATCAGTAGCCCTGACCCTCCAGTAGTAGGTGATGTCACGAGCGCTTATTATGGCCTGCTCTGTTTCCGTCAATTCATATGTCGCAGTGGTCAGGAGGGGTTTAGAAATGATGACCGTCCCCTCCGCGAAAGTGCCAGCGGTTGCAATCTGTAGTTCATAGGTCACCGGTGCGCTGGGATCGGTAACAGGGCTCCAGGTAAAGGTCACGGGGGCCTTGACCCGGGAACCGGCGCCGGGAGAGGAGATAGTGGGGAGGGTCGGCGGGACGGACTCGATGGTTATGGGGACTTCCAGCACATTAAGGCCGTCGGTGGCGGTGATAAGGTGAA
>JAFGKU010000142.1 GCA_016928415.1 Spirochaetales bacterium
CCCCTTTTTCCCATTTTTTAATTCCTTTCTTAAATTTAATTTGTTTGTAAAACTATAAATTTTTTTAATGGTATGACTGATATTAACTACCGGCAAGAGTAATTTTTTCAGAATACGGGTAATATTTTCATTTCTTCGTGAATTGTACCCCCGCGTAAACCCCGTGTCTGTACAGGCTTTTATGTGACAACCCCATACCGCCCTGCATGGACATGGACAGGGTGCTGTTTCGCAGCTTGCCGATTATCCTTTGTCGTTTGCAGGCTAATTATAATTGCTGAAATTTTTTTTAATTCAGGTTGTAAAAAACGGAATATAGCTTAAAATTTGATTTGTATTTATCCAGGCTAAATTTTCTCTCAAATAGCCGGAGGTCAAATTGTCTTATAGGATGAAAAGAAGCAGGTATACGCTGGGCTTTCAGATTAACAACCTCTATGGAGGGTATGCGGAACAGCTCTGGCCGGGAATTAATGACGCGGTACGGGAAAAAGGATGGAACCTGATGGTCTTCCCGGGACGGACGCCAAAGGCACCCTATGGATTCGAATACCAGTCTTCTGTGATCTATGATTTTATAAAACCATCCAATATTGATGCTTTGGTTTCGGCTGCCGGCACATTGATTAATTTCTTTAAGCCGGAGGAAACCAGATCCTTTTATGAAAAATTCCAGGATATTCCGGTCGTCACCCTCAGCATAAAAATCCCGGGTATCCCGGCGGTATTAATAGACAATACCAAGGGCCTGATTGACCTGGTACGCCATCTGATCCGGGATCATCAGTGCAGAAATTTCGTATTGATTGGCGGCCCGGAAAGTAATATGGAGGCGGAAGAGCGCTGCCGGGCATGTATGAAAGTTTTTGAGGAAGAAAGAATCCCTCTGGATAAAGACAGGGTTTACCGGGGTGATTTTAATATTGAGAATGGCAAGCAGGCGACATTGGCTTTTCTGTCGAAATATGGAAAAAAAATAGACGCGATTGTGGCTGCGAATGATGATATGGCATTCGGGGCCATGGAAATAATGAAAAGCCGTGGTATAAGGGTCCCCGAAGATATCAAGGTTATCGGTTTTGATGATGTTAAGCAGGCCCGGCTGGTATCACCAAAGCTTTCGACGGTCCATCAACCCATATATCTGCAGGCTAAAATGGCCGCTGATATGGGAATGGAAATGGCGGAAAAGGGGATGGTCTTACCGGATGTTTATTTACCAACCGAAATGGTTGTAAGAGCCTCTTGCGGTTGCAGTGTCGACAAAGCTTTAATACTGCCATGGGTACATGAAGTCAAATATCTTGACCTGGAAAGGGAAAAAAGACAGAGAAAACGGATAAAAAAAGCGGTAATGCGCAAAATCATTACCTTTGTGAATATATTAGATTATCAGAGAGAGGAATTAAGTTTTTATCTTGGAAATATGAGAAAAGTGATGGATATTGTATTGAGCGACCATATTTCCGAGCAGGATATTATGGTTTTTCTGTCTACGATGCGGGAAATTTTAAAAAACGAATATAACCATGGCAGAAGAATTAATATCTGGCTTGATTATATACCGGAAATACTGAATATTGTTTTTACAAAAATCCTGGAACCCCAAAAACAGCAAATTATACGAAAACTCTTTGATAATGTCCAATCCATTATCAGCGATATGGTGCAGGCGGAGGACGCGCAAGCCAAGTTTGAGCTTATCGAAAAATTCATAGTGATCCGCACTCTTATAGCCAGCTTTTCATCCACTGTCGATATAAAGGAAATGATCCGGGCAATCAGCCGTGAATTTCTAAGAATCGGGTGCAGGAATTTATATATTGTCATGTTTGAAGATATCCAACTGTATGAAATCAATGGTCAGTGGCGTCTTCCCCGGCAGGCATTATTGTATCTTGCCATTAAAGACAGGGTGAAGATAAATCTGGACGACGATCCCTGCCTGTTTCCTGCCGAAGGGATGCTTCCGGCGGAATTATTTCCCACTGAAAAACCATTCTGTATGGCTATCTGCCAGTTGTTTTATATGGAGGAACAGCTGGGCTATATCATTTTTGAAATTTCAGAGGGGGAAAGGGAAATTTATGATATTATCGTAGCCCAGATCAGCATGGCATTCAAAAATTCACTCCTCTTTAAAAGCTTCAAAGAGAATGAAAAAATTCTGGTCAATACCATGCATGCCCTGAAAGAACATAATATTGTTTTGCAGGATATATCCCGGAAGGATGAATTGACAGGGCTTTATAACCGGCGGGGATTTATGACTGCCGCTGAAGAAAACCTGGAACTGGCAGGGCGGATGGAGAAAGGGGGGGCGCTTTTCTTCGCTGACCTGGACAGGCTAAAATATATCAATGATACATTCGGGCATGATGAAGGTGATTTTGCTATTAAAACCTGCGCTAAAATCCTGACGCGGATATTCAGGCATGCAGATATCATCGGGCGAATCGGAGGTGATGAATTTATTATTTTTACCGTAGATATGGATGTGGCCGGGGTGGAGAAAATTGCAGCCAGGTTGAAAGAGCAAATAACATTGGTTAATCAGGAAATACAGAAGCCGTATCAGGTGTCTATAAGCATTGGCTGGTCGGTGTTCACCGATAAATCGATTAAAGATATGAAGACACTGATTCAGGAAGCGGATGATATGCTCTATACCAGAAAAAAAAGAGGAAAACAACTGTAGTTCTTAAGGAATCAGCAGTGGCCTTCCCAAAATAAAAAAAAATTCCTCCCTATCTTACAGAGGAATACCCGGTAATCGGCGGTAAATCAAAATTCTTCATCCTCTGGAAGACTACTAAACATTCACACCCGGGCTGGTCAATGCTTTTGTGACTGAGACAGTTCAAGTCTGCCCCGACAGGACCATGGGAAGGGTGCAATGTAGCAATTTCTTGAGGGATCCATTATAATGAATGCATGGCATCACCCGCAAAACGCCATACAATAGCCGGGATTATAATCCTGATTCTCATAACCGCCGGTTTGACAGGCTGCATGAACATGGGTAAGGAAATCCCATCGGGAAAAACGATTTTGGCTGAGAAACTGGAAAAGGCAGCCAGGGAATACGCGGATTTCCAGGAAAAAAATCCGGGCAAGACGGATGATACCTTTTCCTACACACCGGGTGTCGTCAGAAAAACCGAACCCGCAGAAATCGTGATTGATCATGAAACGGGCCTTTACTGCGCAGAGAACGAATTGATTGTCACCCTCAAGGAGGGAGCCACGGAAGGGGAGTTCCTGGACCAGGCCGCAGGAAAAGGATTAAGATGCGAAATCGTCGGCCAGGTTCCCGTGTTCCGCATGCTGCAGGTTAGGGTGGCGGAATGGACCGGTGAAATTATATCGGTAATCGGTGCGCTTGAAGCCGTCCAATCCGTGCAGAGGAATTTCATCCAGGAAACGCTTGCCGGCAACTCCACTGCTAAGGCGGGCTGGACCATCAAGGATTACGGGATTGACAGGATCTGGGAAGTTGCACAGGGCCAGGGCGTCACCATCGCGGTTGTGGATTCCGGCATGGATATAGACTGTCCCCAGATGAAGGGCAGGATAACGGATCCTTATTCCGTGGTCACGGGCTCCGCGGCATTCGAGGACCATGAATATACGCGGGGAGGAGACATAGTCCGCGTTATAGAGCACGGCACGAAGGTATCCAGTATCGCGGCGGCCGCGGATACGCAAGGAACCGGTGCGGTGGGAGTCGCACCGCAGGTAAGGGTCATGCCGATCCAGGTTTTCGGCTACAGCGTGTTTGAGGAGAAACTCGCCGCAAATGATCTGATGGTCATCGAGGGAATAGCCCGTGCCATCGAGTTCAAGGCCGATATCATCAATCTCAGCCTGGGAACGGATTATTCACGAATCCTGCCGAAAAACGGGGTGTATTCTCTGACATCAGGGGAACAGAAACAGTTATTCAAGTCATTGGAGAACATCGTGAAGCCTTGTTCTTCGTTATACCGGCCGGTTTTTATTCAATGCAACCAGCGTGACATCATCGTCATCTGTTCCGCGGGAAACGATGGGATTCCCGCCCATCTTCAGCCTATTGCCCAAACCCATTTCCCCATCGTCGTGGGATCCATCGACCGCGACGGCAAGGTCTCCGGTTATTCCAATTACGGGAGTAACGTGGCTTGTTATGCGCCGGGAGAGGAAGTACCGTCGGTCGGACCGGGAGGTAACCTGTTTACGGTTTCGGGAACATCCTTCAGCGCGCCTTATGTTTCGGGAGTCATTGCACTCGCCATGAGTTCAGGGCTTTCGAGTGAATGGCAGGATTTATTTTATGCCCTTAAAAAATCGAACTTTGAAGGCCGCTTTTCCATTTTGGACGTGAAATCAGCCAGCCTCTTCAGCCCCATAAGCTTCTTCGATGCACTGGGGGGCTCGGTCCATGACGGCCGGCCGCAGGTGGAACGGATGCGCCGTTTCGCGGCTAAATATGGTTCCTGCTTTATTTCGGCAGATGACACCGATACGGTGAAGCTGGACAAAATCCTCAGGTATTACGATATAAGGAGATCGATCAATGCCTCAAACGACCCGGAAGTGGAATACGCACTTCGGTTGACCAACACCGGAGATAATTTCGACTACCTCCTCAAACAGGCCAGCCGGGGGGATGCGTATAACACGGCCTTTTACGCGGCCATGATCCTTGCCGAAAAAAAGCTTTCCAACAGCCAGCTGAAAGTCGTGACTGACCACCTCATGGATTGCGACTTCATCGCCATTATCCTGAAGCGGAACAGATACAAGGCAGCCATACCGGGGTATTACAGGCGGCTGACCGAGCGGGCCGGCGATTTCAACGCAAACACCCTGCACGCTCTTCAGGAAATGGGAGAAACAAAAGCCGCGGGAGCCGTCATGGAATACCTGAAAAAACTGCAGATCAGGGCAGAGACTCCCTGGGATGAAGATACCGCATGCCAGGTCCTGACGTATCTCGGAGATCCGCTGAGCGTTCAAGTCAGGGAACTCGTTATGTGTTCGTTCGATCGCTACCGTAAAGAAGTAGAGGAAAAACGGTATTTCGATATGAAGAAATACCGGACCATGGGGGAAGCACTCATAAGGATCGGGAAAAAGAGCGGCCTGTTGGTAATTCTCCGGGGTCTCGAAATTCTCGATGAACAGGAAGCAACAAGAGTGCAAAACGCATCGGAATACGATGCATGGGAGAACAACAGCGGTATGGACGCGGAAGATGATTACAGGGAATTCCAGTGGTTACTCAATACGTATACGGAGTTCGGTTTTAAATTCGATTACCAGGTGAGCTTGGAAACCCGCACGGAAACAATAAACCGTTTCAGGGAAAAGATAAAGGATACCTTTTTCTCAAGAGGCATGTTCAGGTAGGAATTGAACCGCTGAATCGGATTCGGTACCCGTAGTTTCATTCACCCATATCTGCGTCCAGCGCGACGGTAAGTGGTGATCGGGATATGTCACAGGTAATTATCTCCAATTACAATTTTGAAAAATACTTTGAAAGATAATTGACAGTTTGTGTGTTAACTAGTATAGTTCGGTCAATAAAGTAAGATTCAATTGAATTCCAAGAATATCAAAGTGCCTCGTAATCCTTGTTACAGGATTTTTTGCCGCCCGATCTTTATTTTTTGCCGGCAAACGCATTGAGATAAATATAATTTACCACGTAATAAGTGGTATTCAACAATGTCATAGGAGAAAAAGTAATGAAAATGTATAAAGTGATTTTTAAAGCCTGCCGGGTTTTTGCTTTCGCCGTTGCGTTCTTCGCTCTCTCGGGCTGCCCCGACAACTCGAGCCAACTGAATCAGCAGGGGGATCTTGAAGGTGTTGCCCAATTTATCAACCAGACAAGCCACTCGGGAATCATCGTTGCCCTGGAAACCACTGACGGGGTTAAAAGCGAACCTGTCGCGGCCATGATTGCCGGAAGGGAGCAGCCAACCTTCAGGGGTATTGCTGATCAGACCAGCACGGATGCCGATGGCGCCTACGCGTTTTACGGGCTGGAACCCGGCAATTATACGGTCTATGCATCCAGTCCGGATTCCGTCGAAAAGGCGGTGGCCATCAATGTCCAGGTGACCGCCGGTCAGAAGGCCACGGCGGACGATCTTCTGCTGACCCCCACGGGTAAAATCACCGGTAAAGCCACCCTGGCGGGAAGTGCCACCGGAAACCTGGGTATCCTTGTGTTTATCGCCGGGACCTCGTATTCTGCAATGACCACAGACACCGGTGATTATTGCATAACGGACGTGCCCGCGGGTACCGGATACGTGCTTGTCGCGAGCAAAACCGGCTACAACTCCGTTACCAGGGGCGTCAATGTGACCGCGGGAGCCTCTGCTTCCGTAGCCGTCATGAACCTTTCATTGAGCACTACCCCGGTCACCACCGGGTCCGTATCGGGAAAGGTCACGTTAGGCGGTTTGCCCAGGTGGAACACCGGTATATTCGTCTACCTTGACGGAACCTCCTATATCACCATGACCTCCGACAGCGGCGCCTATACCATCCCTAACGTCGATCCAAATACCTACACCCTCGTGGCACGCAAGGAAGGCTATCAATCGGCATCCACGTCTGTCACGGTCAGCGCCGGCAAGACAGCTTCCGCCGCAGCGCTTACCCTGACCGCCGAAATGGCCGTGACCACGTTTGCGGGAAGCCTGGGAATCTACGGGAGCGCAGACGATACCGGAAACGCGGCCAGGTTCTGTTACCCTTCAGCGATCGCGGTCTCCGGCTCAAATTTGTACGTCGCCGATCAGAGTAATCATACTATCAGAAAAATCACCATCGGCAAGGGAGAAGTGACGACTGTCGCCGGTTCACCGGGATTATCCGGTTCCATGGATGGTACAGGAAGTGACGCTCGCTTTTTTGGCCCATATGGGATAACATGTGTTGGGAATACCCTTTACGTGGCGGACACAAACAACCATACCATCAGGAAAGTCATTGCCGGCACGGGGGTAGTGACCACGTTCGCCGGAACGGCCGGAGCTTCCGGAAGCGCTGACGGAACCGGAACGGCGGCACGTTTTAATATGCCGTTCGGCCTCACAAACGACGGTACAAACCTGTATGTCGCCGATTCCTTCAATCATGTTATAAGAAAGATCACGATCAGCGGGGCGGTCGTTTCGACACTTGCCGGATCCGCGGGGTCATATGGTTCCGAGGATGGTGTTTGGACCGGGGCACGGTTTCACACTCCGAGGTCACTTGTAACGGATGGCACCAACCTGTATGTGACTGATACCTATAACCACACAATCAGGAAAATAGACATCGCCTATGCCGTGGTAACGACCCTGGTGGGAGCTGCAGGAAGCAAAGGCTTCGTTGACGGGATCGGCACCTCTGTCCTCTTTAATTATCCGTGCGGGATTGCGGGGGATGCGGATACATTATACGTCACGGACACCACGAACCACATTGTCCGGAAAATCGATGTCCTTACAAGGACCGTTACCACGATCGCCGGTCGTGCGGGACAGAACGCGGGTCTTGACGGCATCGGCAGTGGAGCCCGGTTCAACTCGCCCATAGGATTGGTGCTTTATGGCTCGGGTCTGTATGTTACGGACCGCCAGAACCACGCCATCCGGAAACTCTGGTTTTAATCGTCTAATCGCATATAGCCATTCCGAGGCGGGAGGACCTGATCCCGCCTCTTTTTTTGGCTGCCGGTTTCCATCACAGCCGCAGTCATACCGTCGGATCTGCGGACATCTGCTGTCATAAAAACCGTTGTTATGGTTACCTGGTGACCGTATTTCGACCATTACTATCTATCACTCCAACGGCCATCCCAGAATCGTTACTGCGATTCTGAATCGGCGGTTAATTAATATTCTTCCGTATCCCCGTTACTGCCGTACTTACCTGTCCGGCAGTCGATTCACCTCCTGCCGCTTCTTCTACTTGTGGGAGTTGGTGTATTCCCCGCGGGTACAGGTGTAGCTGTTGCTGCTGATACGGGTGTAGGTGTGGCTGTAGGTACAGACCCTCCGCTGGAGGTAAAATTCAACCAATTGATATTCCATCCGCCGCCATCAGCATATACTCTCAAGGTTCTGCTGCCGGCACTAAGGTTTACCGTATGGCTGACCGTAGTCCAGGTCTGCCATCCGCCGGTACTTCCTGTGCTTACCGACCCTAATATTGAGTTTCCTTCCCGTAAAGAAAAACTGATTGTGCTGCTTAAAGAAGCCACCCGGTATTGAACAGTATAACTTCCCGTAGATGCTACATTGACATTATAATCCATCCAGTCTCCCGCCTCTATCCAGCCGACGTTCAGTCCTCCCTCGGAACAAGCCTCGGTCTGGATGCCGCTCATATTGGAATAGTTTTCAGCTTCAATCAATCCCGGAATACTGTTATTTGTGGTTGGCGGTGGGGTGGTTGTATTTGCCTGTGGTACAGGTGTGGGTGTGGGTGTTGATGTAGGATTAGTACCACCTCCCCCTGCATTTACAGAGAAGGAGAATGAATTGCATGCCAGTCCCTGGCCGCCGGACATAATCTCGAAACCGGCTTCGAAAACATGAAGGTACCAGGAAGACTGAACATAACCTCTTGACATCGCATCATTAATAAAATCCATCATATTGCCGCTTGCGGAACTCCTTCCTGTAGATACATAAGTCAAAAAATTCCAGCCGATATTTGCATAATAAACCTGGTGTCCATTGAAAGTACCAATCTGGGACCCGGCCGGACCCATAACACCATGATAGTCTAAAACAATCATGATTTCAGCACCCCCGCCATAGCCGGCGCTCGCATCTGTAGACGGGCTTATCCAGGCTTCTGCAGCTACATTATAATCTCCGCTTGGCCGCGTACTGCTTACATTAAAACTGAAATTGGCACTACTGACTGAACTTAGTAGTATTGGCATCCCGCTGTTACTGGTGGCAGTACCCCAATGATTCCCCTTGAACAGGGAAGGATATCCGGCAACTGACCCCTGGTTGTGTGCTGATGTCGTAACAGTGAATCCCGTCCCTCCATTATATGTAACACATTGGGCCGTGCTTGCTCCCCAGACA
This sequence comes from Spirochaetales bacterium, assembly GCA_016928415.1. Classification (GTDB taxonomy): domain Bacteria; phylum Spirochaetota; class Spirochaetia; order SZUA-6; family JAFGRV01; genus JAFGKU01. The sequence goes on from JAFGKU010000142.1 coordinate 9,096, forward strand.
TTATTCTGGAGAATGTATTCGCCTCCATTAATAGAGAGTATGCCGTATTGGTCGCAGATTGTTTGTGATATTACTGTTTGACACACAAAAAGCGTAATGAACATAAACACATAAAAAACCCTTTTTCCCATTTTTTAATTCCTTTCTTAAATTTAATTTTTTAGTAAAAATATAAATTTTTTTAATGGTATGACTGATATTGGCTGCCGGCAAGAGTAATATTTTCAGAATACAGGTAATATTTTCATGTCTTTATGGAGCGCACGGATCTCGCTCCAAATTCATAAATTTTTCACCTTATGCGGCTTGCAGAAAATTATTATTTTACCTATTATTCAGATTGAAATGGAAGCTGACCGCCTTGATGAGCGGGAGTTACAGAGGCCCGCCTACAAATCATATTACAAAGTGGGGAATAAAATAAAAAAATTATATTTATTATTGATAGGTATTTTTTGCTTGGGTATAAGCAGTTGCACACCCGGTGTGTTTTTTGATCTTGAAAATGCCTCCGGAATTGTATTCGAAGTACGCTATAAGATTAACCAGGATTTTCTGATTGACACCACTGCAAACCAGGAGCAACAGGTACGAATATTGCCCGGGCAACGAATTCCACTCGTTTTTTCCTGGCAAAAATTATTGAACCATGGTTATACATATAAAAAGGATTATATAGATATTACTGTATTCCAGGCTGTTTTTGAATATCTCGAAGTAGTATTTCCTGAAACGGACCGGGTTGTTAATAAGAAAGATTTAAAACAGGAATTTATTAAATATGAGCAGCCAGCGCCAACAAGCGTGCTTTTTGTACTTGCAATAAATTGAATATTTCAATTCTCATTTTTATGGTAGCTTAAGTAGAAAGTCAGAGATAAAAAATGAATTCCACCTCCTCAAAGGTTCCATCTAAAACTATCTGTTCAAAGCAATTAACAAATTCTTCGATAGTCCCACAGAGGCTTACCCGCCAATCGGCGTTCTTCCGTGAAATCGGCGGTTAATTAAAATTCTTCATCCCCGTTAGCCATCTGCAGTATCTTAAGGGTATCGGGTGCGGCCAGTAAATCTTTTTAGCATTCCCCGATTGTATTTATTTGTAAGTTTTCTTATCATTTATCATTGAGACCAGTCAGCAAGGAGGCGGTGATGGACGAGGAAAAAATCAGGGAAATGTACGAAAATATGCCTGACGACCAGCTGCTTAATATTGCCCTTAATGAAATGGACCAGTTAAGGGACGAATTCAAACAGATCCTCAGGGGTGTTCTGAGAGACCGTAACCTTCTTTCGCAAACAGTCAAGGAAACCATCAGCGCCGGGGAAGAGGAGATGGAGGAAGAGTTCGAAAAAATACTGGAATCCTTCAGACAAACTCCGTGTCCCCTTTGCCAGGGGCATTCCCGTCTGAACGCCCTGAGCTTAAGACGCACCCTGGGCGTTCTTTTATTTTCCTTCAAATGGAAACGAGTGGTCATTGGATGTCCGGATTGCCTGAATAAAAAGTACAGGGGAGCCCAACTGTTCAACTGGCTCCTTGGTTTCTGGGGTTTCCCGGGATGGTACCTGGCACCAATTTACCTGTTGGGCAATAAAAGGGATTATTCCAACATGCTCAACAGCGGCGACGAACCGACGGAAGACCTTATAAATTACGTGAAAGAGAACCAGAAATGGCTCAAGGTCAAGCTGTTGCAGTAGCGATTCTTGATCGGCGGTTAATCAAATTTTTCATCCCCGTTTTCTACAACCGCAACGATGGTTTGTTGCCTGATAAACAACCCTAACCAGCGGTGAAAGGGTAAGTAGGATCAGGATTGATGAACAATCAATCCTTCCGGAAAAACTCGGAGATGGAACGTAAACTTGTCTTGTGATAAAGCAGTTTCATGTGCGTTGACCGGACTTGGATAACCGAATTCCGGATGGAACCATACGCAGGCGGAAGCTGCGCCGAATTGATGACAATCGTATCATCGCCATCCGCATTCAGCGCCTTTGTTTCGTCCATGATTAATTGATTACCGTCTATAACATACGTATACGGTGTTTTAATACCGGTTCCGATAATATTCAAAATCCGGTTGTTGTCTGGCGGTGTTACACCGGGCGGTCTATTAATGCTTTCCTGTATCAATTTTGCACGTAAAAGGTTTTTCCTTGTAAAGCCGGCTTTCTCCTGATTGAAAGCTTCTTTAAAAAAACCGAGGGAATGAGTTTCCCATGCATCGGGCGAGAATAAGTCTATTGATTTCCCGTTGAATAAAACCTTTCCCCCCGCATCTGAAGGAAGTAATTGATAGGCAATGGGAAAAGAGCGAACGGTATTTTTAGTGAGCAATACCCTGTTGAAGAGAGATCTTTCATCAAGGTGCGTGTCACGGATAGCCACAAGCGACCCTTTAAACGGTGCACCGGAGAAAACAATATTGTTCAGGCTCGAAGCCCCTTCCCAGGTCTCTTCGGGATTTTCCGGCTGTTGTATACCATAACGGAGATAATAGGCCAGCATATAGCTGCCGAGGCTGTGACTTACACAGTCAATAGTGTGAAAACCCCTGCTTCGTAAATCCTGAAATAACCCATGAAGCCGTGTCAAATTAGGGAGTATATCCAGCCGCCAGTCATACGAAAAAGGGAATAACACCGCGTTTTTTATTTTCTTTGCCAGGTAGTTCAGGATGGGACTGTAGATTTTCAATGAGAAAAGATTTTTAATCATTGGGAATTTGTCGAATACACCATCCGGAATAATGGTTTCGGGAGCAGGCTTCTTGAATAAATCAAGTTGTGCCGGGATATTTCCTTTTAGGTAGGATGATAAAGTAGCCCATATAAAATCGCCCTTATTATTTTTTAAAAAGCTTCCTTTATAACCCGGTATAAATACAAGTGCCTTCATGCGGTTAATTTAGCATGAATAACTGGCAAGGATCAATTATTAAATAGTCCTACCCAGGGTAAATTTTATATCCGTCAAGTGCGAAATGGCCTGCGTTAATCGGTGTAATCCGCTGTTAATTAATTTTTTTTTTAAAATCCGGCGTTTTCATTAAAATAACATAAGCCGCGTGCTATATTTTCTTTAGATGCCATACAGCATGATAAAAATTATTGTTTCCTGATTAAAGTGGAGTGACAAATATGCAAAAAATTATTTATGTTCTCATTGCCGCAGCCGCACTTGTTTTTTCCTGCAGTAATTTCGATGATCACGGCACGTACACCTGCGGGCATGCCGAACTTTTCACAAGTGAAGGGCCCCAGCCGTATGTCGCGAATTGCCTGGTCGGCCAGCGGGTGACCGTTGAGATAACAATTATGCTCACGAATCTGTGCATAAACGCCGTGGACCCGGGGCCGAAAGTAATCATGTACCTGTGGTCTTGCGATGATTACGGCGATCCAAAGGATGAGATAATGACTACGCCGATAGCTTTACTGGCTGAGGGAGAAAAAGATGTTGATATCATGTATTCCCTGCCTGTCTATCCCGGAACCTATTGGTTGTTTGCGACATTCGGATCCGATGCAACCCTTGCTAACGATAACGCGACTAATTGTAAAACGATTACATCCCCGTTGAAATTCGGAATGCGCATTCCGTTTTTATTTCCCGAACATATCACCTTTAACGGTCCGCACATCGCTCTCTATCTGAAGGGCACCTACTAGCCCGGGGAAATAACAGACAATCACCTTCCAGGAAACGTTGCCCGAATCTTCGGGTTCTTCAGCGCAAAGCACAACGGGAACCAGGATAATGAGCCACAGGGCTATCTACGGTTTTATTATTATTCCTTTTTCGGTTTTGGGGGAGGAGTCTTATTCTTGCGTATCACAAGGTGGATCGTGGATTCGTCCCGGATGTTGTAATCCGAGAGGGTCCGGCCATCCTCAAGCTGTTTGCCGGCAAAAATGAGGCGCTGTTCGTCCTCCGGTACGCCGTACGTGTCCTTGATCATGGTCCGGATGCTTTCGATCAGGTCCGAAGGCAGCACTTCGAGCGTCAGAACCTTGCCCGCCAGGGTCTTTACATAGATTTTTATCCCGGCTTCCTGGTCCTGATCCTGGTCCTGGGCCATGCAGGGCAGGCTGAAAGCCAGCAGTAGTAGAAGAACCAGGCAAAATCTCGCGGCTACCGTCATAACGTTTCCAGTTTTTAAAAGATCAGCTTTTCGAATCATGTGTCTCCTCCTTGTTTTCCGAATCACAGGCGCCTTCTCCGTTTTCGGGCCGGTTTCCGAATCCTCTGCACGACATGCTGAAGACCTAATGGTTTCGCTGGCCGCGAAAAATCTACGTAAGGACGCCCTCCTTATAATGTAGGGATAATTGGTCCGGAATTCAAGTCAGGTCCGGAAAAAACTGACACCACAAAACACCTCCACGTGAGCGATGTTTTTTCACGTGGAGGGTATACACTTTTGAGCCGTTAATTAAAAAAGGCTGCCTCAAATGCGTATGGGACAGCCCTTTGCTGTGTTAATGTAGGTGTTGGCGCCAGTGTTCTATGTTAATAAAGCGAGTAGCCCCTTAACTTGAATTCCCCAGTGCATTGGACCACTTCAAAACCGAATTCAACCTGTCTGACGGTTACATCACCGAACCATCCCCTGTTTTTGACCCAGTTCAAGACGTCCTTGATGTTCACATAGCCGCTGGTGGTGTTGGAGGTACGTACGAAGGTGACGACAAGTCCGTTCTTTGAATATCCCTTGTACACGTTGCAGTTGTTCCCGCCGACCGTAACGTTTGTCTGGTAAGTTCCCAACGGTATCTGGTTTTTCCTGTACGTCCAGACCATGACTTCGCAGGCCATACCGTCGCACCAGATGTCATAGGCGGCGTTCCACGTACCGGAACCCGGTAATGTGTAGGTGCAGGTGCTTTTCAGCTGGCTTATGCTGCTTAAGCGCTGGTTGATTACTTTCCTGACGCTCGGGTAGGATTTAACGTTCCCGCTTCCGTAGGGATGGTTGCAGTAGATTCCCCAGTTGTAATAGGAGCAGACCCAGAGATTCTGATAACCGGCCCCGGAGCCCCATACGTTATTACAGACGGAATAGGTGCCGTCGGACCAGGTTGCATATTGGGCGCTGGACGACCAGCAGCCCCGGGTAACACCCTGTTCGCTTGCAGGGCTTTCCCGGTCGGCCATATAACAGCCGAAAATGAACATCGAAAGGCAAATCGCCAAAACGATCTTAATCAGGTTTTTCCTCATTTTTTTTCTCCGCTTAATTATTTTGAATTTTTGTATGAAAGTTACATTTACCTCCTTTGTTTAAATGATAACATGAGATATAAAGAAAAAGTACAGGAAGATATTCCGAAGGGGAGGATTATGTTATGAATTTCTATTGTTGCACGGGGAGTTATTCAGGATATAACCGTTTAACACTCACGCATTCACGGGCCCAGCCGTTTTACCTGGTCATACATGTCAAGAAGGCCGTAAACAAAAACCCGGTGTGTCCTTACTTTCCCCGTTGAAATAGCGAACGTTCCCGAATTGTTGCCGTCCCAGCCGATTATCGCTATTTTGTGTTCCACGTCTTTTTTACCGGCCTTTCCGTTTAAAAAATCGCATAGCGGGATGTAATCGAGATTGTCTTTTTCGGGGTAATTCACATGCATCTCGAGGTTGCCGCTCAGTTTTATTTTTTTATTATTGTGTACCAATGCATCATTTTCTATCTTCAGGCCGGGATATATATAAAGCAGAACGGCATAGCATAATGACTTATAATACTTCCCCTTGAATTGCTCTACCAGGGGTATTTCATTGACATTTTGTACGTCAACAAAACCTATATCATATGCCTTTTCAGCCAGAACCGGCACCGGTATCCATCCATTGTCTCCCGAAAGGGCAAGGGTATAGCGTTTTCCCAAATCAATTGAATATTTCCGGTCCAGCGGGTTCAGCGACGGTTCTTCATTATTGAGGCAGGCCTGGAGGAATACGGGTATTTTGTCCATTGCCACGGCAAACACCTTGTCTTCTTCACGCGGCATATCATAGAAGAACTTTAAAACAACCGCTTTTGCGCCGTATTCCCGGCATTTATCTATTGTATGCGCCCAGATGGTCCGCTTTGGCGGGAAAGCCCCGACTTCTTTCTCTGTTTTTTCATCGTACATTATTACGGCAAACGGACTTTCCGCTAAAGCGGTGAAAGATACAGCCATGAAAAGGCAAAACAAAATCAAATGCTTTTTCATATTTCGTTTTAAAACTCCTTTTTTATATGTCCATTATACACGAAAGACTTAAACATATATACTGCTACGAAGATTTCTATTTTTTCAGGTTATATCGGAAATATAGGGTGAAAATTAACCAAATTACGCATCAGATTCTTAAACTAGAAAGCTTCTTGGCACTAATTATTGCTCGCAGGCACAAGGCACCGG
>JAFGKU010000143.1 GCA_016928415.1 Spirochaetales bacterium
AGGTTGCCGGTGTATTGTAGGCACCCGAGCAGCAGTACTGCGGTGAACCGAAAATCATACAGGCACTGCAGCAGGCACCCTGGGACCTAAGTTCCGAAGGACAACCGGTCAGCAGGGCCGTTGATGTACAACCCGCGATGCCGCAGGAGTAATACGAACCGTCGCCTGAACCGCCGCTGGGAACAATCTGGGATGCCACGTTGAATCCGTCAACAAGGCTTACATCATAAAAATCAAGATTGCCTGCACCATTAAGGGTGAATTCAGCCAATGTATTACAGGGCGGGGCATTTGCGCCCGTATCTGCCCAATACCTCATAGCTGACGTTCCATCGGGAACCGAGTGAACCGCACTCCCGCCAGGCCCGATAGTCCAGGAAGCCGAACCTGAGCTGCCGGAGTACCGGATGGTCAGTGTTGTACTTCCATTGTTTCTAAGGGTGATGTTTCTGGCGAAGAGTCCTGTTGCCGTCAACATTAATAGGCTGACAAGCAGGATTACCATGATCTTTTTCATTTTTTTTCTCCTTTTTGTTTTTCCCTCATTTTTATAATTCGTACACGTTTACATTTTACGAATCTATTTCTAATGTAAATGAGGTTTGTCAAAAATGGCACCCTCACCTAGTAGGAATTTACCCCCTGCTTTAAGGTAGGAATTTTCATAAATTCTTCAAATTTATCAAATTATGACAAAATTCAGAGTTTCTTTAGGCATAAATGATGAATTTTATTACTATTTTCTCCTGAAAAAAATATTTCATATTAACAAAATTGAGCCTGTTCAGCAGAGGTATAAAAAACAGGAACCTTTATTAAATTTGTAATACCAATGTAATATTTTGATGATTTTTTAAAGGGGATTGAACAAGTATTATAGTTAACGATAAAATAAAAAAAAAAGAATTTTGTGAGGCGTTATGGAAACTAAAAGAATAAATTTTTCAGGTTATTCCAATGCCTATGAATGCCGCGTGGATAACATGAAGCTCGTACTGATGGCTGATTTCGGACCCCGTATTCTGCATTTGAGTATTGGCGGCAAAAAAAACCTGCTCTTCGTTGATGAGGGAAAAAAACTCCGGTACCACGACTGGATTTGTTACGGCGGAAGCAGGATATGGCTGTCGCCGGAAACACGCCAGTCGTATTCACCGGACAATGCGCCCTGCGAAGTGAGTCAGGAAAAAGGGACCATTACGGTAAAGGGACACGACCCTCTCCTTGAAATGAATAAATCTTTTACGGTAAGCGGGGAAAAGCACGGTTTCCGCGTCTCCTGTACGGTTGAGAATACGGGGGATTCACTTTATTACGGATCCATCTGGAGCCTTACCTGCATGAGGACGGACGTTACCGTTTTTTTCCCATGGGGTTCCGGTAATGATTTGTGGGATACAAAAAAAATTATTTATTGGCGGAAATGGATGGACCATAAATCCACAATCGGCAGTAAGCAGTATGTGCAGGGAGATGACCTGTTTATTATCAAACCTGCAGGTGAGGAAGGCAAGGTAGGAACCGCGGGGTACGAAGGATTTATAGGCGTGACTTCCAGGAACGGAACTTTCATCAAAAAATTCGACCGCAATACCGGAGGAACGTATCCGGATGACAATTGCGCTGTTGAATGCTATACAAGTTCCCGGATGGTCGAACTGGAAACCCTCGGCCCGCTTCAAACATTTTACCCCCAAACCCCCGTAACCCATACGGAACATTGGATATTGGCGGACCGGGAAGTGAACCCGGAGGACGGAAAGGAAGTGCGGAGCCTTCTTTAAATGAAAAGCATTCTCATCATAGCGGACATCGAAGGAAGTTCGGGATGTCTTTCTTATGAGGCATCCCGCTTTAAAACGCGGGAATGGGCCTGTGCGTGTTATGAACTGTCCAAGGACCTTGATGCCGTTGTCAAAGCCCTGTTCAAAACAGGCATCCAACGGGTAGTGATCAAGGACTTTCACAGAACGGGATACAATATATTCAGGGAATGTGTGGATACAAGGGCGGAACTTGTTTCCGGATACTTACGGGGGCCCGTACCGGGCATAGGCAGTCCCTTCGGATGCGAAGGAGTCCTGTTCATCGGCATGCACGCATCTTCCGGCTCGGAAGGATTCCTCGCGCATACATTTACTTCCAGGATTGAAAAAATCGTCATGCACGGTAAAAATATCGCCGAGGTGGAACTTTTCGCGTCCTCCCTGTTCCCTTATGAGATCAGGCCTCTTTTCTTCTCCGGAGGTCCGGTTGCCTGCAGGGAAGCGGCGGCGGCCATCACCGGAATCGAAACCTGGCCCATCATTAAAAACCGGAATTTAAACCGCAATCAATGGCGTGAAGGTCTGGCAGAGGCCGCTGTCCGGTCTTTAAGCAATGAAAAAACTTCAAAATTCCGGTTAAAAGGACCTTACGAGGCCATCCTTTACATGAAAGGGAGCGAAGAAAAAATCAGAAAACTGGCCCGGTCATGGAAACTGCCTGTAAACAAAAACGAAATACATATTAAGGCAGACAATTTTGAACAATTTTATTTGATGTTGATACGGGTGTGTTATCTGCATCCCGTCATGGAGGCCATCCTCCCTCTTGGTTTGCTTCTCTTTAATCTATACGGAAAAGCGGGCCTGCGCTGGGCAAAAAAAATTTGTAAACAACGGGGATTTTTTTAATTTTTTCTCTGTTTATTATCTTTTAAAATCGATCGATATTGATTATCATAGAGGCAAAGGTTCCATGAAACGGACGCCTTAATTAAATTATTAAAACGGAGGATGTTTATGGGTAAGTCGAAGGATAAGGAAAAACATAATGCCAAGAAAAAGCCCCAGCATTCATTAAAGGAGAAAAGGAAACTAAAAAAAGAAAAAAAGCAGGACAGTTCCCATTCATAACATAAAATGCCGTACCGGGGAAAATGCCTGCTGTTCCCCGGTATGGTCCCACGACTGCTTTACCCTGTGAATTATAATTATGAAAACCGGTTGGCGGCTTTAATGAGTCATTAAAACAAGATGGGTATTGACACCGTGAAGGTTTTAAAATGACAGACCGTGAACTTCTAAAACGTTCAATCCTGTTTGAGACACTTTCAGACAATGACATAGATTTCATACTCACCAAAACGGAGGAAAAAATTTACCCTGTCAACACGGTGCTTTTTCAAAAGGGAAGTATGGCCCTTCATTTCTTTATAGTTAAATCAGGCAAGGTCATCCTGGTACAAACTGACGAAGACCAAAAAAAGCGGGAAATAGCCCATTTTTCCACCGGGGATAGTTTCAGCGAGTGCGAATTCGTCACATCATCACTTCATATGGTAGAGGCCATTGCCTCAAAAAACTGTACATGCCTGGAGTTCCCTGCCCTGGCCCATACAATGGAAAGCCTTACTCTCGAAAGGCCCCAGACAATTTCGCGCCTGTATCTCCGGTATTTATATATACTTTCTGAAAGGCTGCGCTCCATTCATTCTTTAATATCGGAAAATACACCGTGGGTAAAATATCTGCAGGAGCAGGTATATACGGATAAACTCACGGGCCTTTACAATAAAATGTACCTGGATGAAAAAATACCCGGATTGTTAAGCCCGCCCGTTACCCTGATTATCATCAAACCGGACCGCTTCAAGGAATTGAACGATATTTTCGGACATAAAGCCGGGGATATCGTCATGGCCAGGCTGGGAGACCTGTATCTGGAAGAGATAAAAAAATTACAGAAAGGTTGGGCTATCAGGCTGAGAAGCAATGAAACAGCTCTTTTGCTGCAAAAATCGAACAAAGAAGAAGCGCTCAGCATGGCAAACACTCTTTCCCGGGCCATCAAGGACATAAGTCCGGTCATCCGCAGGGCAACGCCCGAAAAATCATCCGGGGATAAAGTTGAAAATACGTATAAACTCAGCGCCAGCATAGCGATCGGATTATATGAAAACAAGCAGATAGACTGGCACAGGATATTTAGTGCCACATATCAACTTATGAAAAAAACCTGGTCGGAAGGGGGAAATGAAATCCGTATGTTGCAGCCTGATAAAGACGGGAGTCAGGTATAAAGAAAGGTTAAAACCATGGAGAATTTGGTTGATTTTCTCAAACAGGTTCATATTTTACAGGATTTAAGCTTTCTCGAAAGAAAGGCAGTGGGCGAATGCCTGAAGACGGTCAATTTAAAAAAGGATGAAACATTGTTCCTTGAAGGGGATACCGCCAGGGAAATGTATATTGTGAAAAACGGTTTTATCGGCAGCTACAAGACTCTCTCCGACGGCGCAAAACTCGAAATGGCAAGGTTTTCACGGGGAAAATTTTTCGGGGAAATGTCCATTATCGACCAGAAAAACAGGTCGTTAACCTGCTATGCTTTGACGGATGCCGAACTTCTGGCCCTGGAAGCCATCGATTTTTACCTTTTTGTATGGGAGCATCCCATGATCGGTAATAAAATCCTCAAGTCGATGGTCGGATACATGGTTTCATGGCTGAACGAAGCGGAGGATTTTCTCAATTCCCTCGTCCTGTGGGGCACGAAGGCAAGGTACCAGACAATAACGGATGAGCTGACGGGGCTCCATAACCGGCGCTTTTTTGAGGAATCAATCGATTCCAGGATAACACAGTTCAAAAACAGGAATTTTTGCCTGCTCATGTGCGACCTTGATAATTTTCATCAGGTAAACAGTTTATGGGGACCGGAAACGGGTGACATGATGCTTAAAATCGTGGCCGAATTATTAAAAAATTCATTTCCCGCCAATGCCGTGATTGCCAGACTGGACGGGGATGAATTCGCCGCCCTGTTGCCGCAGACAACAAAAAAGGACGCTGTTTCAATGGTTGAAGAAGTAAAAAAGAACCTGGAGCTTATTAATAATAATCTTAATATGGGAAAGGAAAGCTTAAGCCGGCCCGTAACGCTCAGCGTGGGAATATCCGAATACCCGGAACACGGACAAAAAGCGGACGACCTGATGAAACTGACGGACAAGGCCCTTTTTGAAGCCAAAAAAAAGGGAAAAAACAAGATTCATTACGCCGGACAGGAATAAGCGGTTTTAATATATTACCCATGAGGGATCATGCGTTACCTTGGTGTGTATGTCGGAATGTGAACTTCTGATAAGCTCCGGCAGGTTTCCCATCATGCCCATTTTATCGCCCTTGATGATCAGGACTCCCCGAATACCGTCAATACTCGAGATTCGTTCCAGGACCGGTGTAATATCCTTTTCATTTTTAACTAAATTACCCGCCAGGGTAGCCGCAGCATCGGCGAGAGCGGCATCCGGGGAAAGTACCGTTGCCAGATCACAGTTGCCATGGCTGAGGGAGTGCCCCATTCGTCCGGAAGAGGAACATACAGACGTTGGCATGTATGAAGGCAGTAAACGAAAAGCGAGTCCCTTAAAGGGAGAATCCTGACCGGTATAAAGACCGATCACGATTTCTTTTGATGCACAGAGAAAAATATCACCGCCGTTTTCAACGATAACTTCCGCGGCTCCCTGCTCCAGGGCTTTTTCAGAGGCTGCCTGGGCAAACGACCCGGCAACAGCCGCCATAGGCCCCACTCCCGTTTTCCTTGCGGCATCCGCCATTCTCACTGCTATTGGAGGGGCTTCCGGCAAAAGGTCGATGGGCGCCAACGCCGTGGAAAATTCGGGCTGCAGGAGGATATATTTTTCCAGTTCCTTTCTTAGCCTCAGAATTTCTGAAGAGATAATACAGAAATAAAAAGCTGAAATATTATAATGACAGTTTTTTAAAGAGAAACGCTTAAGTCGAACCATGACAGCAGTATACTGCTTTTTTGGCCTGTATAGGAGGGTCTATTTATAAAAAAAAGGCCGAATGTCAAAGAAGAGATTTGTTTTTGACCTATTATAAAGGATGAATAAGGCCAGGCTGCAAGACCTTATTCCTTATAAGTGACATCCGGCCAATTATTAAACAATTAAAACCATAATAAAGTTACGGTTTATCAATACAATTCATTATCCTGGCAATATCAGGAGATTTATAATTCAGAAACCCGATCCCGCTGATGTATTGCCCCTCAATATCTCCTTTTTTTGTCCAAATTACGATTCCGTTCATATCGGATATCAATCCTATTTTCGGTAAACGGAATTTGATCGTAAGCAGGGTTCCAATTTCGATAATTTGATTGGAAACCAAGCATACCCCTCCTTTTCCGATGTCCGTAATCCTGGCAAGCAACCGCGATTTTTCCTGACCGGTACGGCATTCCGCATCAATGGAA